>JABDLI010000063.1 GCA_013003065.1 Phycisphaerales bacterium | reverse complement strand
ACCTTGAAGCCGACGGGCTCGAGGCCGTCGGCTCCGCTGCCGGACGCGAAGAAGTAGACCGGGTCGGTGGCGAGCGTGAGCATCACGACCAGGTCCTGGAAGTCGGCGGAGGGCGAGGAGAGGTCGGTGGTGCCGAGCTCGAACAGGTAGATCGCCTGGTTGTCGGCGAGCGTGATCTGGTCGGTGTCGAGATCGACGTACGGCGCGACGAAGTCGGCGATCGTGCTTTGATCACCGAAGCTCGGGACGGCAGGCACCGGATCGCCGTCCTTGAGCACGATGACGTACGGCGAGTCGTCTCCGGAGCTGACGGTCATGTGGGGGGCGTAGGCTCCGGCATCCGGCGTGATGTTGGCATAGATGCTCAGTCGCCTGTTCGAGCTGGTCGCCGTGCCCGACCACGTGGACTGAAAACCGTTGTTGTCCTCGGCGTCGTGATTGTTGGTCCGCGTCTCCCCGCCGCCGGCGACGAACCGGAAGCGTTGGAAGGACTCATCCTGACCGATCGCCAGCCAGTAGTCCCCGGCCGGCAGCCAGGTTGGCGTCACCGGTCGCGTCCACCAGCCCCAGCTGCTCGGTGACTCACCGTTCACGGTCTCGGTCAGAAGTGTCCCGGGCTCGCCGCCGCTGTCGTCGTAGAGTCCGTACATGACGTCTTCGGCGCCGTAGACGTAGGCGGATATGCTCGTCACGGTGCCCGGGTACGACAGCGTGATCCGGGTCGCGACCTGGCGACTGTCCGCGTCGGATCCCTCGTTCGTGAAAACGGTGTCGAACCCGCACCGGGTCGAGCCGGCTCCCTCGACCCAGCTCGTCGCGGTGATGGCGATCGGCGTCTCGGCCGAGTAGACGTCGGTCAGCGAGAACACGTAGTCGCGCGGGTTGGCGCCGTCGTTCACCGTCGCGGCGACCGGATCGTTGGGGTCTCCGAATGGGTCGAACGTCTCGGTGTCGGTCGCGGCCTGGATGGTGACCGGCATCGGATCCATGCCCGAGGTGATCTCCGCCCCGAGCACGGTCGCTCGCGCCGCGTAGGGGATTCCGGGCACGATCTTGCCGAACTCGATCGTGAAGTTGCTCACGCCGTGAACCTGCAGCGGGCGGCCATCGTCACCGAGGAGCGTGGCCACGTTCCCAGCGTAGTGACCCGCTCCGTCCGCGGGCACGACGTTGAAATCCGGGTGGGTCACCGGGAAATCCCGGACGATCCCGGTGAGGCGAACGCCCGTGCCGCCGGCCGCGTGGATCGTCGGCACCGTGACGGTGTCGGGCAGGCTGAAGGACACGACGGCCGCGCCGCCCAGGATCCCGTAGGTCAGGAAACGGATTGCGTTCTTCGGCATCTGGGCATCCCCTTCGCGATCGGGCGACCATCGAGTATGGCCGCACCTCCGGCGCGCGAGCGCCGCCCATCGGATTCGTCGAACCACCGGTGACGCGGCTTGAGCGACCCGGGCGATCCGCGGAATCCGTGGGTGTTCGATCCGGTCCTGCCGGCGGGGCGAGGCGTTATCGGAGTCGGACGGTTCCGGGTCCGGGTCCGGGTCCGCGTCCGCGTCCGTGTCCGTGTCCGTGTCCGTGTCCGTCCTCGACGCCACGCGGCTCGCGCCGTACGATCGTCGCATGCTCTGCGCACGCCTCGCTCTCCTCCTCCTGCTCCCCGGTTGCTCCGCAGCCGTCACCACTGGGCCTCCCGCTGCCGCCGTCTCCCGCGACTACACCGAAACGATCCGCGGCAGCGTCGTCGAGTTCGACATGGTCTGGGTTCCCGAAGGTGAATACTGGATCGGCCGTCACGAGGTGACGTGGGACGAGTTCCTGCTCTACTGCGATTTCGAGGAGACGGAGGCCGTGCCGCCCGGCGTCGATGCCGTCACCAAGCCCTCCAAACCGCTCGACGTCGAGCCGTACGATCGCGACTGGGGCGGCGGCCGGCGGCCGGCCGTCGGCGTGAGCTGGAATGCCGCGAAGCAGTACTGCCGGTGGCTGTCGCTGAACACCGGCCGCTCGTACCGGTTGCCCACCGAAGACGAGTGGACGCAGGCCTGCGGCGACGGCCGATCCGGGCCGCTCGAGGAGCACGCCTGGTTCGCCGCCAACAGCGGCGGCATGACGCAGGAGGTCGGCCGGAAGGCTCCCAACCGGCGTGGACTGCACGACATGCTGGGCAACCTTTGGGAGTACTGCCTCTCCCCGTATGATGAAGCGGACCCGAAGCGGGCCGTGCTTCGCGGAGGCTCGTGGAAGGACGACGCCGATCGCGTGACGCCAGAAGAGCGGCTTCGCTTCGACAACGACTGGGTCCTCCGGGATCCCGCCATGCCCCCGGGGGTCTGGTGGGTGCCGGACGGCGACCACCTGGGTTTTCGGGTGGTGCGTTCGCCCGAGAAGGCCGCAGAAGGAGTCTCGAGACGATGACGCAGTACACCCGCCGACGGTTCATCGAACACTCGCTTCTCGCGACGGCCGCGATCGCCGGACCGGTCGCGCCGACGCTGGCGCGTCTTCCGCGTCGACGTTCGGCCAACGAGGTGATTCGCGTCGGCGTGATCGGTGTCCGCGGCCGCGGACGTGCTCACATCGGAGCCTTCAAGCAGTCTCCGGATTCCGAGGTCGTGGCGATCTGCGATCCCGACGAAGGCGTCATCGGCCCCTCGATGGAAGCCGTGCCCGGCGCGTCCTACCACCGCGACCTCCGCCGGATGCTCGAGGATCCATCGATCGACGCGGTGTCCATCGCGACTCCGAATCACTGGCACTCACTCGCCACGATCTGGGCGCTCCAGGCCGGCAAGCACGTCTACGTCGAGAAGCCGATCAGCCACAACGTGCGCGAGGGCCGCATCGTCGTCGACGCCGCCCGCCGGTACGGCAAGGTCGTCCAGCACGGCACGCAGTCGCGATCGCACGTCGCCACGCGGGAGGCGATGCAGTGGCTGCACGCCGGCGGGCTCGGGAAGATCCATCTCGTGCACGCGTTGTGTTACAAGCGACGCCAGAGCATCGGTGCCGTCACCGCGCCGCAAACGCCGCCCGCCACGCTCGATTACGATCTCTGGACCGGCCCCGCCACGCTCGAGCCGCTGCGGCGGACGAACCTGCACTACGACTGGCACTGGGTCTTCAACACAGGCAACGGCGACATCGGCAACCAGGGCGTCCACCAGATGGACATCGCCCGGTGGGGCCTCGGCCGCACCGAGCTGCCGAAGCGGGTCATGAGCTGCGGCGGACGCTTCGGCTACGTCGACGACGGCGAGACGCCGAACTCACAGATCGCCGTGTACGACTACGGCGATCAGCAGCTCATTTTCGAAGTGCGTGGCCTGAAGACGCCCGCGTTCCACGGCGCCAACATCGGCGTCATCTTTCACGGTGAGCACGGGAAGCTCGTGAGCAGCAGCTACTCGAAGGTCGTCGTCTTCGATCACGACGGCGCGCTCGTGAGGGAATTCAAAGGTGGCGGCAACCACGTGCAGGATTTTCTCGATGCGGTTCGCGCGGGAACGCCGGCGAGCGTGAGCGCGAGCCCGCTCGACGGGCACCTGTCGACCGCGCTGTGTCACCTCGGCAACATCTCCTATCGCCTCGGCACGCCTCGCGCGCTCGCCGCCGCGATGGGCGACGGCTTCCGCGGCGACGCCGCCGCCCGCGACTCCATCGAACGGCTGCAATCGCACCTGCGTGAGAATGGCGTCGCGCTCGATACGACGGATGGCTCGTTCGGCCCGTGGCTCGACTTCGATCCGGCGACGGAGAGGTTCACGGGATTCCGCGCGGATGAGGCGAACACGCTGCTGACGCGGCGGTCCCGGGAGCCGTTCGTGGTGCCGGAGAGGGTGTGAGGAGTCGGTCCCCTCGCCCACCTCAACCCCCCAGCCCCCCAAATCCCACGACGAACCCTTGCCCCGCCGCCTCCGCCCCTGGTAGATTGACCCCTGGGGCGTCGAGAAGGACCCCAGAGAAGAGAGAGAGTCCCGTTCGTTCGGTCACCCTCCCAGGGTGAGAGAGGGACTCTTCGTTGGCTCAGGGCCTCGTCAAGCCGGGACCGTCACAGACCGTCGCCTCCGTCCGCTGGGACCGGGCGGCGCGGGTGGCTTCGACCGAATGCTCGCTCCTGCTGACCGGCGAGACCGGCACCGGCAAGGGGTACCTCGCCCGCTGGATTCACGACCACTCGCCGCGGTCCGGACGGCCGTTCGTCGCTGTGAACTGCGGCGCGATTCCCGCCGACGTCGTGGACAGCCATCTGTTTGGTCACGAGCTCGGGGCGTTTACGGACGCCAGCCGCGCGCACGAAGGGCTCGTGCGGGCGGCCGAGGGCGGCACGCTGTTTCTCGACGAGGTGGGCGATCTGCCGGCGCTCGTCCAGCGACGTTTGCTGCGGCTCCTCGAGGAGCGTGAAGTGCAACCGGTCGGCGCCGCGGCCCCGCAACGGGTCGATGTCCGCGTGATCGCGGCGACGGGCTGCTCGCTCCCCGATCGGGTGACCGAGGGTCGGTTCCGGATGGACCTTTTCTATCGCCTCAACGTCATCCACTTCGAGCTGCTCCCTCTGCGGGCGCGGCGACGGGACGTGCCGCGTCTGCTCGACGTGTGCTCGCGTGAGCTGGCGGAGCTGCACGGGCGATCACCGCTGCGTCTGCTGCCGGAGACGGTGGAGCGGCTCGAACGCCACGAGTGGCCGGGCAACGTGCGGGAGCTTCGCACCGTGCTCGAACGGCTGTACGCGTTGTGTCCCGACGACACCGTGACACCAGACGATCTTCGCGCGTGGGGACAGTTCCGCCTGCAGGTCGCGCCGCAGCGCGATCGCGGCTCCGATCGGCTCCGGCGGCTGGAGACCGTCGCGATGCGGGAAGCGCTCGCCGACAGCGGCGGCAACGTGAGCCGGGCGGCCACGACGCTGGGCGTCCACCGCTCGACGCTCCACCGGTGGCTGGCGCGTGAGCGGCTGACGGCCTGACCCGACGGGGGCGGCCACCGGTCGATACACTGCCCGCCCGGTGGCGGAACGCTGGAACATCTGGGTCGACACGGGAGGGACCTTCACCGACTGCATCGCGGTCGATCCGGAGGGGCGGCGTCACACCGTCAAGGTGCTCTCGACGTCGGTCGTGCGGGGTCGGGTGATCGAGACCACCGCTTCGAATCGCCTCCGTCTCGCGTCGAGCCCTCCGCTCGTCGTCGATGTCCTCACCGGAGGCCGGTTGCGCCGCACCGGGCACGCGGCGGCGACCGCGGTCACGCGCTTCGACCCGGCCACGGGCTGGGTCACGCTCGGCGGGCCGCGTCCCGAGGGCGTCGACGCCGGCGTGGCCGTCGAGATCGGCACGGGTCTCCCCGCGCCGCGGCTGGCGGCGCACCTGGTGACGAGCACGCCGATCGACGGCCCGCTCCCGCCGTGCGCGTTTCGCCTCGCGACCACGCGTGGCACGAATGCGTTGCTCGAGCGGCGGGGAGCGGCGACGGCGCTCTTCATCACGGCCGGTTTCGGCGATCTGCTCGCGATCGGCGATCAGCGTCGCCCCGATCTCTTCGCCCTGCAGATCGAGCGGCCGTCGCCCCTCCCCGCGGCGGTGATCGAGGTGCCGGAGCGGCTGGGGGCCGACGGATCCGTCGTGCGTCCGCTCGACGTCGCCGCGATCACGCCGGCGGCCCGCCGTCTGCGGGAGCAGGGCATCGACACGGCGGCGATCGCGCTCATGCACAGCGATCTGAACTCGGCGCACGAGATCACGCTCGCGGAGACGCTGCGGTCGCTCGGGTTCACGACGGTCGTGCGGTCGTCGGACGCGGCGTCGTTCGTTCGGATTCTCCCGCGGGCCGAGACCGCGGTGATCGATGCGTATCTGACGCCGGCAATCCGCGACTACCTCGACGCCGTCGGCGTCACGCGGCGGGGCGATACGCTCCACGTCCTGACGAGCGCCGGCGGCCTCGTGGGCGCTGCGCACTACCGCCCGCGGGACAGTCTGCTGAGCGGGCCGGCCGGCGGCGTGGTCGGCGCGGTCAGCGCGGCCCGCGCCGCCGGCTTCGAACGGGTCATCGGACTGGACATGGGCGGAACAAGCACCGACGTCTTCCGGTACGGCAGCGCGTACGAATACCAGTTCGAGCATTCGGTCGGAGGCGTGCGGGCCCTCGCGCCGGCGCTCGCGATCGAGACCGTCGCCGCGGGAGGCGGGTCGATCTGCCGCCTGCGGGCGGGCGGGCTCGAGGTCGGGCCGGACAGCGCCGGCGCCGAGCCGGGGCCGGCGTGCTACGACGCGGGCGGCCCGCTGACGTTGACCGATGTGAACCTGCTGCTGGGGCGACTCGATCCGGCGCGCTTCGCGATTCCCGTCGATCCCGCGGCCGCCGACGCGTGTCTGGAGACACTGCTGGAGACGCTTGCCCGCGAGCGGGGGACGCGACCCGACGCCGACGCCGTCCTCGCGGGGTTGCTGGCGATCGGCGACGAACGCATGGCGTCCGCGATCGCCCGCGTGTCCGAACGACGTGGCCACGACCCCGCGGAATGCGCGCTCGTCGCCTTTGGCGGCGCAGGTCCCCAGCACGCGTGCGCCGTCGCCGAGCGGCTCGGGATCGACACGGTCGTCGTCCCGGCGGAAGCCGCGTTGCTGAGCGCCGCCGGTCTGGGGGAGACGCGGATCGAACGCATCGAGCAGAGCCAGGTCCTCGCGCGGCTGGACGACGTCGAGCCCGAGCTGCCCGCGCGGTTCGCGACGCTCGCCGAGCGCGGGATCGCGGCGGTGGCCGCGGAGGGCGTCGACGGAACCCCGCAGGTGGTGCGTCGTCTCGCCACGCTCCGCCGCGTGGGACAGCAGGACGGGCTGGACGTCGAGGCCGACGCGATCGCGTGACTCCGCGATGCCTTCCAGCGTGCGTACGAGCAGCGGTTCGGGCACACGGTCGGCGACGCGGCCGTCGAGGTCGAATCGATCCGGATCATCGTCGCGGCCGTCGTGCTCGGCGTGGGCGACCCGCCGGAGCCGGAGCCCGAGCCGGGACCGGACGCGACGCCCGGGTCGTCCCGGACGGCCAGCGCTGCGACGCACGCCGACGCGTGGTTCGGGGGTCAGCGGCGTCGCGTGCCGGTGTACGAACGGGGCGCGGTTCCCGTGGACCGGCCCGTCCGCGGACCGTGTCTCATCGTCGAGCCCCGCAGCGTCTTCGTTCTGCCGCCGGGGTGGGTGTCCCGCTCCCACCGGTCGGGAACGCTGATCGCGTCTCGTGACCGGGAAACGCCGGCCGCGTCCGACCGAACCGCGACGCCCGCGGTCGCGGCGGAAGAGCTGTTCGCCCACCGGCTCGGCGCCCTGGCGGCCGAGGCCGGGGATCGGCTGCAACGCACGGCGTTGTCGACGAACGTGAAGGAGCGGCTGGATTTCTCGTGCGCCATCCTCGACGCCGACGGCACGTTGATCGTGAACGCGCCCCACATTCCCGTGCACCTGGGCGCGCTCGGGCAGTGCGTGCGGGCGGTGGTGGCGGCAACTCCGCTCGCTCCGGGCGACGTCGTGCTGACGAACCACCCCGGGTTCGGCGGATCGCATCTCCCGGACCTGACGGTCGTCACGCCCATCGATCAGGATGGCGTCCGGCTCGGGTACGCCGCGTGCCGCGCGCACCACGCGGACGTCGGCAGCGCGCGGCCGGGCTCGATGCCGCCGGATGCGACGAACCTCGCAGCGGAGGGCGTCGTCATCGCGCCGACGCTGCTCGTGCGCGGCGGCGTCGACCGGCTCGAGGCGTTCGCGTCGTGGCTTCGCGCGACGCCGGAGCCGCCCCGCATGATCGCGGAGAACATGGCCGATCTCCGGGCGCAGATCGCGTCGAATCAGCATGCGGCGCTCGGCGTGTGCCGCCTGGCCGCCGAGCTGGGCGCGGGCGTCGTCGCGACGCACATGCGGTCCATCACCGGGCGGGCCGAGCGTCTGCTGCGTCACGCGATCGCGCGCCGCCCCGACGGCGTTCGGGAGAGCCGCGCGACGCTCGACGACGGCACGCCGCTGCGGGTGCGGGTGGAGATCGACGGGGAGCGGCTGCGGATCGACTTCGCCGGCAGCGGGGGACGTCACCCCGGCAACCTCAATGCCCCGGCCGCCGTCGTGAGCAGCGCGGTCATGTACGTCGCGCGTCTCCTCGCCGGGGCGGACCTGCCCCTCAACGAGGGCCTGCTCCGGGCGATCGATCTGGGAATTCCGCCCGGGTTTCTCAATCCCACGTTCAGCGGAAATCCGGCTCGCGACCCCGCCGTCGTCGGCGGCAACGTCGAAACGAGCCAGCGTGTCGTCGAGGTGCTGGTCGATGCGCTCGGCCTCGCGGCGGCCAGCCAGGGGACGATGAACAACGTGCTTTTTGGCGCCGATCGCTTCGCGTACTACGAGACGGTCGGCGGTGGTTCCGGCGCCGGTCCGGGATTCGACGGCGCCGACGCCGTGCACACGCACATGACGAACACCCGCATCACCGATGCGGAATTGCTGGAACGTCGGGCTCCGGTGCGGGTCGAGCAGTTCGCGATCCGGCGTGAATCGGGTGGCGAGGGGCGGTTCCGCGGCGGCGACGGCATCGTCCGGTGCTACCGCTTTCTGGCCGCGCTCGACGTGTCGATCCTGTCGCAGCATCGGACCACCGGCCCGCCCGGGGCCCAAGGGGGAGGGCCGGGGGAGCCGGGCCGGCAGTGGGTCGAGCGGGCCGATGGCGGCCGCGAGCCGCTGGCTTCCTGCGCGGCGTGTCGGGTCGAGCCGGGGGATCGTCTCTGGCTCTGCACGCCCGGCGGTGGCGGCTGGGGACCCGTCGCGGCACTATGATGGGTTTCCTCGTCGCCGTGGACCGAGACCGCTGCGGACGGGAAGCCTGACCCTCTCCAATGGAGCCCCCACGATGCTGGTGAAGGATCGAGCCAAGACGCAAGCCGGGTCGTCCCTGGTGGACGCATTCATGGCCGAGGTGCGTGAACGCAACACGCACGAGGAGGAATTCCTGCAGGCCGTCGAGGAGGTGGCCGCATCGCTCAGCGGCGTGCTCGAGCGCCACCCGGAGTTCCAGAGCGGCAAGGTCCTTCAGCGGGTGGTCGAGCCGGAGCGGGTCATTCAGTTCCGCGTTCCGTGGGTCGACGACTTCGGCGAAGTGCATGTCAATCGCGGGTTCCGCGTCGAGTTCAACAGCGCCATCGGTCCCTACAAGGGCGGGCTGCGATTCCATCCCAGCGTCAACTTGAGCATTCTCAAGTTCCTGGGGTTCGAGCAGATCTTCAAGAACGCGTTGACGACGCTGCCGATCGGCGGCGGCAAGGGCGGCAGCGACTTCGACCCGAAGGGCCGCTCCGACAACGAGGTCATGCGTTTCTGCCAGAGCTTCATGACGGAGCTCTTCCGACACATCGGCCCCGACACGGACGTGCCGGCGGGCGACATCGGTGTCGGCGGGCGCGAGATCGGTTTCCTGTTCGGGCAGTACAAGCGGCTCGCGAACGAGTTCACCGGCGTCCTCACCGGCAAGAGCTACGGCTGGGGCGGCAGCCTCATCCGCCCCGAGGCGACCGGTTACGGAACCGTCTACTTCGCGGCCGCGATGCTGGAGGCGGTGGGCAAGTCGCTCGAGGGGAAACGGTGTCTCGTCTCCGGATCGGGCAACGTCGCGCAGTTCACCTGCGAGAAGCTCCTCGATCTCGGCGCGACGCCGATCTCCGTGTCGGATTCGGGCGGTTTCGTGCACGATCCCGACGGCATCGATCGCGACAAGCTCAAGTGGATCATGGATCTCAAGAACGTCCGCCGTGGCCGCATCAAGGAGTACGCGGATCAGTTCAAGGGCGCGACGTACACCGCCGCCGACGCGTCCTCGGGGTCCAACCCGTTGTGGGGCGTCGACGCCGACGCGGCGTTCCCCTGCGCGACGCAGAACGAGATCAACCGAACGGATGCCGAGCATCTCATCGGCAACAAGGTCGGTCTCGTCGTCGAAGGTGCCAACATGCCGACGTTGCCCCAGGCCCAGGATCTGCTCATCGAATCCGGCGTGCTGTTCGGGCCCGCCAAGGCCGCCAACGCCGGCGGCGTCGCCGTCTCCGCCCTGGAAATGACGCAGAACAGCATGCGGTACCAGTGGACACGCGAAGAGGTCGACGACAAGCTCAAGAGCATCATGCGATCGATTCACCAGCAGTCGGCCGACGCGGCGGATCAGTACGGATCACCCGGCAACTACGCCGTCGGCGCCAACGTCGCGGGCTTCCTCAAGGTCGCCAACGCGATGATGGACCAGGGCGTGGTGTGAGGCGGGGCCGCGGGCGTCCCGGTGCCCGGCAACGCGATGGATGAAGACGCGTCGAGACGGGCGGAGATGTCGCTGCATCTCCGCCGCGTTCGCCGGCGAACGTCCTACCATGTCCCCCCCGAGGTGCCCCGTGCCCGCATCGACCCCGAGCATCGATACGCTTCCCGCCAACCTGGCCGAGCTCCGCGCGAGCGGGTGGCGGTCGCGTCCGGTCAAGGAAGAGCTGCGGGAGAATTTCGTCACCGCGTTGGCGGCGGGGGAGACGCTCTTCCCGGGCATCATCGGGTACGACGACACGGTGATTCCGGAGATCGCGAACGGGATCATCGCCGGACACGACCTGCTCTTCCTGGGTGAGAAGGGGCAGGCGAAGAGCCGGCTCATGCGTCAGCTGACCCGGTTCCTCGACGAATACGTGCCGTATCTCGATATCCCGGCGTGCGCCGTCCACGAGGATCCGCTCGCGCCCATCACCCGCCTCGGACGCGACCTCGTTCGCAATCACCCCGAGCGTGACATCCCGATCGCCTGGTGGCACCGGGACGATCGCTACGCAGAGCGGCTCTCGCCCGGCACGAAGTTCGCCGACATCGTCGGCGAGATCGATCCCGCGAAGCTCGTCTCGGGCACGAGCATGTCGGCGGAGGAGGCGTTGCACTTCGGGTTGATCCCACGCATGCACCGCGGGATCTTCGCGATGAACGAGCTGCCCGACCTCGACGAGCTGGTACAGGTCGGGCTCTTCAACATCCTGGAGGAGCGTGACGTCCAGATCCGCGGGTACCCGATCCGTTTCGACATCGACGTCCTCATTCTGTTCTCCGCCAACCCCGCCACCTACAACCGCTCCGGGAAGGTGATTCCGCAACTCAAGGATCGCATCGGCTCGACGATCCAGACCCACTACCCGCCGGAGCGCGACATGGGCATCGCGATCATGCGGCAGGAGGCGAACGTCTCCCTCGATGGCGACTACCCGGTCCTGGTGCCGCCGTTCATGGAAGAGATCGTCGAGCAGATCAGCATCAACGCCCGCCAGAGCAACTACGTCGATCACCAGTCAGGGGTGAGCGCGCGGTTCAGCATCGCCAACTACGCGACGATGATCGCGAACGCGCGGCAGCGGGCGATTCGTCTCGGCGAGACCCCGGCCGTGCCCCGGATCAGCGATCTTGCTCACTTGCACGCTTCGAGCGTCGGCAAGCTCGAGCTGGACCTTCTCGGCTCGCACCAGATGACCGAGCACCAGGTGCTGGAGTCGATCGTGGCGGATGCGGTGCGGACGGTGTTCGAGGAATACGTGGACGACTACGGGCTCGACGACATCGGCGACGTCTTCGGCAAGGGCGTCAAGATCGAAGTGGGCGACATGCTCCCTTCGACCGCGTACGCCGACCGCATGCGTCGCGTGCCGGCCGTCTGGGAGAAGGCGTTCGAGGTCAACGCGGCGGAGGATCGAGCCGTCCGCGCGTCGTGCATGGAGTTCGTCCTCGCCGGGCTCTACGTCACCGACCGGATCTCGCGCGGAGAGCGGCACGGGCGGATCGAGTATGAGATCTGACCGCGCGACACCGCCGCCCGAGCCGCCGTTCCTCGGTGGCGTCATCCACACCTACCAGGGCTACGACCCCAAGGCGTTCCCCTCGCCCACGAAGCCGCCGCCGGACATGGTCAGCGGCGCCTTCGACCACTGGCTGGCATTCGGCTCGACCCGGCGGCTCACCGAGGAAGAGCTGGCGCGGGCGATCCGCCTCGATCCCAGCCAGATCAAGGGGCTCGGTCCGACGATCGACGGTCTGATCGCGATGCTCGAGGAACGCAAGCGGAAGATCCTCGCGCGGTTCGAGACCAAGGCGGTCGAACGCACCGCCCGCCGGGTCTTTCACGATCACGCCGCGTCGATGCGGCCGCCGCCCGCGCTCGAGAGGACATTCCGCGACGAGGTGCAGGAGGAGCAGCTGCGTGACCTCGAGCGGCTGTGGTACCGGGTCGAACACGACGATCCCCCGTTTGCCGCCGAGCTCGTGCAGCTCGTCGAGGAGCTCGGTGAGAAGTACCAGGTGGACGAGCTGGTGGCCACCTACACGTTCACCGGGCGCGAGCCGATGACCGTGCCGCAGGCGCTCAAGGTCAAGGCGGAGCTGGAGCGGATCGACGAGCTGCTCGAGCAGCTCCGGGAAGCCCGCGAGTCGGCGCAGATCGCGGTCATCGACATGGAGGCGATGTCCGAGTTCGCCGAACCCGGCGACCTCGAGCAGCTGTCGGCGCTCCAGCAGATGGTGCAGGACTACCTGCGGGAGACGGCGGAGCAGCAGGGCATCGAGTTCACCCGCGAGGGGTACCAGATCACCCCGAAGGCGATGCGGATCTTCCAGTCGCGGTTGCTGGAGCACATCTTCAACGATCTCCAGGCCGCCCGCAGCGGTCGGCATCTCGGCCCGATCGAGGGGGACGGCGCCGTCGAGATGCCGAGCACGCGTCCGTACGAGTTTGGCGATTCGATCGCGCACATGGACGCGTCGCAGTCGATCATCAACGCGTTGGTGCGGCGGTCCTCCCGATCGCCGTCAACCGATCGACGCTTGCGTGTCGACGCCGAAGACATCGAGATCCACCAGACTCGGAACACGCCCAAGTGCGCGACCGCGGTCGTCATGGACATGAGCGGGTCGATGCGCTACAACGGGCTGTACGTCGCCTGCAAACGCATGGGCCTCGCCCTCGACGGGTTGATCCGTCGCGAGTACCCCGGCGACTTCCTCCAGTTCATCGAGATGTACAGCTTCGGGAAGCCGCGGCGCATCGCCGAGGTGCCGTCGCTCATGCCCAAGCCGGTCACCATCTACGAGCCCGTCGTGCGGCTGCGGGCCGACATGTCGGATCCGCGGATCAGCGAGCTCGACATCCCGCCGCACTTCACGAACATCCAGCACAGTCTCCAGCTCGCCCGCCAGATCCTCGGCGTGCAGGACACGCCGAACCGGCAGATCATCCTCATCACCGACGGCCTGCCCACCGCGCACTTCGAGGGTGAGGAGCTGTTCCTGCTCTACCCGCCGGACCCGCGGACGGAAGAGGCGACGATGCGTGAAGCGCACCGGTGCGCGCAGGAAGGCATGACGATCAACATCTTCCTGCTCCCGAACTGGTCGCAGTCGCGGGAGGACGTGCAGTTTGCGCAGCGGATGGTGGAGGCGACCGAGGGTCGCGTCTTCTTTACGGGGGGGCGTGATCTCGATCGGTTCGTGCTGTGGGATTACGTGAAGCGGCGGCGGACGATTATTGGGTGAGGTTGGTGGGTGCCGGGGCGGCGACCGTGGCCGTGTCCGCGTCCGTGCCCGCGTCCGTGCCCGTGTCCGCGTCCGTGCCCGCGTCCGTGTCCGCGTCCGTGCCCGCGTCCGTGTCCGCGTCCGTGTCCGCGTCCGTGGGCGCGTCCGTGCCCGCGTCCGCGTCCGTGACCGCGTCCGGGTCCGCGTCCGTGCCCGCGTCCGTGTCCGCGTCCGTGCCCGCGACCGTGTCCGCGTCCGTGCCCGCGTCCGTGCCCGCGTCCGTGCCCGCGTCCGTGGGCGTGACCGTGACCGCGTCCGCGACTCCTCGCCGGCGCCGCTGCGCGGCTTCGGCATCGGGTCGTGGTGGGGGTCCGGGTCCGCGGCCGGGTTCGCGTCCGTGGCCGTGTCCGCGTCCGTGTCCGCGTCCGTGCCCGCGTCCGTGTCCGTGTCCGTGTCCGCGTCCGTGCCCGCGTCCGTGCCCGCGTCCGTGTCCGCGGCCGTGTCCGTGCCCGTGTCCGCGTCCGTGTCCGCGGCCGTGCCGGTGGCGATTCGGCGTCGCCTTAGGCGGCCAGGCACAGCTCCGGCAGCTCGCCCCGCTCGTCCTTGAAGTCGTCGAGCGTGAAGCTGGCCGAGGGCGGGATGATCTCCACGCCCGACTCGTGCGTCATGTTGCCGACGTAACGGCAGTGCGCGACGCGGACGCCAAGGAGCACGTGCGCGCCGGACGTCCGTCGGAGCAGGGCCACGCCCTCGTGGCCGACGTGGAGCATGTAGCTCGAGGTGAGGCACATGCCGCTGGGACCGATATTCTTGCACCGGACGGTCGTCGTGATGCTCTTGCCCCCCGACGGCGTCCACTGGACCAGGGCGAGCAGGCCCTCCTGCTCGGTGCGTCGGGTGCGGCGGTTCTCCACCTCGTCGTCGGTCGGCGTCGCCTTTCCGAGCGCAATGTCGATGAGGTGATCGATGAGGCTGGGCGCTTCGACGGCCATCACACGCTCCGTTCTCGGTTGTTCCCCACGGACGGCTCCGACGCGGGGCCGCTCCAGGAGAGCTATCGGATGAACGCCGCCGTGCGCTGAGCGCGAGCCCGGAAAGAACCGGTCGAAACTCGCTCCCTTCAGGGTTGGCGGACGAGCGTGTCGATGATCTGCTCCGACAGACGCATTGCTTCGTCACCGAACGACTCGAAGTAGACCGCGATGTCCTCGAATCGGCGTCGAAACGCCGCGTGATCGGCGTCCGCGATGATGCGATCGAGCTCATCGGCGGCGTTTCGAAAGCAGCGTCGCATCTCCGCCGCCTGCGGGTTCGACATCTCGATCTCCGCGTACAGGTCGGGGTCTTGCGTGAACAGGCGACCGACAAACGCAAGCTCCAGTCGGTAGATCGGGCTCGTAAACCGGAGGCTGTCTTCCACGGACACTCCGGTGCGTCTCAAGGCGTCACCCATGACGAGTGTCGAGAAGTGGACGAGCACCTGCACGATCGCCATCATCCGGTCGTGCGTCACGGGATCGGTGTCGATCAGCTCGACGCCCATCGACGCAAGCTCCTTCCGGAGCCACGCGGCACGTGGTCCTTCGCGCAAGGGACACACGACGACCTTCTGACGTCGCAACGACCAGACCCCGGGGCCGAACATGGGGTGCAGCCCCATCGCCTCGCCCCGGCAGCTTTCCTCCATCGCCCGGCACACGCCGACCTTGAGGCTGTTGATGTCGCACAGCAGGGCGTCCGGGCGAACGTGCGGTCCAAGCTCGCGCGTCACGGGCTCCGCGTCGGTCATCGGCACCGCGATGACGACGATGTCCGCATCGGCAACCGCGGCGACGCGGTCCCGGCCATCTCCGAGCTCGAGCGTGTCGACGGTATGTCCGCGTTCCCGCAACGCGTCGCGCAGGCGTCGCCCCATGCGTCCGCCGCCGCCGACGATGAGGAGGCGAGGACGCGCAACTGCATCCAGCGGGGTCCGGCTCGCGGCCTCGACGATGAGCGTCTCCTGCACCTGGTGCGAGTCCTCGACGATGACGCCCATCAGGGCCCGGGCGAGCGTCGGCGGGAGACCGAGCTCGCCCGCCGCTGCCTCCGCCCGTTCGTACACGACGCGTTCGCGCGTGCGATCGAAGAGCGGCTGCGTTCCACCGGCATCCATCTTCGCCGCGGCCAGGCGGCGGACGATCGTGCGTCGCCGTGCCGCCGACTCGAGCAACGCGCGGTCGACCGCGTCCAGCTCGTCTCGCAGGGCACCGAGCGTTTCGGCATCCGGGCCGGATGATGATCGGGGGGCGGTCTCGTCGGGCATTTTTTCGTGCTTTCGTTTCAATCCATCGGTTCATCGGCTCCGTAGACCTTGCAGACGGGCCCGAGGCTGACATCCGCCCACCGAAGTGGGCCGCCGCGGGCCTCCATCTCTTCTTTCGTGCAGGGAGCTACATCTCATGTTTCAGCACAGACGACGGCCGTCCCCCCGCGGGGCGGTGCGGGGCTTGTCCTTCGCCCTCACCGGAGCGGTGACCTCGGTCACGCTCGCCGCCAGCCACAGCGATGCTCCGCTCATCAAGCAGGATCCGCAGGCCAACATCACGGACGTGTACGCGTTCATCGGCACCAAGTACGACGATCCGGGGACCGAGGTCCTGAACGTCGTCGTGCAGGTGCGACCGTTCTCCGAGCCCGGTGACGGACCCCACTACGACCGCTTCGCCGATGACGCCCGTTACAGCATTCACATCGCCCATCCGATGACGGGCGAGGAGCTGCTGCGGTACGACTTCGAGTTCACCGACGTGAACGGCGGGTACAAGAACCCGGCCACCATCCTCTCGTACGGCCTCGGCACCGAGGCGGGGCCGATCCAGATGATCGGCGACGCCCGGCAGAACTACACCCAGCGGTACAAGATCATCCGCGCGATGGGGGGCTTCTCCAACACGATCGCGAGCGGCGTCCCGGTCGCGCCGCCCAATGCCGGCAAGAACGTGACGCCGCTCTACAACGACGAGGACGGACGCGCCGTCTCCGGCGCGGCGACCCTGGCCGAGCTCGACCCCTATACCGTCATGGCGATCAGCGATCTGCCCGACGGCGAAGTGGTGTTTGCCGGCCCCCGCGAGGACGGTTTCTACGCCGACATCCCCGGTGTCTTCGATCTGCTCGATGTTCGCATCCTCGACAACAACGGCGATCTCGGCGACGGGCTCGGTCAGGACGGCAACGGCGTGGATGGTTTCAAGGGATTCAACGTCCTCTCCTACGCGATCCAGATTCCGCTCTCGATGGTGCCCACCAACGACATGACGCTGCCGTTCTTCGGGCCGCAGCAGGGCGTTGGCGTCTACGCGACCGTGAGCCGTCCCGAGTTCCGTCTCATCCAGAAGGATGGCACGGTGATCACGAGCGGCGACTTCATCCAGGTCAACCGGATGGGGAATCCCGTCTTCAACGAAGCGCTCGTGGCGCTGGAGGACAAGGACAACTACAACGTGACGTCGCCCGTCGACGATGCGCAGTTCGCCGCGTACGCCGAAAATTCGGAGCTCGCCGGGCTGATCAACTTCGTCTACGGCACCGATTTCGTGACGTCCGGCCGGGATGACCTCGTGGCCGTCTTCATTCCCGACGTGCTTCGTGTGGTGACCACCACCGGCCCCGTCACGCTCGCGGGTCAGGATGGTTTCAGCCGCCTCGGCTTCATCGGAGGCGACCTGACCGACGGCATCTCCAGCGGCTGGCCGAACGGTCGCCGGTTCGGCGATGACGTCATCGACGTCGCGCTCACCGCGGTTGCGAGCGGTCCCAGCTACGACCCGATCGTCGTGGTCGGTGACAACGTCGCCGCCAACGACGCGTTGTACAACCAGGTGTTCCCGTACGGCGGTACGCCGAACGCCGGCACGTTCAACCGCAAGGACCCCACCGGCATCGTCGGTGACGTGAACGGCGACGGTCAGGTCGACTTCGTCGATCTGCTCACCGTGCTCGCCGCGTTCGGCACCGGCATTCCCGGCGGCTGATCCCCAGACGATCCCCGGGGGGCCCCGCTCCCGGGGATCGTTTTCCTTCACCAGTCAAACCACCGTCGAGGAATCAACCGATGCGTGCTCTTCTGCTTGGACCGATCGCTCTACTCGCCGTCTTCCTCGTGCCGCCGGTCTCGGCCCACGAATTCTGGATCGCCCCTTCGACCTTCGCGCCTGACGCGGGTGATCTCGTGCAGGTTCATCTTCTTCACGGCGAGCGGTTCGCCGGAACGCCCGTCGCCCGGCAGACATCGATGATCAAACGCTTCACACTCGTTGACGGCGACGGCGAGACGAAGGTGGTGGGCCGGTCCGGCGCCGCGGTCAGCCTGACGCGGGCCGCCGACGACGACCTGCAGGTGCTCGTCTACGAGTCCAACCATCTTCGCAACGATCTCACGGCCGAGCGGTTCGAGGCGTACCTCCGGGAGGAGGGGCTCGACCGGATCGTCAGCGAGCGGGCGCAACGCGGAGAGTCGAGCGAGGCCGGCCGTGAGGTCTATCAGCGGTGCGCCAAAGCCCTGCTGCGATCGCCGGATGCAACCGGCGACGAGGTCGACCGCGTGCTCGGACTCCCGCTGGAGCTCGTGCGTCTGCCCGATGCTGCGGACGGATCGCTCCGGGCCCAGCTTCTGTACCGCGGCGCCCCGCTCGCCGATGCCGGCGTCGTGCTCGTTCACGAGCAGACTCCCGGAGACCTGCGTCGCTTGACCACGGACACGCACGGCTGCATCGAGACGCCGGCGGCACGCGGGGGCACCTGGATGCTGACGTCGATTCACATGACGCGGGTCGCCGATCCGGACCGGCTCGACGCGGAATGGGAGAGCTTCTGGGCTTCCCTGACCTTCCAGCGTTGACCCACGCACGAAGGTGCCACGGACAGCGAAGCGTCCGTGCCGTCACGCGTCCGTCGTGGAGGGGTGGTAGCCCCTGCGCGGTCGGGCGCACGTCACGGACGTTTGGTTGCCCGTGTCACCGCATCGAGCGGGCGGCGTCGAGCGGTCACTCGATCCAGGGGATCAGGACCGGCCGTTCCACGAGCAGGAACCACCGCGGGAACAACCAGCCGATCGACGGCGGCACGGGCGGACGGGGCGTGGCCGTGCCGGGGAGGATCGGCCGCGGCGGCCGCGAGGGAAGCGGGGGCGGTGGCTCGCGCCGATCCGGCACGGTGCCGGTCCCGCCGCCCCCCGAGCCGTGACCGTCGCACCCCGGCGGATGCGGCGCCCACGGCGGGACGGAAGCGCAGTCCACGTTCTCGTTGGCGATGTGCGAGGTGTGCGTGGTCGTGCTGCCCGGATGCTGCCCGAGGGCCGGCGTTGCGCAGAGCAGCCCGGCGACACACGCCACGGCCGCAAGCACTCGGTGTTGGCTCGTCTTCGTCATCATGATCAGGCCTCCACGACCACCTTGGCCGATTGCAGGATCCGCCACCCCGTGCGGTGAAAGGCGGGGAAGCGTCCCATCGTGCCGGCGATGATGCGGACGTCGTCGTGATCGATCGTCCAATCCGACTCGACGCCGGTCCAGTCCGCGAATCGCTGGCGTCGTGCGTACTCCATCGTGAACACCCGTTCGCGGAGCGACCAGTTGTCGAGCCGCTCGGCGATCTCGTCCGCCTTGTTCGTGAAGATCGCCATGTGCGACTGCAACGCCCGTTCGTCGGTGACGTGACGCAGGGCGACGTTGCACCCGAGGATGCACCACCACCCGTAGCTCTCGAGCCAATCGCCGCTCGGGAACTCGTTCGGGTTGACGAGTCCGTTCAAGGCATCGGCGAAACGCTCGAGGACGACGCGGGGGTCGCGGTTGCCGAGACATGCGTCCAGCTCCAGCAAGCCGCCTTCGCAGGTGTGCGCGACGCCGCGGTAGGAATCGTCGTCGTGTTCGTCCGCCAGCGCGAGAAACCGGGTTCGGGCGGTGTCCAGGTCCCGGCGGGCGAGCTCGGCGCAGTGGCGGTGATTCTCCGGTTCGAGCGTCATCAGCCGCCGGTAGGCGTTGCCGCGGACGTAGTGGCCGTGGGCGAGGACCACGTGGGCGAGCTGGTCGGTGGGGGCGTGGGTGTCGAGCCACTCGATGACGCACTGCGCCGTCCCCCGAGCCTCGATGAGCTGCCAGAGGGAGTAGTAGGCGGTCGAGAGATTCGACTGGAGGATGAGCCGGCGGCGGGTGGAAACACCGGTCTCTCCGAGGCCGCGTCGCGTCGCCCGGAGACACTCGTTGTAGCGTCCGAGCCCATCCCACGCCGCCGCCTCGCGGTTGCTGGCGATCGCCCGTTCCTCGCCGGTGACGCTCACCGCGTGCGCGTGACGCGCGAGACGAAGTGCGTCGTGGTACCGGCCGTCGCGGTGCGCGTCGCGGGAGCGTTGTTCGGCGGTGGTGAAGTTCAGATCAGCATCTTCCGGTGCGGATGCCTCGGTGGCGGACTCCGCCCACAGGTGCTGCGCGACGTCCTCGACGGGCCAATCGAGCACCCGCGCCAGGTCCATCACGATGTCGAGCTTGGGAAGCCCGCTCGCCGGCACCAGCTTGGTCGTGTCGCGGCCCAGAGCGCGGGCCAGCTCCTTCCGCGTCCAGCCCCGATACGTTTGCGCGAGCCGGAGGAGCTGCTCCAACCTCGCCTTCCGCGTGTTCTGGCCCATGAAGAGAATCCCTCGCCACCCGGAACCACCACCACCGTAACGCACGGTCGAGCGATTCCGGTCACCGGCATCCTTAATTGACCACCCCCCCAAAAAACACCGCTCAGCCCCCCACAAGGGCCCTCCCCCCAACAAAGGACAGGCACTTCTCCCTCCCCTCTCCCCACACTCCCCAGCAAACAGAGGACAGGCACTTCTCCCTCCCTCGACCTCCCGCCGGGTCTGAGGGGCCGAGAGAGGACAGGGACCAGACAGAGGACAGGCACTTCTGGAATGCGACAAGCTCGGCCGGGTCTTCTCTGAGACGGCCTTGGGCCCTTCCGGCGGGGCTGCGATGAGGAAACCCAATCATGCGACGAACAACGGTCATCACTCGGCTCGCGCTGACGGGGGCATTGATCACGCTGCTCGCCGGCTGCTCGTTCGGCTACGGGTACCACTCCGGTCACGGCGGATACGGTCATGCGAGCGGGTCAATCTCGTACGGCGGGTACCGCCACGGACCCGGGTACGGCTACGGGTACAGCTATGGGCACGGTCCTCGCTCTGGCCACGGCCATGGGCGTGGCGGCGGGCATCACGGCGGTCATCATGGCGGTCACCACGGCCACGGGCACTGATCCATCGACAACCTTCCCCCCGGCGGCCGGTTGAAAGAGACGATGATCAGCTTCGCCCGCCCCAACGGCGATCCCGACCCGCATCGCGACGTCGATCCGCTCCTCGCCGCCCCCGGTCACTTCGCCCCCGGCGTGATCGTTCGACATCGACGCTACGCGTACCGCGGCGTCGTCGTCGCGATCGATCAGCGGTGCCGCGCCGATGAGACGTGGTACCAGTCCAACGCGACCCAACCCGAACGGGATCAGCCCTGGTACCACGTCCTCGTGCACCGCTCGCCGCACTGCACGTACGCGGCCGCGGAGAATCTCCAGCCCGATCACGATGCCGAGCCGATCCTGCATCCCTGGATCGACCACTTTTTTTCGTCATTCGTCAACGGGCGGTACGTGCGAAACGATCGGCCCTGGCCAGAATGGACTTGAGCCGGCAACGCCCGCCGGCGTCGGCCGGAGGAGGTCCCCCATGCCGCGAGCGATTCTTGTCCTGACGATGGCCGCCGGCCTCGGCGTCGCCGCGATCCCCGCCGCCGCCACGTGGTCGATCGTGATGGCCGATTCGGAGACGAAGGAAGTTGCCGTCGGCACGGTGACGTGTCTGACGGGGTTCGACCTGCTCGCGATCGTTCCCGTCGTCGTGGTCGGCGAAGGCGCCGCTGCCGTGCAGGCGGCCGGCGACTTCGCCGGTGTTCGGCGACCGATCATCTTCGACGGCCTCGGCGATCACACGCCGCCGGCGGACATCCTCGCGACGCTCGCCACGATCGGTGGCCACCAGTCGCGTCAATACGGGATCGCCGACACGCGACACAACGCGATCACGTTCACCGGAACCGAAACGCTCGACTGGGCCGGCGGCGTGACCGGTGCGTTCGGCACGACGGTCTACGCGATCCAGGGCAACATCCTCGTGGGCGCCTGTGTTGTCGACGACATCGAGGCCGCGATCCTCGCCACCGACGGCGACATGGCCGAACGTCTCATGGCGGGGATGGCGGCAGCGCAGCTCGCCGGCGGCGACGGCCGCTGCTCGTGCTCACCCGCGGCCCCCGAGTCCTGCGGCTGCCCCCCTCGCTCGTTCACGAAGTCCGGTCACATCGGGGGAATGGTCGTCGCCCGCATCGGCGACTCCGACGATCCCGCGTGCACCGCCGCCGGCTGCGTCGACGGCTCGTACTACATGCGGCTGAACGTGCCCGGCGCCACCGCCGGCAACCCCGATCCGGTCGACCAGCTACGCACGCAGTTCGACGCATGGCGTGATGCGCTCGAAGGGCGTCCGGACGCCATGCTCTCATCGGCCACGTTCGACCCCGCCAGCATCCCCGCCGACGGCGTGAGCGCAAGCGTCATGACGATCACGCTGCGGGACTGGCAGGGGGAGCCCATTGCGACGGACATCGCGGGCCTCAGCGTGAGCCACGCGCCCGGGAGCGCCGGAGGCTCCAGCATCGGCGTCGTCGATGATCTCGGCGGTGGGGTGTTCGCCGTCACGCTGACGGCCGGGACGGAGAGCGGGATCGATCTCTTCCGCGTGAAGATCAACGACGGCATCGGCCCCGTCACCCTCAGCCCCTATCCGCGTTTCGCGATCACCGGTGGTCCCGACCTCGACGACGATGGCGACGTCGACTTCACAGACCTGCTCACGCTGCTCGCGGCGTGGGGTCCCTGCCCACCGCCGCCCGATGCATGCGCGGCGGACCTCGATGGCGACGGCCTCGTCGGCTTCGTCGACCTGCTGACGCTGCTCGCCGCCTGGGGGTGATCCCTACGGCGTCTGAAGGATCTGCGTCGCCGACCGCGTGAGCATACCCCGCAACGAGGAGTTCGTCGGCTGCGCGCGCGCGGCGGTCAATCCCTGCATCAGCGTTTCCTTCGCGGCGGGTTGACCGAGACCGTGCTGCGCGAGACCCGTGAGCATGGTGCAGTTCGCTCGATCCGCCGAGGGCGCTCGCGCGGCCGCACTGGCCGCGGCCAACGCCTGGTCGTAGCGTTTCGCGTAGACGAGCGCGGCCGCCATCGCTTCCATGAGCCCCGCGTGCGCCGGCTGGATCACGAGCCCCCGCGACAGCATCGCCAGTGCCCGCTCGGGCTGGCCGAGGTAGATCTGCGCGAGACCGATCTGCTTGTAGGCCTCCATCGAGCCGGGCTCCATGGCGAGCAGCTTGTCGAACGCCTCGATGCCCCGTTCGACCTGCCGCGTCTGCATGAACACGCCGGCGAGCTGGTTGTGCGCGTTCAGATCCTGCGGACGCAGGCGGATCACCTCTTCCAACGCCGCCGTCGCCGCGGGCGCGTTGCGTTGGCGCATCGCCACGAGAGCTTTGCCGAGATACGCCTCCGGAAGGTCCGGCGCCATCGCCATCACGCGATCGAATTGCTTCTGCGCACCGGCGAGATCGTTTCGCTGCAGGAGCTGCCGTCCGAGCTCGAACTGGACGAGCGGCAGGTCCGGGCCGTATCCGGCGGCGGTGCGAAAGAGCTCGAGGGCTTCCGCCGACCGGCCCTGACGCTGGTAGGCGCTCGCGAGGTAGAAGTAGGGGCGAGCCGCCGTCGGCTTCGCCTCCTCGAGGGCCCGCGCGAACCGCTCGGTGTTGGCCGGGTTCGCGCCGAGCTGCAGGTCGATGAGCGCGACATGGAGCGCACGCTGGACGGGGTCGAGCCCCCGTTCCGGCCAGTAGTCGGACGCCGGCGCTATGAGCGGGGGCTCCTCGGAGCGGGGCGCGAGCAGATCCTCGCTGGGCGGTTCCCGCCGGATCCAGTGGTCGGTGTTCAGCTCATGAACGAGATCGTGCGCCCGGCGAAGCGGCATGTGGCACGACGCGCAGTCGTCGGCCGCGACGTCGGCGACGAACGGCATCGAGGCCCCGGCCGCCTGCATCGATTCCAGATCGCACTCGTCGATGGCGTGGCACCCGTAGCATTTTTCGCGGTAGTACTCGATGCGTCGTTCGGGGGCAGGGCGATCGTGGGGGTTGTGACACGTCGTGCAGGTGAACGCACCAGCGCTCTCGGTGTAACACTTGCTCATTCGCATGCGGTACCCGTGGTGGTTGGCCTCGAACCGCTGGCGTTGCATCGTCTCGTCGCCGAAATTCGCGTAGAAACGCTGGTCGGCGAGCGAGTCGCCGGGCTGGAAGGCGAACCACCCTTCGCCGAACCGTGTGCTCACGCTCGGGATGCGGCTCGCCGGCTCCATGTGGCACTGCAGGCACAGATCCTCGTGGGTCTGCCCCGTCAGCTCGGGCGGGTTCACGATCGCCGCCCGCACGGCTTCGTTCGAGACATCCATGTCGTGGGCGAGCCGGATGTGCTCCGCTCCGCCGCCGTGGCAACGCTGGCAGCCGATGCCGTGCGGGAGCGGGTGAGGAAAGACGTGCGGGTGGCCAAAGACATCCGAGCCGTCGGGCACGTCCGTGTAGGCGGTGTGGCAGCCGATGCACTGACGCTGCACGCGGCGTCCGAAGCCGCGGTGATTGGCCTGGGTGAACCCGTTGTGCATCGCGAAGTCGCCGAGCTCCGCGTGCCACGCGATCGGGAACTGGTAGATCTCGCCGGCTTCGTTGGTATAGAGGTACGTTCGGGAGTGAGCGCCCGATCCGATCACGTACTCCACCCGTCGCTCGAGCACGTTGAAACGCGCGCCGTCGGGCGTCTTCTGATACCTCGTGATGTAGAACCCGCCGTCCCGCTCGCGCATCTCGTAATGCCGCTTGGACGCTTCGTGGTAGTAGTCCTTCTGCCAATCCTCGAAGATGTTCTCCGGCGTCGCCGGCACCAGCGTGCGGCTCATGCCCGACTGCTGGAAGGACTCGACCGCTTCCCGGTGGCACGCGGTGCACGCGTCGTCGTCGACGTAGCCCTCGGTGACGAGCCCCACGTTCTGGACGACGGCGGCGACTCCGCCCGGCGTCGCGCCGGCGTCGGCACTCGGGGGAGCGCCGGCGGCCGCGGCTGGCGTGCCGGCCGCGGTCTGCTCCCGGTCACAGCCACCCGATCCGGAGACGGCCACGAGCAGGACGAGGGCGACGAAGCGAACGGAGACGAACGGCAGCGGTCGGGCGATGGGAGTGCGCATACAGTGACGCATGTTCTCACGCCGGCCGCGAACTGCAACCCCAAATCCCGGCTGCCGTCCTGTCGCGCTCACGGACCCGGGGGCGTCTCGTCGAGGTACAGCGGGAGATAGCGGTAGTACACCTCGAGCGTGAGCGTGCAGATTGCAGTCTGGTAGACCCGACCCCCCGTTCGGGCCCAGCGGTCACCCTCGATCGGCCAGCTGCCCGCAGCCGGGCCCCGCGTCTCCTGGTGCGCCAGCAACTCGTCCTTGATGATCTCGTTCCACCGCTCCCACGCCTCGCCCTGGTGCTGGTACAACGCCAGGGTGCCGTAGTACCAGAAGTACGTATTGGTGTCGTGCTCCCAGTCGGGGACGTGGCGGAGCAGGTAGCGGGCCGAGTTCACC
This sequence comes from Phycisphaerales bacterium, assembly GCA_013003065.1. Lineage (GTDB taxonomy): Bacteria > Planctomycetota > Phycisphaerae > Phycisphaerales > SM1A02 > JABDLI01. Next base: position 1,270 of record JABDLI010000063.1, on the reverse strand, counting down.
ATTGCCGGCTCGCTCGGGCGACCCCCGAGCAGTTGACGAACGAACATCATCTCGGCCGTCATGGCCGGCGTGACCGTGCGATTGGGCTGGTAGGCGTACAGACCCGGTCGGCTGCGAGACTGGACACGCGGGAGCCACTCCCGCGCAACGTCGAAGCCGGTCTCATCGACGTCGAGCCGGCACCGCCGTGCGCTCTTCAAGGCCATGATCTGCCAGCCCAGGACGGACGAGTCGCCGGGCTGCCGCGGCGCGTACCGCCAGCCCCCGACCGACTGGTTCGCCGATTCGACGATGAACCGCGCGGCCTGCCGCACCGGCTCCTCGAGCGTCTGGTCGCCGGTCATGCCGTAGGCCTCGGCGAGCGCGATCGTCGCGATGCCGTGGCTGTACATCGACTCGTCGGCCACGAGGTTGCCGTCGTCTCCCTGCTGGCGGCGGAGCCAATCGAGACCCTTGGCCACGACGTCGCGGTAGGGGCCGGGAGCGTCCGGCAGGTGATTGGCGGCCAGGAAACACAGCACCGAAAGACCGGTGAGCGCGATGTCGACGTCGGCGCGGGCGGCGCCGGCGCAGCCCCCGCATTCGTCGTCGAAGTCGTAGCTGTGCCAGCGTCCATCCGCCGACTGGTGCCGAGCCAGCCAGTCGAGCGCCAGCGAGACAGCGCGTTCGGTGGCAACGCTGCCCCCCATCTCCTGGACGAGCGCCTGCCGTTTCTCCGGAGCCCGCTGCGGGTACGGGTTGGGCCGGGGTCGCGCGACCGGAGGCAGCCGCGTCTCGAGGGCCAGCGTGTCCGGGGGCAGATTCGGGAGGGTCCGCGTGAGCTGCGGTCGTTCCGGCGTCGTGCCGGCGGTCGCGAGGGGGATGACCGACGGTCGCGGCGTCAGCCGTGCGCGTGACGCATCGGCCCGCGTCGAGCGGGGAGCGACCGGCGGGGCGTCACGCGCACTGTCGGTCTCGTGCGCGGGCACCCGCGCGACGCGGGCCGCCGTCGGAGCGATGCGTGGCGTGATCTCGGCCGGGAAGGACTCGGTGGATTCCGTCGCCGCCGGTCCGGCCACGACCGCGGCCGGTGCGTCGGGAAGACTCGGAAGCGTGGGCGGCGCAGACACGGCGGTGGGGGGGGCGGGCGCGTCTGTCACCCGCGGGCGGACTCGTTCGAAGGCAGCCGCCGCGGGCGGAGCCGTGGCGATCGGCACCGTGGCCGCGTGCGATGGTTGCGCGGGGGCGGCCACCGCGGATCGCGATCGCGTCGCCCCCCGCGATGCCGGGG
>JABDLI010000333.1 GCA_013003065.1 Phycisphaerales bacterium | reverse complement strand
CGCACGGCACGGACGCTTCGCTGTCCGTGGCACCAGCGTGTGCGCCGATCGCGCAACATCGTCCGTGTCCGGGTCCGGGTCCGTGCCCGCGTCCGTATCCGCGTCCGTCCTTTTGCAGCCGTACCCCCCTCACCACCGATACGCCCCCGTATGCCCACCACCGCCAATCCCGTGCGCGAACACTACGAGCAGCTCCCCTACCCCCCCGCCATCACCAACCTCGACGCCTTCCGCGACGGCCGGCAGACGTGCGACGGATGCCCGGCTCACTTCTTTCACCTGTACTGGCCGCATCGCCCCTACCGGGATGACCTGGACATCCTCGTCGCCGGCTGCGGCACTTCGCAGGCCGCCAAGATCGCGACGCTCATGCCGCGAGCGCGGGTCCTCGGCATCGATCTGAGCCGAACGGCCCTCGATGCCACGCGTCGACTGAAAGACGCATACGGGCTCGAACGGCTCGAGCTCGCACCGCTCGCGATCGAGGACGTGGCGACGCTGGATCGGCAGTTCGACTTCATTCTCTCGACCGGCGCCCTGCACCACACGCCCGATCCCGCCGAGAGTCTGGCGGCGTTACGCAGCGTCCTGCGTGACGACGGGGCCATGCACCTGATGGTCTATGCCACGCACGGGCGCGCCGGGGTCACGATGCTCCAGGCGTACTGCCGGCAGGTCGCGGTCACGACGGAGCCGGACGAGCTCGCCGCCCTCGGTGTCGCGCTCGAGCGGCTCGCGCCCGATCATCCGATCCGGGTCTTCGCGCACCGCACCCCCGACCTCGCGGACGCCATCGGCCGCGCGGACGCGTTGCTCACGCCGATCGAGCACACGTTCACGGCCGACGGCGTGCACGACTGGCTGGCGGCCGCCGGACTGCGGTTCGACCGGTGGTTTCTCCAGGCTCCGTATCTGCCCTCGTGCGGCTTCGTCGCCCGGACCCCGCACGCCACGCGGCTGGCGACGCTGCCGCCCGCCGCGCAGGCGGCGGCGGTGGAGCTGCTGCGGGGCACGCTCATCACGCACACCGTGGCCACGCGTCCGGCCGCGGCGACACCCCCGACGCTCGTTCTCGATCCGGCCGACGACCGCTTCGGCCACCAGGTTCCCCTGATGTTCCCCGGCGTTGCGATCGACCGGGGCCCGGACGGCGTGGTCGTCGGGCACGGCAACCACCGGGAGGCGGATCTCGCGCTGCCGCTGACGAACGCGGAGGCGGCCGTGCTCGACGCGATCGACGGGTCACGCAGCGTCGACGACCTGGTCGCGTCCGCCGGCGCCCGCGACGCGGGGCGGCGTCTGTTCGTCCGCTTGTGGGAGCACGACGCAATCCTGCTCCGCACGCCGGATGCGGCGTGAAGGCCAGGTTGTGTCTGACATATCAGCGGTTCGCCTGAGCCCTCAGACAGAACCTAGTCCACCGCCGCCGGCGCGGCCGGCGCCGGTGGCGGGAAGCCGGTTGGTCGCGGCAGCTCCGGCATGACCAACGCCAGGACCGACATCGCCGTTCCGTAGTTCGCCGAGCGATCGAAGACGCGATCGTTCCACGCGCCATCCTCGAGCCGCACGGAGAAGAGGAGGTCGCGGAAGCGGCGTCGGTATTCCTCCCGCTCCTGGTCCGGGAGCAGCTCGATGGCCATCGCGGCGAAGTAGTGTGCGTAATAGAAATAGTACGGCGCGACGCCGTACGGCTTCACGTGCGTGCCGTTCTTGGCGCGACGCTGGTCGAGCCAGTCCCAGTGCACGATGAATGCGTCCACCGCGCCACGCACCCGATCGACGGACCCGCGTCCGGCGAGCAGCAGCGTCGCCTCGCCGACGAGCATCCGGCCCACCGATCCGGGCACGGCCGAGCGGCTCGACACGCCGTTGTCGCCCGCGTAGACGAACGCCCCGGTCGGGGTGCGGGCGGCCTCGAGCGCGGCGATGCCCGCCTCGATCAGATCCGCGTCGACCTCGTATCCCTGCCGCACCGCCTCGAAGAGCGCGAGCAGCGTCGGACCGGTCATGAAGGGCGACGGTCGCCCCGGCGCCTGAAAACCGGCGCGTCGGGAGTAGTTCCAGCCGCCGCGTTCGGGGATCGCCGTGGCCGCGATCCCGTCCAGGTAGAACTGTACGGCCTCCTCGGCCGCGTCCGCCAGCTCCGCGGGCATGCGGCCGGCCGCCTTCAGTCGGAGCAGGTGCGCGAGACCGTACGCGTACCCCCATCCCCGCACGTCGTACCGCGACTCGAACGCGTGCTGCATGAGCTCGTGATCCGTGCTCTCGATGATGAACTGCGTTGCGCGGGCAACGGCGGCTTGCCGCGCGTCGTCCTCGTCGTAGCCGGGCGCTGCCAGCAACGCGTGCGAGGCGATCGCGCTCCCGCCGACGCGATACCCGATCGGGATCTTGCCGTTCACGCGGTACACACCCTGATAGGGCCACTCCGCGTTCCCCTCGCCTTCCTGCCGGTCGAGGATGATCTCGACCCCGCGGGCCACGGCGTCGGCGACCGACGGCATGTCCGCCGCGTCGGTCCAGGAATTGGCGGGCTCCTGCCCCGTCGCCGGATTCGAGGCGAGCCCGAAGGCAAGAAGCGTCGCCATCAACCCCGTTGCCCGCCGTGTTGCCGTTCGCCGCATCGGTGCCTCCTAACCGTGCCTGGTTCAGTCGTAGGACATGCCCGCCGGGTGCGAGCGGATCCACGCCTCCACCCGACGCTCGAGCACGCTCAGCGGGACGGAGCCCGCGCCGAGCACGACGTCGTGGAAGGCGCGAAGATCGAACGATCGCGTGAGCTTCGCCTCCGCCCGTTGCCGGAGGGCGCGGATCCGCAGCTCTCCGATCTTGTAGGCGCACGCCTGCCCGGGCCAGGCGATGTAGCGATCGATCTCGGTGTTGATGTTCAGTTCGCTGAGCGCGGTGTTGTCGAGCATGTACTGCACCGCGCGGTCCCGCGACCAGCCGAGCGCGTGCATGCCCGGATCGACGACGAGACGGCACGCCCGCCACATCTCGTAGAGCAGACGGCCGAAGTCGTCGTAGGGATCGTCGTACAGCCCCATCTCCATGCCGAGCCGTTCGGAATAGAGCGCCCACCCCTCGCCGAAGGCCGTGAACCACGTGTTCTTGCGAAACTCCGGCACGTTCTCCAGCTCCTGGGCCAGGGCCGACTGGAGATGGTGACCCGGCACGGCTTCGTGCATGGCGAGCGCGATCATCTCGTACTTGGGGCGTTGATCGAGCGCGTAGGTGTTTGCGTAGAACGTCCCGGCCTCGCCGTTCTCCTGACTCCCGTACTGGTAGTACGCGGTCGTCTGGTGCGGTGCCATGAAGGCGGGGATCTCCTTCACGCCGTAGGGCAACCGCGGGAGGGTGTGAAAGAACTTCGGGAGCCAGCCGTCGACGAGCTTGCAGATGTTGCGATAGCCGGCGAGGAGCTCCTCCGGGTCGTCGTAGTAGAAACGGGGGTTCGTCCGCAGATCCCGGAGGAAGACGCGGAAGAGCGTGTCGTCGTCGAGCTCCGAAGCATCCGTCCGGCGTTGCATGAAGTCGCTGCGCCGGATGACGTCCATCATCTCCGCGCGAATCCGCTTGACCTCGCGGAGCCCCAGCGTGTGGATCTCCTGCGCCGTCATGTCGGTCGTCGTCATGACGCGAAGCTGATGCTGGTAGTACGCGGGCCCGTCGGGCAACGACGTCGCGGCGATCGTCTCCCGGGCGTTCGGAAGGTAGTCGTCGACGAAGTACGATCGGAGCCGCGTGAGACCGTCCCGCACCGCCGGCTCCGCTTCGTACGCCCACCGCCGCGTGACGGTCTCGCGTTCGGCCGCGGTGAGCCGCGCGGGGAGCGACTCGAGGGGCGCCGCGAGCGCGTCCAGCCCCCCCTCGGCGAGCAACGCGTCGAGCTGCTCGGGCACGCCCAGCAGAGACACGCGGGGTGCGGTGCGGCCCTCGTCGACGCCAAGACGCAGACGCTCGATGGTGGCATCCACCCACGCCGGCACCAGCTTGAGGCGGCTCAGGTAGTTCTCGTAGTCCTCGCCGCTCTCGAAACGCACCCGATCCGCCATCTGCGGGATCGACACCTGCGGCCCGAAGCGTTGACCCACCGGCGCGAGGAACATCCGGAACCGGTGACCCGCGACGGCGTTGCGCAGCTTCAGCTCGAACAGCTCATAGCTGACGAGATCGTCCTCATCCAGGTCGCCGCGATCGATGGCGAGCAGCCGGTCGAGGTGCGCGCCGGTCTCCGCGTGACGACGTTCGATGGCGTCGAGGCTCGCGTCGGCAATGCGGTGGGCATTGGTGTAATCGCCGCGACGCATGGCGCTCGCGGGATACTCGTTCATCTCCCACGCGAATCGATCGGCGAAGAGGCGGTGGAGGGACTCGGTCGCGGTCGGCGTCGCGGGGGCGGCGGATGCGATGCCCGCCCCGGCCAAGACGGCGGTCCCGGTCACGGCCGCGGCCACGGCCAGCCTTCCGACGATCGATGTCCTCTTCATGCCGAATAGCCTACCTTTGCGACCACTCGGATGTTGCGGCAGTCGGCAAAACGACGCACCATGGGCGGCGAGGAGGTTCGTCATGATCCCAGTCAGCCGCCGTGCGTTCATCTCGTCGTCCGCCGCCCTCGCGACGCTCCCGGCCGCAAGCTGGGCGCGGGTCCTCGGGGCCAACGACCGTCTGAACCTCGCCGTCATCGGAACCGGGGGCATGGGCACCGGCCACACGCGGTCGCTCGTGAGACGACGCGACGCCGACAACCTCAGCGTCACCCGCGTGTGCGACGTCTACCGCCGCCGGCTGAACAACGCCGTCAAGGTGATCGAGGGGGCGCCGAGCGCCGGCACGATGGAATACCGGGAGGTCCTCGATGATCGCGGCGTGGACGCGGTCGTCATCGCGACCCCCGACCACTGGCACACCAAGATCGCCATCGAGGCGATGGAGGCGGGCAAGGACGTCTACTGCGAGAAGCCGCTCTCGCTCACGATCCAGCAGGCGCTCGATTGTCGCGATGCGGTGAAACGCACCGGCCGCACGCTCCAGGTCGGCCCGCAGGGCACCAGCGACGATCGGTACTGGCGAGCGCAGCACGCGATCGCGGACGGTCGCATCGGCAAGGTCACGTGGAGTCAGGGCAGCTACTGCCGCAACTCACGCGGCGGCCAGTTCAACTGGCGGATCGACCCCGACGCGGGTCCGCGTCAACCGCGGGACGCCGACGGCTTCATCTGGTGGGATCGCTGGCTCGGCCACGAGTGGGGTCTCGCCGAGGAGATCCCGTGGAACGCCGATCACTTCTTCCGATTCCGGAAGTACTTCGCCTACAACGGCGGGCTCGCGACCGATCTGCTGTACCACAAGCTCGCCCCGCTGCTGCTCGCCATCAGCGGACCCGACGGGGAATACCCGAGCCGCGTCGTCGCGTCGGGCGGGCGGTACCTGGAGAAGGACGAGCGGGACATCCCCGACACGTTCATGATGATGGTGGA
>JABDLI010000058.1 GCA_013003065.1 Phycisphaerales bacterium | reverse complement strand
CGTCCGTGCCGTGCGTCACACCTCGCGCGGGGGAGTCAGACACCCCACCGCGATGGACGCTGACGGCACGGACGCTTCGCTGTCCGTGGCACCTTGTTCCGTGTCCGTGTGCGCGTCCGTGTCCGTGTCCGCTCCTACTTCCCGACGCGCGCTGCGAGCTTCGGATCCGCCACCATGTCGAACGGAATGCTCACCTCCGCCAACGCACCGCTGTGCTCGTCACGCACCCGCACCTTCAGGTGGTGCCGGCCGACCGAGAGGGCCTTGGGCAGCGTGATGAGCTGCGTCGTGAAGAAGTCCCGACGCTGTTTGCTGCTCGCGTCCACCGCCTTCTGCCATGGCATGCTCCACACCGGGATGCCATCGGCGTCCGGGTAGATCTCCAGCGACTGGGAGATCTCGGTCACCCATTGCTGCTTCTTGTTGAGCTCGCTCACGAAGCCCTCGATCTCGAGGTAGAGGATCACCTGCTGCTCGTTGTGAGCGAGGAAGGCGTTGGGGTCGAAGCGTTCGTAGTCGCCGAAATCCGCGACGCGCCAGCAGAGCAACGCCGCCGGCAGGACGAGCTCGGGCTCGTCGACCACTGACGCCTGCAGCTCGCGGATCGCGTCCACGATGACCTCGTCGGCGGGATCATCGTCGCGGAGTCGTGCGCCGACGTGGCGGAAGAACTCGTGGAGCTTCTCGACCAACGCCAGCTCGTCCTCCGTGAGGTCGCTTCGGGCGCTGTCGGGGAGTGGGACGTCGGGGTCGATGAGTGCGGTCGATGCGATGGCGATCAGCTCCCGCACGGGCTGATCCGAACCGATCGAGTGCTGGTAGAGCTCCTGCCGGAGGTTGACGAGCTGGAGCTTGAGCTGATCGACGCTCATGGCCGCTGTGTCCGCGTGGGTGGCGGGGGTCGTTGCCCGGAGATCAGGTTTTGCCGGCAGGTCGATCGGGGGCGGCGTGTCGCGGGCCAGCGGGCCCTGCCGGGGCGGGAGCGTCTCCGGGGTCTGGCCCGGACGCCGGGCGGAGCTGACACCGGGCGTGTTCCACCGGATCGACGGCGGATCGGGGATCGCCCGCGTCACCGCCGGCGGCTGCCGGCGTTGATCGGCGAAGTCGGCGCTGAGATCGGCGGCCTGCTGCGCGAGCGTGAGCAGGCTGTCGTCGTCTCCTGCGGCCGAATCGACGCGGGTCTCGGCGTTGAGCGTGGGAGCGTCGCCGGGGCCGGTGGCCGTGCCCTCGGTGGTCGCGCAGCCGCCGAGAACGCCGACGCCGACGAGCGTCGCGAGCCCGTTGATCAAGAACAAAGCCGTCAATGCACCTCGGGCACGCGGGAGCGACATGACACTGCCTCCTGCAGTCGAGCGCCTTCCTGGCTGGATCGCGCCGGCGGTCCTACGCCGCCGGGATCATATCGGCAACTTCGATCGCCAGCACCTCGAGCGTGCGGCTCGAACGGCCCACTCCGCTCTTGCTGCGGAGGTCGGCCCGGATCGCTTTCAGCAGCAGGCCGGCCAGTTGATCCGGCTCGACGTGCCGGGCGGCCGACAGCACGGTCGTCCGTGCTTCTCCCCAGAGCTTGAGCGTTCGGGCCACCTCCGCCGGGGCCTCGCCCTGGCGCAGAAGCTGCGCTGCCGTGTGCAGCTTTCGCAGGAGGTCGATGACCGCCCAGGTCACGAGCGCTTCGGGCTGTCGCGAAACCTCCAACAACTCCCGCAGCTTGGTGACGACCGGAGCCGGTGACCCACGCAGCAGAATGGACTGGATCGCCCACGCCTGCTCCTCCCGGGTCAGACCGACCATCGAACGGATGGCGTCGGGGGTGATCTCCGCGCCCGGACCGACGAAGGAAGCGAGCTTCGCGAGCTCGGTGTCGAGGCGGCCGAGCTCGGGGCCGATCCGCTCGACCAGCAGCCGGGCGGCGTCGGGCTGGATCGTCGCGTCGTGCTCCTTCGCGCACCGGGCGACGCACCACGTCGCCGCGGTGCGGACGTCGGGCGCCTCGCATTTCACGATCGAGCCGACCTTGGCGACGAGCTTGTCGAGCTTCCCGGGACGCCAGGTGGCGGCGCGGAGGAGCAGCGTCGCGCTCTCCATCGGATCGCTCGCGTAGCGTTCGAAGAGCGTGCGGGCCGGCGTCGGTCCGCCGCGTCCCTTCCGCGGCGTTTCGGCGGCGACCGCCTTCGGCGCCGCGAGCAACGCATCGGCCGCGTCGACGATCACCAGCTTGTGTGTCTGCAGCAACCCGTAGCTGCGAAGCTCGTCGAGGACGGCCGCGGGTTCGGCCGTCGCTCCGTCGAACGAGAACGGCGTGATCTCCCCGTGCTCGGCCTCGAGCGCGGTCTGGAGCATCTGCGTGTACGCGAGCTGCAGATAGCGGTCGGGTCCCCGCAGGATCACGACCCGCATCGTGGCGTCGAGGGTGGGGGGTGCGTCGGGGGAACGACGGGCCATGCGGGATCCTCCGCGGGCAGGATACGGCTTTCGGGCCGGTTTCGCCGGTGGAGACGGGCGGCTTTGTCGGCGTTCGTCCGGCACGCTATTCTCGTCGCTTCGCCCTCTCCCATTCCTTCAATCCCGGGTCCATCCAATGTCCATACTCGTCGACGAAACGACCAAGGTCATCTGCCAGGGCATCACCGGTTCCGCCGGCGCCTTTCACACGAAGGGATGTCTCGACTACGGGACGAAGATGGTCGGCGGCGTGACGCCCGGCAAGGGTGGTCAGAAGGATGCCAACGGGTTGCCGATCTTCGACACCGTGGCGGATGCCGTGTCGGCGACGGGCGCCACCGCGACGATGATCTTCGTCCCGCCGCCTTTTGCGGCCGACTCGATCGTCGAAGCCGCCGCGGCCGGCATCGATGTGATCTGCGCGATCACCGAGGGCATCCCGACGCAAGACATGATTCGCGCCAAGGCCGCGCTCGCCGACTTCCCGAAGGCGAACCTCATCGGACCGAACTGCCCCGGGGTGATCACGCCGGGACGCCGCGTGTCGGGTGAAGGGTCGGAGGCGCGGTTCGAAGACGGCTGCAAGATCGGGATCATGCCCGGCTACATTCATCTCGCGCAGGAGGACGCGACCTCCGGCAAGGCGGTCGGCATCATCTCCCGCAGCGGCACGCTCACCTACGAAGCGGTGTGGCAGTGCTCCTCTCTGGAGATCGGACAGACGACCTGCATCGGGATCGGGGGCGATCCCGTCAAGGGTCTCAACTTCATCGAGCTGCTCGACCTGTTCAACGACGATCCCGACACCGACGGCGTCGTGATGATCGGCGAGATCGGCGGCTCCGACGAGACCGAGGCGGGACACTGGATCAAGGACAACATGCGCAAGCCGGTGGTCGCGTTCATCGCCGGACGCACGGCCCCGCCCGGCAAGCGGATGGGTCACGCCGGGGCGATCATCGGCGGCGCGGACGACACGGCCCAGGCGAAGATGGAAGCGCTCTCCGCCTGCGGCGTGCGAGTCTCGGAGAGCCCGGCCGACCTGGGGACGACCATGGCGGACGCTCTGGGCGTCCCGGCCGCCGCGATGGCCTGAGATTCTGCCTTTCGGCGGTGGGCCGCGGGGCGGAACGCGGCCTGTTTATAGTGATGGTGCCCATGGATTCCCGTCCCCACCGCGGAGAAGGTTTCACGCTGCTGGAGCTGGCGATTTCGCTGGCGCTCGTGGTCGCGTTGCTCGCGGTGCTCCTGCCGGCTCTGGCGACCGCGCGGGTCACCAGCGCCCGCGACCGCTGTGCGGATCATCTGCACCGATTCGGCGGCGCCTGGACGATGTATCTCCAGGATCACGCCGGAGCGTTCCCGTACGTCCCGACCCAGCCCGCCTGGCACTACGCCGGCGTCCGCTTCTCCACCGTCAACGGCGAGGCGTTCCCCGACGCCCAACGCCCGCTCACCCCGTACGTTCCCGAGATGACCATCGAGGATGAGACGCACGTGCTCCGGTGCCCCGCCGATCGGGGGATCACCGGCGAGACGACCGGCGTCGGAACCGGCTCGCGAACCGCCTTCCGCTCCTACGGCACCAGCTACCGCGCGAGCGCCGCGCTGATGGACGCTTCCATCGCCGGTCTCACCGACGCCCATCGCGGGCTCCGGCGGGCGGAGATCACCACGGTGCCCTCGCGTCTGGTGCTGATGGGCGACCCACTCTGGTTCGAGATTCGCGAACGCACCGATCGCGACGCCGTCTGGCACGGCGACGCGGATCGCGCGAACCTGCTGTTCCTGGACGGATCGGTGAAGTACATGCAGATCCGTCCCCGCCCCCGGGTCGGACCCGCGGTGTTCGAGCCGCGGGTGCGCGGGGTGGATCCTGTCGTCGAGACCTCGCCGGGGTCGTAGGGGGGGCCGAAGCCCACTTCCGGGTGCCACGGACAGCGAAGCGTCCGTGCCGTCAGCGTCCATTGCGGTTGGGCGTTTGACTCCCC
>JABDLI010000319.1 GCA_013003065.1 Phycisphaerales bacterium | reverse complement strand
CCGTCAGCGTTCATCACCAAGGGGGAATCTGACTCCCCCGCGCGGCGGACGACGCACGGCACGGACGCTTCGCTGTCCGTGGCACCATTCGTGGCGGCGGCGTCCTCAACTCACCGGTCAAGCCCCTCCTCGAAGGCGGCTCGATCCGGCTGCACGATTCCCGTTCGCGCGTCCTCCGACATGATCAGGTCACGGGAGTAAAAACGCAGCAGCAGACGCTTCTCCAGCAACGCCGGATACCGCTCGAGGATCGCGTCGGCATCGGCCGTTGCCGGTGCCTCACGCAGCACGACGGCCAACACCTGCATCCACGCCCACGTGATCGTTTCGTGGTAACCGCCGTCCGGGCGTGATTCGATCCCGTGCGTGGCGTTGAACGCCATGATCCCGCGTCGCATCGCGTCGCAGGCAGCGTCAAGCGGGAGCCGGCGCAGGTAGGCGATGGCCACGGAGAGGTGCGTGTGGTGCGTCCACGCTTCCAGCGGAATCACGCACCGTTCGAAGCGATCGAGGAGATCGTCCGCTTCTGCCGCATCGCGCGGTCGTGTGGCCATCGCGGCTCCTTCCGGGCCCCGATGGTACCGACGTCCTCGATCAGGGATCCCAACCGGCGATCACGGCCAGGAGGTCGCCGAAGCCCACGTCTCCGCTCCCGTCGACGTCCGCGGGACAGGGCGTCGGCGGCGCCGGACACGGCCCCCACGCCGAGACCACGGCGAGCAGATCGCTGAAGTCGACGTCACCGTCGCCGTCGACGTCAGCCGGTGCCGGCGGCCCGACGTGGATGATCTCCGCGACGGACGGGACGCCCTGGTCGTTCAGGATGAACAGCATGTAGTAGCCGGGCGGAGCGTGGTTGGGCGAAGGCGGCGCGACGGCGGTGATGCGTCCGGCATTCGGCGTCGTGTACGCGAGCTCGACGAGCCGCTGCTCGACGTTGACCGAGTGCGTCACGCTCGTGAGCCGCACGAGGACGGCCGAGTCGATCGCGAATCCATCCGGCGTCTCGACGTCGAACGACTGCCCGTAGACGATCGAATCCGGCGCGTCCGTGATCGTCGGTCGCGGGCCGCGGAAGAGATACGGCGGCTCGAAGATCTCGCCCCACTCCAGGCTGGCCCCGTTGTCCTGGCCGGCGGTCAGCACGCGGCCGTCGGGAAGCAGCACGGTCGTCGAGTGGTACATCCGGCCGAAGATGTGTGGGGCCATCTCTTGCCAGGTCTCGGTGACCGGATCGAACCGCTCCGGCACGTTGATCGGATCCTCGTAGAGACCGTTGGTCCCGCCGCCGACGACGAAGACGGTCTGGTCGGGCAGGATCAACGCGTCGGCGTGCGCGCGGGGATGGTGCATCGAGCTCGTGAACCGGTAGGACGGGGTGTCCCCGGTGAAGTCGATGATCTCGGCCGTGTTCGTGATCGGCGAGTCGCCGCCGACGATCATGATCTCGTCGGGCCGTCCGGGCAGGAGCACGCTCGAAGACGAGCCCCGCCAACCGAAGTTGCTCTCGGCCGCAAACTGCCAGCCCGGGCCCGTGATGTCGAACGTCGACGCGAAGTGCTCGGGTCCGGTGTGCGCAATCCGGCCGTCCGTCAGGACGAACAGGTGCGGGTACAAAGCCAGGTACCGGTGTCCCAGCGGCTCCATCTCGACGCCGGCGCCCGGCGTGAAAATCTCCATCTCCGCGTTCGTCTCGCAGTCGAGGCTGAGACCGCTGAAGATGAAGACCCGACCGTCGGGGGCAGCGACGTGGCTCGGGTACCAACGCCCGTCGATCATGTCGTCCTGCTGCGTCCACACGCGCGTGAATGGGTCGAAGACCTGCGTGCCGACGCGCCCCTGGAACTCGCATTCCTTGTCGTTGCCGCCGCTGACGAAGATGAACCCGTTCGACAGGTGGGAGTGCCCGCTGCAGAAGAGATCCTCGCCCCAGTCCACTGGCGTAAACGTCCCGGTGACCGGATTCCAGAGTCGCGCGCGTGATTGGTCGCTCGCCCACGGGTAGGAGTACTGCAACACCTCGCCGGTCGGAAGCAACGCGGCGTGAATCGCCACGACGTCCCAGGCCCGCGGCGCCAGCCACCGTCCGACCACGGCAGGATCGCTCCCGCCTTCCGGCGGCGCTGGCGGTCCTTCATCGTTCGTCGGCGGATCGCGTCGCACGACCGCCCACGTGTCGATGTCCTGCACCAGGTAGCTCGTCTCGTCCGTGTCCGCCACCGGCGGGCAAAGACCGAGCATCGTCGCGCCAACCAGCTCGATCATGGTCATGGGGTGTCTCCCGATGTCCGCTTCGACCCGACATCCAGCGGCTCCAGCCTACCGCGCGGTGACGCGGGCTCAAGGACGAAGCGTGTCGTCGAGGGATGGTTGGGAGCGGGTGGCGGCCGATTGCAGGTGGGCTTGGCGAACACGACGCGAACGCACGGCGACGTGTCCGCTTCAGCTCGTCGATGGTGCCACGGACAGCGAAGCGTCCGTGCCGTCAGCGTGCATTGCGGAGGGGGTCGTCGGCTCACC
>JABDLI010000056.1 GCA_013003065.1 Phycisphaerales bacterium | reverse complement strand
GGGGAGTCAACCACCCCACCGCGATGGACGCCGACGGCACGGACGCTTCGCTGTCCGTGGCACCGGGATGTGCGCTACCGCACCCTCCGCATCAAGTCATCCACCGCCGCGCGGAGCTGCTCATCGTCCCCACGCGCTTCCGCCTCCGGCGTCTGCGGCACGACGAGGTCGGGCATCGCGCCGTTCAGCTCCATGTCCGTGCCATCCGGAACATACCAGCCGCGGAACGGTAGACGCACCCAGGTGCCGTCGATGAGCCGGAAGCCGCCGGTGGAGATCACGCTGCCGTGCGTCTGCTGCCCGACGAGCGTGCCGCGGCCGAGCGTCTTGAAGGCGTGGGAGATGATCTCCGCATTCGAGTAGCTCTTCTCGTTGCAGAGCATGTTCATCGGCAGCGTGTAACGCTGGATGAACAGACGTGGCTGCGGGTAGTGCCCGGTGGCGGACGGATCCGCGCCACGCGGGATCGTGTACGCGTGCGGCTTCACCATGATCGACGACAGCACGCGGTCGGTGGTCCAGCCGCCGCCGTTGTTCCGCACGTCCACGATCAACGCGTCTTTGCCTTCCGCGGCCGCGAAGAGGTCGCGTTCGAAGACATCGAGCGAAGGCTGGTTCATGCCCTGGATGTGGATGTAGCCGATCCGCCCGCCCGACCACTCCGACACCAACGCGGCGTTCGCGCGACGCCACGCTCGATACTTGAGCTGTCGTTCGGCGCCCCAGCTCACCGGCGTCAGCAGCACGGAGAGCGTTTGACCATCGCGTTGCAGCGTGAACACGGTCTCCTTGCCGACCCGGCCGACGAGCGCCGCCTCGAACGTCACGCCGTCCGGCACCGGTTCGTTTTCGACGGCCGTGATGACATCGCCCGGCGTGAGCGACATCGGCGTCTGGTCCGCGGGCCCGTGGGGCACGACCGAGATGATCTCGAAGCCGCCCGCCACCCGGCGGTGCGTGGTGCCGATGCGTCCATATGCGAGATCGTTGCCATCGTCGCCCGCCGGCGTGGTGATCCGCAGGTGAGAGCCGTTCAGCTCTCCGATGAAACGGTTGGCGACCCAGTTGAACTCCTCCGGGGTGCGGGTGCGGATCGCCAGCTCGTGGTAGTCCTCGGTCGCCTCCGTCCACGGCACGCCGTTCATCGTGGGGTGGTAGTACCCCTCCTCGAGACCGCGTGAGGCCTCGAGAAACTTCTGGCTCGACTGTGCTTCGAGGTCGATGCGGATCTCGTCGGTGACTCCGAGCGTCTCCGCGTCGCCGCCGCCGATCGGCACGCGTTGCGCGCGACCGTTCGCCACGAGGATGACGTGCTCGCCCGTCGGGTCGATGCCCTGGATGGTGGCCGGGCCGCTGAGACGGGTCCGGTCGGAGCCGTCCCACTTCATCGAGTAAACGCCCGGGTCGTCACCGCCGGCGGCGAAGACGACGCGGTCGCCCCCCGGGGCAAGCTCGTGCCCGCTCTCGTTGCCGATCGAGGTCGTCAGACGCCGGACCCGGAGGTAGGCGTCGTCGAGACTCCAGGCCGGCGTCCGCGACTCGTCCGTCTCGTCGTCGTCGGCATCCGGGTCGAGCGGACCGCGTTTCTTCGCGGCCTCGGCCGCCTGCTCGTAGTACGCCTTGCGTTCCGGGGCGGTCAGGGCTTCCAGCCCCTTGTCGAGCGCGACCGTCCAGACGTCGTACTCTTCGTTGATTCGTTCCGACGTGAACGACAGGAGACGCCCGTCGGCCGAGAACCGCGGCTCCTCGTCGTCGTCCGGGTGACGCGTGATGTTGACCGGCGGATGCGAACCGTCCACGGGCGCGATGAAGATGTCGCGGTTGAAGTCGAGGTCGCTTTCGGCGTAGGCGATGAACTGCCCGTCCGGGCTCCACTGCCAGGTGATCCACGCGTCCCATCCCGTGCGGAACGGGCGGATGTCGCCCGTGGCCAGCTCCAGGAGCGAGACGTTCCCGCGGGTCCCGCGGAACGCCAGCCAGCGACCGTCCGGGGAGGGGCTCGCGTTGCGATCGTTGGTGGAGCGTTGGACGACCGGGGCGATGTCGAAGCGAAGGGCGTCACGCCAGCGGGCGGCTTTCTCCGCGGCGGCGTCCGGGTCCGCGTCCGTGTCCGCGTCCGTGTCCGGGTCCGGGTCCGTGTCCGTGTCCGGGTCCGTGTCCGTGTCCGCGTTCGTGTCCGGGTCCGCGTTCGCGTCAGGGTCCTCCGCCCCCACCGGCGGGATCGGGAACTCCGCGCCCGTCGCCTCCGCGAACGACTGTTTCAGCTCCCCGCGTGTCTGGGCCACCGTGACCGCGTAGATCGACTCCGTCCCGTCGCGATCGCTCGTGAAGTACAGCGTCGCGCCATCGGCCGACCATGCGAGATCACGCTCGCGGGCGTGGCTGCGGGTGACCCGCCGGGCGGGGCTGTCTTCGGCGACGTCACGCACGTAGATCTCGCCGTACGCCACGATCGCGACGACCTTGCCGTCGGGACCGACCGCCGCTTCGGAGACGTCGTCGGCGATGTTCTCGAGCCGGTACCGATCCTGCTCGTCCTCGGAGGCTCGGATCTGCATCGGTACGACGCGCGGCGCGTTGCCGCCGAGGTCCATCGTGTACAGCGTGTCCCAGACCGACAGGACGACCCGCCCGTCGCGTCCCACGTCGAAGTGCTGCACGTCACGCTCGCGGAAGTCCGTCAGCCGCCGGGCGGTGGCTTCGCCCTGCTCGGCGTCCATCCGGTACAGGTTAACGCAATCCAGCTCGCGATCGGAGAGGAACAGAAGCGTCCCGTCGTCGAGCCACCGCGCCGAGCGGTCGTTCCCCGCCCACCGCGTCAGCTGCGTGAAGCGACCCTGGGCGCGATCGTACCGCCACACGTCCGCGTTCTCCGCCCCGCGATAGTGCCGGCGGGTGAACATGCGGTCGTAGTAGCCGCCGCGGGTGAAGGCGACGCGGCGACCGTCGGGGCTGACGACGGGATGCGAGCCGAACGCCTCGTGGATGCGGGTGAAGTCGCCGCCGTCGGTGCCGACGGCGTACGGGCGGTACTCCCGGTAGACGTCCGCCGAGAGATCGGAGTGAAACGTGACGACCTCCCGCCCCCGATCGTCACGCGTGAAGCCGGTCGGAAAGCACGGGCGATCGATGTCGGTGAGGCGGCGGATGCCCGTCCCGGTCACGTCCATCAGGTAGATGCCCGTGGAACCGTCACGCGTCGAGGTGAAGGCGAGGCGGCGGCCGTCGGAGCTGAAGACCGAGTGGACCTCGTCCGCCGGGTGGCTCGTGATCCGCGACGCGCGTCCGCCGGATGCGGGGACGGTCCAGAGGTCGCCCCGCCAGGTGAACGCGACCGTCGTTCCGTCCGGGCTGATCGACGGATAACGCGGCAGGTCGACGTTCCCGCGGACGGCGGTAGTGACGCTGGCGACCGCGAGGGCGACGAGAAGCGGGACGACGAGCGATCGGCGCATGGATCTTCCTCCAAAGGGGCCGGACGGGGCCCGTGAACGTCCGAGTGTACCGGCGGCGACGCCGGGGACGGCCGAGCCACGGTTCATCTGGATCGGGGTGTGCGGATTATGCAGCCGACGGCCGGGCCGGTTGCGTTCGATGCCGGCCCCCGGACGGAGGCGGAGAGGGAGGGGACCGATACCTCAAGGCGTCAAGGAGGGCGCTCACATGGACAAGTCACGACCAGCGGCCGAGCGGGTGCGGCCCATTCTCGAAGCGATGGAGCGGTCGGTCACCGCGGCCCGGCAGCGTCGGCTGCACGGTGGGACCCCCGCCTCCACCCCGACCCCGCCAACGCCCGGAACCTCGACTTTGGAGCCGCCGGCTCGCGACGAGGAGACGCCGACCCGGCTGAAAGCACGGCCCAAGCGGGCGACGCCGTATCCGAGCGGCACGTTCCGCTGAGACGGCAGGAATGACCCGATCGACGAAGCCGCGATGCTCGCGGCTTCGTTTGCGCGCCGCGATTCTCGGAAACCGGTGGAGCGGGTCGGCTTGCCGAGACCGATCAAAGCGCACCCGCCGCCAGATGTTCCTCGTCGAAGAATTCGCATGGACAACTTCGTATCCGAGGATCTCGATGACGCGATCGACGCCTCGCCGAGTGCGATGGCGGGAGCCTTGGAATCATGTGGAATCCATTTGATCGAAAACGGGCCGCGGCTGCCGTCGAAGCCGACCTCCCCATGCCGGAGCCCTCGGTTCGCGCCCCGGCGACGGACATCGCGGAGGTGAAGAGCGTCGGTGGCGTGGCCGTCGCCACGCTGACCACGACGGAGCTCACTCAGGAAGCGGGCGCCGATCAGCTCGCGTCGCTGTTGCTCGACCTGGCGGAGACCGGGGCGACGCACTTCGTGCTGGACGTCCAGAACGTGCAGTACATGGACACTGCCTGTCTCGGATGTCTCGTGCAGGCGCTCAACAGCCTCGCCGCGCGGGGCGGACGCATCGCGCTCGCCAGCCTGAACCTGAACGTGCAGAGCGTCTTCAAGCTGACGCGGCTCGACCGCGTGTTTCCGATCCGCGCGGACGTCATGTCGGCGTTGGATGCGGTCGAAGGACGCGAGCGCGAGTGATCGCCTGAGATGCCGGCGGGCGTTGACAAGGGATGGGGAGCACGAGAGCGACCAGGACCCGCGGTCACGGTGCGTGAACGCGGCTGATCTCGCCTGCGCGAGTCAGGGGCGTGAGCCGCACGGGCCCCAGGCCTCGAGGACCGTCAACAGGTCCACGAACCCGACATCGCCCGAGCCGTCGAGATCGAAGGGGCACGGCGGGCGGCACGGCCCCCAGAAACCAAGCGTCGAGAGCAGATCCGTGAACCCCACGACGCCGTCCCGGTCGAAGTCGGCCGGGCAGGGCGGGGGGGCGTACTCGAATGCCCCGAGATCCACGATGGCCCGACCGAGCCCCGTGGCGTCCACGAAACGCGGGTTGCCGGCCCGATCGGTGGTGATTCCGGGGGGGACGGCGCTGCTGTCGCCGCGGTCGAGGCAGGGGGAGATCGACTGCAGGTGCAGCTCCTCGTCGCCCGTCCCCGGCCGGCCGTCGGGACCGCTGGCATCGGTGAACGCGGGGTCGAGGTCGATGTTGTTGCTGCCCGCCCCCGTCCAACCCCCTTCGACGTCGCAGAAGTGAACGGCGGCCGCGCCGCTCAGCTCGTTGATCTGATCCGGCGTGTTCCCCCAGAGGATCGAGTTGACGACGAGCGGGAAGCTCGCCGCGTGGTGCAGCCCGCCTCCCTGGGTGGCCAGGTTGTCGGCGATCGTGCAGTTGATGAGCAGCGGAGCGCTTCCGTCCAGGTTCGCCATGGCGCCGGCCGTGGCGGCCGCGTTGCCGCTGAAGACGCAGTTGACGAACCGCGGGCCGCTGGCGATGTTGAAGACCGCCCCGCCGATCTGCGTGGCCGTGTTGCCGAAGAAGCTGCACGCCGTGATCGTGGGAGCGCTGTCCTCGACGAGCAGCCCGCCCCCGAGGGTTCCGGAGTTGGCGACGAACGTGCAGTCGGTGAGCGCCGCGCGGCTGCCGCCGGCGCACCGCACGCCGCCGCCCTCGTTGCCGACGAACCGGGTGCCGATGATCACGGGACTCGCGCCGTCCTCGTTGTTGATCGCCCCGCCGACGAGCGACGTATTGGACGTGAAGACGCAGTTGACGATGAGCGGAGCACCGCCGCCGGCGTTGTGCAGTCCGCCGCCCTCGAGGTTGCCGATGTTGTCCTCGAACGAAGAGTCTTCCAGCCGCGGGTCACCGTCCTTGCAGTGGATGCCGCCGCCGAAGAGCGTCGCGCGGTTGCCCCGCACGACGCACCGGATGATCGTGGGCCCACTGCCGTCGATGCGGATTCCCCCGCCGAACGTGGCGTTGCCGCCGCGGATCGTCAGCCCGTCGAGCACGCTGTCGCGGCCTTCGCCGTTCGTGAAGAGCACCGTGGATCCGGTCGCGCCGCCGTCCACGATCGTGTTCGCCGGCCCATCGCTCCCGCGGACCGTGATGGCCTTGCCGAGAAAGTCGAGCCGTTCGCCGTAGGTGCCGGGGGCGACGATGATCTCATCGCCGTCCAACGTGGTCGGGGCGGCGATCGCGTCCTGTATCGCCGCAAAGTCGGCCGGGACGAAGATCTCCGCGCCGTGAGAGAACGCAGCAATGACCAGCGTCGCGGTCAAGCCCGCGACACGCGATGCGTGCTGAGGTGATCGCTCCTCCACGGGCGGTCTCCCGAGCGGCCGGGACGCAACCCGAACGACGCGGCATCGCCGCCGGCCTCCCCGGGTTTCGAGTATGACCACCGCCGCGCCGCGGGCCAAGGACAAACTCGCGGGGACGTGAGAAGGCGGGTGATGGGTGGTCTGGGGGGGCGGTCTGGCAGGAGCCGGACGCGCGCTCAGCCGTCCCCATCCTTCTTTTTCTTCTTCTTGCCTTTCGGCTCCTTCGCCTGGGTCGCTTCCCAGGCGGCGACGTGCTGCAGCCCCCGACGCTGATCACGCAACCGTCGCGACTTGCCAACCCGATCGCGCAGGTAGTAGAGCTTCGCGCGGCGAGCGTCGCCGCGACGCACGACTTCGATCTTGGAGATACGCGGAGAGTGAATCGGGAACACCCGTTCGACACCCTCGTTGGCGACGATGCGTCGCACCGTGATCATGCGGTTGATGCCACGGCCCTTCTCGGCGATGAGCACACCCTGGTAGACCTGGATCCGCTCCTTGTCGCCCTCGATGATGCGCACGTGCACGTTGATCGTGTCGCCGACCCCGACGTACGGAATGTCCTCGGTGGTGCGAAGCTGGTCGGCGACGACGGATTCGAGCAACTCTTGCTGGTTCATCGGATGTCCTTGGACCGGAAAGGTCCCGTTGGCGAGTCGAGAAGGGCGACTTGAGCGAGCCGATTGCTCCTCAGGGGTCGCGGTCAAGGCATGAGATCGGGTCGACGCGTCTGCGTTCGCTCGATCATCTGCTGGCGACGCCAGCGGGCCACGGCTTCGTGGTCGCCGCTCAGCAGCACCTCGGGCACGGCCCGGTCTCGCCAGACCCGCGGCCGGGTGTAGTGGGGACAGTCTAGCAACCGCCCGCCGTCCGTCGACCACCCCCGGGCCGGGGTCGGGGCGGGGGTGGGTGAAATGGCGGCCTCGTGATCATCCGCGGACCGGCTGAAGGAGTCCTCCGCGGCCGAATCGGCGTGGCCGAGGACGCCCGGGATCAGCCGGACCACCGCGTCGACCAGGAGCAGGGCGGGCAGCTCGCCGCCGCTGAGAACGAAGTCACCCACGCTGATCTCCTCCGGCGCCAGTTCCTCGATCACCCGTTCGTCCACGCCCTCGTAGTGTCCGGCGATGAGCAGCAGCCGCGGGAGCCGGGCCAGACGTTCGACGACGGCCTGGGTCAACGGCGTCCCTTGCGGCGACAAGAGGATGCGGGTCGCCGGCGCCGGGTCGAGCGGCTCGACCGCCTGCACGCAGTCGTGGATTGGCTGGCACATCATGACCATGCCGGGACCGCCACCAAAGGGGCGGTCATCGACGCGGCGGTGCTTGTCGTCCGTGTGCTCCCGAATGTCGTGGACGTGGAAACCGACCCGCCCCGCCGTCGCGGCGCGACCGAGGATGCTCGCTCCCAGGATGGGCTCGAGCATGGCCGGAAACAGCGTCAGGATGTCGATTCGCACCGGGCCGCTCGATCAGGCCGTCTCGAGCTTCTTGCCCGGGACCGGATCGCATCCAGCCTTGCGAAGCATCGAGGCGACGGTTCGGCTCGGCTGGGCGCCCTTGCTCAGCCAATAGTCGATGCGATCGACCTTGAGGCTGACCTGCTGCTCCTCGGGGGCCAGAGGGTCGAACCACCCCAGCTCCTCGATGGCTTTCCCGTTGGCGGCAACCCGACGGTCCATCGCGCACACACGGTAGAAGGGGCGGTGGCGACGGCCGAGACGCTTCAGACGGAGAACGACCATGGATGGTCTCCTGTAAGACCGCCGGTGTCGTCCAGAGGGCGGAAGACCGGGGGAAGGGCGAAGCGAGCCCAACCGTGCGGTGCTCCTTGGACCGGCGGAAGCGGGGGAGGATAGCGGGGAATTGAGGGAAAGGCCAGGGGGAGCGGACGGGGACCGCGGACACGGACGCGGACGCGGGCACGGACGCGGGCACGGACGCGGGCACGGAC
>JABDLI010000317.1 GCA_013003065.1 Phycisphaerales bacterium | reverse complement strand
GCGTCAGCTCGCGTTTCAACGAGCGGAGACGATCCGCGTCGAAGCAGAACTTGAAGACCCGCCGACTCTTCGTCCGCTCGTGCGTGGCGAGCCACACCTCGCCGAAGCCGCCCTCGCCGAGCTTCTGCTCGAGCGTCCACGCCTTGCGTTGGGGCACCCGTTGCCCGGCGGCGGGCCGCCAGCCGAGGGTCTCCTCGTCGCCCGCCGCCACGGAGCGTCGCGCTTTCTCGCTGTTCGGCGGCGCGGCCAGGGGCGCTTCGCCCTGGACGCCCACCTCGAAGATCGCCACCGGATCCTCGCACCCCTTCAGCAGGTACGGACCGTGGGCCATCCACGCGGTTTCGTCCGAGATGCCCTGGCTGCCCACGACCGCGCGGCGGGCGAGGTCGAAGGCGGCCTGGGTCATCAGCGTCTGCCCGCCCTGCGCCAACGCCATGATCCGCGCCGCAAGGGGCTTGGCGAGTCCTTCGACCTCCACCGGCTTCGCGCCCCGCGCGATGTCGTCGGAGGTGTTCTCATGGACGATCAACTCTCCGAGGTGGATGCCCGCGCGGGCTTCCAGCCCGACGCCGAGATCGTCGCCGAGGTGACGCAGGCCCGTGTGGTACGCGAGCGCGTACCGCACCGCGTCGATCGGCCGGTTGAAGAGAAAGAGGAACCCGTCGGTCTTGTCGATCTCGCGACCGCCGTGGGCCGAGAGCAGATCACGCGCCAGCCGATCCTGCCGCGTCATCACGTCGGCGGCCCGTGCATCGCCGAGCGTTTCGATCAGCCGCGTGCTGTCGACGAGGTCGGTCAGCAGCAGCGTGCTGACCACGGTGCGGGCGGGCACGGGCGGCGACTCGGTCACGGCACTCCTCACGCGCGGCACGGGACGCGGACGCCGGCCGGCGATCGGGCCGCACGGTTCGTCAGCTCCCGCGACTGTCCACGGGCAAGTATACGGATCGCGACGCCCGGGCCCGGGCCGGGGTGCGCGGGGCCCGGTGCCGCCGATCGATCAACCCTTCTTGAAGCCGGTCGCCAGACCGACGACCGCCATGGCCGACGACGGCAGGTACCCGCTGATGAACTGGGTGAAGCTGCTGGTCTGGTGGCCGAGCCAGCCGGTGAGCGAGTCGTAGTGCGTCTCCATGATCGCCCAGTTCACATCGATGATCTGTGCGTACTGCAATCCGAAGAGCAGCATCAGCGCGAATCCGGCCACCATGATCGCCAGCCGCAGGAAACGGCGGGCGGCGAACGCGATGGCAAAGCCGACGAAGAAGCTGAAGCCGAGCCGGAAGATGACCGGCGCCCAGTCCGGAGGTATCGAAACGCTCGCGGCGGGCTCGGCGCGGGCGTCGGCATCGCCGCCGCCGTCAGCATCGCCGCCGACCGCGGGATCACCGAACGGCAGGGCAACGTCGGGGCTCCCGGTCGTTTCGTCACCTGGCGCGGCCGGAGTCTCGGCGGTCGCGGGCGTCGGCTCGTCCCCCGCCGACAGCAGCGGAAGACCGAGACCGCATGCCATCATCGCGATCGAGGCGACGAGGAGGAACCCACGCAGCCAGCCGATGCCGCGACCTGGCGACGGCTCGATCTCGTGGTCGTGGGCGTCGTGGTCGACGGATGCCATGGGTCGTTGCTCCAGATTCCTCGGCGGAGGCGGTCCGTCCGATCCCGCGGTCCGCATGGTGGCCGATCGTGGGCGTTCTGTCGACATCCGGACCGGAGCCGAGGGCCCACGCCTCGCCCCCGGGCTTACAATCCCCGCCCCCCGGGAGGACGACCGCTGAGCCTGCTGACCTTTGTTCTTCACGAACGCCGTTTCCTGTTGTTTGGATTCACGCTCGCGTTCTTCTCCAGCTTCGGGCAGACGTTTTTCGTGGGGCTGTTCGGGGGCGAGCTTCGCGCGGCCTTCGCGATGAGCGAGGGCGTCTTCGGCTCGCTGTACTCCCTTGCCACCCTGGTCAGCGGCTGCTTCGTCGTGTGGCTCGGCCACCTCATCGATCGCGTCGATCTGCGGCTCTACGCGACCCTCGTGGGGCTCGGGCTGGTCGCCGCGTGCCTGTCGATCGCCGCGGCAACCACGATCGTGGGGCTCGGGGTGTCGATCTTCGCCCTGCGGTTGAGCGGGCAGGGTCTTCTCAGCCACACCGCGATGACCTCCATGGCCCGGTACTACGAGCGGTCACGCGGCATGGCCATCAGCATCGCGGGGCTGGGATTTCCCGCCGGGGAGGCCGTCCTTCCCTTCGCCGCCGTCACGCTCATGCAGGCGAGCGGTTGGCGGACGACGTGGCAGCTCATCGCCTTGATCGTCGGGGTGACGATCGTGCCGCTGACGCTGATCCTGCTCCGCGGGCACGGCCGGCGGCACGCCACGCACGTGGCCGCCGTCGACGCCACGCTCGACCCGGCCGCGGCCGCCGCTCCCGTGCGTCGGCAGTGGACCCGCCGCGAGGTCCTGCGGGACGGGCGCTTCTACGGATTGCTTCCGGCGGCGTTGGCGCCCGGCTTCATCGT
Organism: Phycisphaerales bacterium; assembly: GCA_013003065.1. Lineage (GTDB taxonomy): Bacteria > Planctomycetota > Phycisphaerae > Phycisphaerales > SM1A02 > JABDLI01. The sequence continues at coordinate 17,373 of JABDLI010000317.1, read as the reverse complement.
GACCGGCATCTTCCTCCACCAACCCACGCTCGTCGCGGAGAAGGGATGGACGCCGGCGTGGTTTGCAGCGTGCTTCGTCGGCTTTGCCGCGTCCCAGCTTCCCGCGTCGTTGCTCGCCGGCGGGACGATCGATCGCTTCGGCGCCCGGCGTCTGGTGCCGCTCTACCTGGTCCCGCTGATCGCGTCGCTCCTTGTGCTCGCCGGGTGGCGGCACCCGGCGGCGGCGCTCTTCTTCCTGGTCCTGGCCGGGATCACGAGCGGGATCGGGGGTCCGATCCTCGGCGCGTTGTGGGCGGAGCTGTACGGGGTTCGTCACCTGGGGTCGATCCGCGCCCTCGTCTCCGCCCTCATGGTCTTCGCGACCGCCGGCTCTCCGGCGATCATGGGCTGGCTGATCGACGCCGAGATCGGCATGGCCGTGCTGTCCGCCGCGTGTGCGGCCGGGGCCGCGGCCGCCGCGGTGACCGCCCGGTTGGCGTTGGGTCAGCGCGCCGGCTCGGCTGCGTCGCCGGATTCATGATCCGTCGCCGCATCGAACTCCGGTCCGAGGGCAAAGCTCGAGAGGTCGAGGGGATGCGTGAAGCTCACACCCACGTCGTGAACCCGCCCGCTCAGGTGCTCGCACCGGGCGACGATCGCGTCGACCATTGCCTCCGAGCCATCCGATCGCGGCAGGATGATCCGGCAGGGGCTCCTGGGGTAGACGAACTTGCCGTGCAGGAAACCCAGACCGGTCGCGCTGATGTTGCGCGAGACGGCGCGGTACGCACCGGTGTCGCTGGTCGGGTACTCGATCTGGACGAGCAGGATCGGATGGCCCGGGTAGACGAACCTCGGCGAACTTCGTTGCCCCGTGTCCGCGGTCGCTGCTTCCCGAGCGTCGAGTCTCGTCAGCAGCGTCCGGATTTCGTCGGGTCGAATGCGGAGAACGTCGAGGAAATCGACGGCACGTTCCATACGCAGCGGTTCCGATCGTCAGGGGTCGGAGGTGTCGAGCGGCAGACCATGGCCGTCCGGCCCTGAGCGATCGGCCGATTGCCGGCGCCGGCATGAGCGGAGCGGGCCGCTCGGGTCAATTGGGTGGCAAGCTACGCCACCTCTGCAAGACACCGCCACGCCGGGCCGATAAAAAGGCGTCCGACCGAACCAAGCCATGAGCAGCAAATCCTCCACCCCGAGCCCCGCGTCCTCGCCGATCCTCGTTATGAAGTTCGGCGGCACCTCCGTCGCCAACGCCGACCGGATTCGCAACGCGGCCCGCCTGGCCACCTCCGAGCCGGGACCCGTCGTCGTCGTCACCTCGGCGTTGGCCGGCGTGACGGACGAGCTGATCCGGCTGGGCCTGCTGGCCTGCGAGGGCGCCCGCGCGGAGGTGACCGCGGCGGTCGGCGTGCTCCGCTCCCAGCACCTGGCGGTCGCCCGGGAGATCACGGGCGTCGAATCGGGAGCGTTGGCGACGACGCTCGGCGGTCTGCTCGACGATCTCGAGCACCTCCTCGTCGGCATCGAGCTCGTCCAGGAGAACTCGCCGCGAACGGCGGATCTGCTCGTCTCGTTCGGGGAACGGCTCGCGGCGCCGATCGTGGCCGCGGCCATCGAGGCCTCCGGCGGAAAGGCGGAGGCGGTCGACGCCCGCTCGCTCATCGTTCTCGACGACGGTCGCGCGCCGGCCGCGGTCGACATGGCGGAAAGCCGCCGCCGCACTCGCGCCGCGATCCCGCCGAACGACGACGTGATCGCCGTCGTCACCGGCTTCATCGCGGCGACCCCCGACGGTCGCACCGCCACGCTCGGACGGGGTGGCAGCGACTACACGGCCTCGCTCGTGGGCGCGTTCCTCGACGCTCGCGCGATCTGGATTTGGACCGACGTCGACGGTGTCATGACGACCGACCCGCGGGTCGTGCCCGAAGCGCGGGTGATGGCCGCGATCACCTACCGCGAAGCGGCGGAGATGGCCTACTTCGGCTCGAAGGTCCTGCACCCGAGCACGATGATCCCGGCCGTCGACCGCCGGATCCCCATCGTCATCCGGAACTCGCTCGATCCGACCCAGCCCGGCACCCGCATCAGCGACGAACCGTCGCCCGACGCCCTCGGCGTCAAGGCGGTCAGCGCGATCGGCGATCTCGCGCTCGTCACCGTCGAAGGCAGCGGGATGGTCGGCGTGCCCGGAGTGGCCGAGCGGGTCTTCGCGACCACCGCCCGGCTCGGCATCAGCGTCTACATGGTCTCCCAGGCGAGCAGCGAGCACAACATCAGCTTCGTCGTCGGTCGCTTCGACGGTGACGCGGCCGTCCGCGGGCTCGAGGCGGAGTTCGAGCTGGAGATCATGCGTCACCAGATCGACGGCATCGGCGTCCAGTCGCCGGTCGGGATCGTGGCCGTGATCGGCGAGGGCATGCGGGGCACGCCCGGTGTGAGCCAGCGGATGTTCACCGCCCTCGGTCGCGCGCACGTCAACGTGCTCGCGATCGCGCAGGGATCGAGCGAGCTGAACCTCTCCGTCGCCGTGGCGGAACGCGAGCTGCAGCGGGCCGTCGGCGCCGCCCACAGCCGGTTCGGGCTGACCCGCGACACGCATCTGTTCGTCGTCGGCAAGGGGCTCGTGGGCTCGGCGTTGTTGCGACAGGTCGTCGACGCGCGACGCAAGATGGCCGAGGAGCACGGCATCGGCCTCAAGGTCATCGGCGTCTGCGGACGCGACGAGCTGCTGTTCGACCTCGGCGGGCTCAGCGACGACCGGCTGTCGGCGATCGCGGCCGGACGCGGGTTGGGCGAGCTTGGCGGCGAGCCGCGGCCGGCCGACCCCGCGCTCTTTCACCGCATCGCCCGCTCCCGGTGGCTCGACGTCGTCGTCATCGACGTGACGGCCGAAGACAACGCCGATCTTCACGCCGCCGCCCTCGCGCACGGCTTTCACGTGGTGACCGCCAACAAGAAACCGATGGCGGGCCCGTACGACCAGTACGACCGGATCCTCACCACCGCGGCCGAGCACGGTGTGCAGTATCACTTCGAGACGACGTTCGGGGCCGGGCTGCCCGCGCTCTCCACCCTGCAGGACCTGGTCGCCACCTGCGACTCGGTCCACCGCGTGCGCGGGTGTTTCTCCGGCACGCTCGGTCTGATCTGCAGCGAGCTGGAGAGCGGGCGTCCCTTCTCCGCCGCGGTGCGTGATGCCCGCGCCCGCGGGTACACCGAACCGGATCCCCGCGACGACCTCAGCGGCGTGGATGTCGCCCGCAAGGCGCTGATCATCTCTCGCCAGCTCGGCGCGCGACGCGAAATGGACGACATCACGCTCACCGGGCTGCTCGCGCCGGAGCTGGCGGGCATTGCCGATCCCAACGAGCTCATGGACGCCCTGCCGGCGCTCGACGCGGGCATGGAGGAGCGGCGGGCCGAGGCCGCCGCGTCGGATCGCGTCTTGCGGTACGTCGCCGACATCACCGACGAGCGGGTCACGGTCGGTCTGCAGTGCGTGCCGTGCGACTCTCCCCTCGGGCAGCTCAACGGCCCGGACAACATCCTGGTCTTCGAGACCGAGCGGTACCACGACCACCCGCTCGTGATCCGCGGCCCCGGCGCCGGCGCCGAGGTCACCGCGGCCGGCGTCCTCGGCGACATCCTGAAGATCGTGAGATCGCTGTGAGCTGGGTGCGTGCCTTTGCCCCGGCGACCGTCTCCAACGTCGGGCCCGGCTTCGACGCCTTCGGCTTCGCGTTGGCGACGCCCGGCGATCACGTCTCCGTGCGGACGGCCGAGACGCCGGGGATCCGCATCGTCGACATCGCGGGTGACGAGGGCCGGCTGCCCCGCGACCCGCCCGCCAACACCGCATCGGTGGCCGCCGCCGCCGTCTGGCGGACCGCCCCGGACGACGTGCGCGGCCGCGGGCTGGAGATGCGTATCGAGAAGGGCCTCGCCATCGGGACGGGGCTGGGCAGCAGCGCCGCCAGCGCCGTCGCCGGCGCGTTCGCCACGGCGCATCTGTGCGCGAGCCGCGGTGGCGGCATGCCCGACGAGGCGACGATCCTCGCCGCGGCCATCGCGGGCGAGGCGGCCACCAGCGGCACGCGGCACGCCGACAACGTCGCCCCGGCCCTTCTCGGTGGATTCACGATCGTCGAGCGTGTCGAGCCCCCCGTGGTGGCCCGGCTGGAACCGGCGCTCGCGGCCTCCGTCGTGGCGGTGACCCCAGCGATCGAGATCGAGACGAGCGTCGCTCGTGCGGCGTTGCCCGCGTCGGTGCCGCTGGCGGCGGCCGTATGCAACTGGGCGAACGCCGCCACGCTCGTCCTCGGGCTGGTGCGGGGAGACCGGAGCATGGTCGCGCGGTCGTGCACCGACGCCATCGTCGAGCCGATCCGGGCGCGGATGATCCCGGGCTGTGACGCCGTGCGTGCGGCGGCGCGGGAGGCGGGGGCGTTCGCGTGCGGCGTCAGCGGCTCCGGGCCGACCCTCTTCGCCCTCGCCGACCCACCCCACGCCGAAGCGGTGCGCGACGCCATGCGGGGGGCGTTCGCCGACGCCGGGCATGATTCCACCGCGACGGTGTGCCCCTTCGGCGCCCCGGGAGCACGGATCGAATGACGACACCATGGTCGGATCTGCGTTGCATCGCCTGCGCGCGTCGGTACCCCGCGACCGAGGTGCGCTACCGGTGCGACTGCGGCGACTTGCTCGAAGTGCGGCACGATCTGAACCGGCTGCGGGCGGAGTCTCCCGATCTTCGCCGCCGGTTCGACGAACGCCGGTCGATCCAGACCGGGCCGCACGCGTCCGGCGTCTGGCGGTACCACGAGCTGGTGCTGCCGGATCTTCCGATCGATTCCGTCGTCACCTGCGGCGAGGGCAACACGCCGCTCTACGCGAGCGCCGCCCTCTCTGCGGCGTTCGACACCGCCGACCTGGCGCTCAAGCACGAAGGTGAGAACCCGACGCTGTCGTTCAAGGATCGCGGCATGACGAGCGGCGTGTCGTGGGCCCAGCACCTCGGCGTCTCGCACGTGGCGTGCGCCTCGACCGGCGACACGTCCGCGGCGATGGCGGCGTACGCGGCCCACGCCCGTGGGCTCGAGGCCGTCGTCTTCCTGCCGCACGAGAAGGTCAGCCCCGAGCAGCTCGCCCAGCCCATCGTCTACGGCGCCCGCACGCTCGCGCTCGACACCGACTTCGACGGCTGCATGCGGCTCGTGCAGGCGGTGTGCGAGCGGCACCCGATCTACCTGCTGAACTCGATGAACTCCTTCCGCCTGGAGGGCCAGAAGACGATCGGGCTCGAGGTCTGCCAGCAACGCGATTGGCGGGCTCCCGATTGGTTCGTGATCCCCGTCGGCAACGCCGGCAACGTGAGCGCGCTCGGCAAGGGCATGCTCGAAGCCCACGCGCTCGGGCTGATCGACCGGCTGCCCCGCATCGCCGGCGTGCAGGCGAAGGCCGCCGATCCGTTGTACCGCGGCTTCCAGGGCGGCTTCCGCGAGCGGGTGCGGATGGACGCGGGCGAGACGCTGGCCACCGCAATCCGTATCGGCGACCCGGTGAGCCACGACAAGGCCGCGCGGATCATTCAGCGGTTCCACGGCGTGGTCGAGTCGGTCGAAGAGGCGGAGCTGATGGATGCCAAGGCCGCCGCCGATCGCGCCGGCGTCGCGGTGTGTCCCAACTCGGGGGTCGCCCTCGCCGGACTTCGCAAGCTGCGGGCCGCGGGGACCATTCCCGCGGACGCGTCGGTCGTCGTCATTCTCACCGCGCACGGGATGAAGTTCAGCCAGGTGGATGTGGCGTACCACACGGGCGCGCTCGCCCACTGCCCGCCGACGCATCCGAACGCGCCGGAGCCCATTGCGGCATCGATCGAGGCGGTGTGTTCGACGCTGGGGCTCGGGTGAACGCGTTCACGGCTCGGTCGGGCCGAGGCCCGTCCGCTCCCGCACCGGCATCTATGGGCAGGGGCCCCAAGCGCTCAGCGCCGCCAACAAGTCCAGGAACCCGACGTCGCCGCTTCCGTCCAGATCCGCCGGGCACCCCGGGCACGGTCCCCACACCACGATGATCGACAGCAGATCGGTGAAGCCGACGTCGCCGCTGCCGTCCAGATCCGCCGGGCAGGCGCTGCACGAGTCCAGGAGACCGTCGCCGTCGACGTCGAGCCCGGGGTCGTGGATGATCTGTTCGATGTCGTCGGTCCCGTCGCCGTCGCAATCCTCGATGGTGCCGGCGTAGGCAGCGACGAAGAGCGTGACGTCGTCGGTGTCGACGTCGCTGTCGCCGTCCAGATCCATGAGCTCGCACCCGGGCGCGAACGCCTGGCCGAGGCAGTCCTGGATCAGCGGCACGTCGTCGAGGTCGATCACGCCGTTCCCGTCGGCGTCGCCGAGCCGGTCGGGCGGATAGAGCGTCCACGTGACGCCCGTCGGCACGTTCGTCAGCGTGCGTTCGACCTCGCCGCCGGGCCAGCTCACCACGACCTCGTCGGCCGCGACCGCGTTGCCGGCGCCGACGTGCAGCACCAGTTCGTTCTGCGTGCCGTACCCGTTGCCGCCCGCGAGGATTTCGCGAAGCTGCCAGGTCGGGCCGATGCGGGTATCCACCCGCGCGCCGATCGCGTGGACGTTCGGCCCGAACCCGGCGACGCGATAGCGGAGGGCCTGACGCCGCTCGCCTTCGTGGTTGATGAACAGTTCGACGGTCCCGCCGAGGTTGTTTACGAAGAGGTCCAGATCGCCGTCGGCGTCGATGTCCGCGACGGCGGCCGCGAACGAGACCCCGTCGTTGGCTTCGACCCCGGCGGCGACCGCGGTTTCGGTGCACGGGAACGAGCCCGCGTTCATGAACAGCGTGTTCGGATCCCACATGTTGTTGACATACAGGTCGAGGTTCGCGTCGTTGTCGACGTCGAAGAAGATCGCCCCCCAGCTCGTCCACGGATTGTCGACGCCCGCCGCGACCGCCTCGTCGACGAACGTGCCGTCCCCCTGGTTGAGCAGGAGCGGGTTGTTCATGTCGCCCCCGCCGGGAATGTTCGTGCAGTAGAAGTCGGGGTACCGGTTGTTGTCGAAGTCGCCGCAGGCGACGCCCATCGAAAAGAGGGCCGCATCCGCCCCGGACGCCTCGGAGACGTTGACGAACACGCCACCGTCGTTCCGCCAGAGCTGGTTCGCGCGGAAGTACGGCGGTTGGTGCCCCCGATCGTTCGACACGTAGAGATCGACGTCCCCGTCGCGATCGTAATCGGTGAAGATCGACTGGAAGCCCAGACCGTGGTCGTCCACGCCGAGCGTCGCCGCGACTTCCTCGAACGTCCCGTCACCGAGGTTGTGGTACAGCCGGTTGAAGGGCTCGACGCCGGGCGGCTCCGGGAACGTGTAGTTGCACACGTAGAGGTCGAGCCAGCCGTCACCGTCGTAGTCGGCGAAGGAGGCCGCCTTGGTCGGACCGTCGCCGCCGACCAGCGCCGCATCGGTGACGTCGGTGAACTGGAACCCGCCATCGTTGCGAAGGAGCCGGTTCGTGGCGTGGAACTGCGTCAGGTAGAGATCGATGTCGCCGTCGCCGTCGTAATCACCAGCCGCCACCGCGGAGGCTTCCGCCAGCAGCGGGATGCCGTTGCCGAACGAGCGATCGGTGAACACGCCGCGTCCGTCGTTCTCGTAGATGCCGACGCGCCCCGAGGCCGCGCCGAGAACCACGAGATCGGGGTCCTCGTCGCCATCGAGATCGGTGAACGCGCACCCGAAGCCGAAATACCCTCCGACCTGCGGCCACGCCTGGACCGCGTAGGTGATCCCGCGGGCCGCCGCCTCCTCGGTGAACGGCGTCAGCCCCCCCGCCGCCGCCGGCGTGGTGACGGCCAGCAGCGCGACGAAGATCTGACTCGTTGTTCGCATGGCCAACCCCCCTCGGACGATCGCGACCCGCAGACTACCCGATCGGCGGGGGCGAGCCCAAGCAAAAAGGGGCCCGGAGCCGCCATTCCGCGTCGCCAACCCCTCTACGATGCACGTGAACTCGCCGCCGGGGAGCCCCCATGTTCGCGCAGCTCATCGTCTCGCCACACGTGCGTCTTGCGGTCTGGATCGCGGCGGGGTCGATCTTCCTGCTGGTGGCCGGCACGGCACCGCGGGGCGACGACCCGCGTGGCGTCGAGCGCGGCCCGGCGGGCCCGACGACCGTTCCCACGCTCCCCGCCGATCGCGGAGGGCAGGATCCGGTCGGGCGGCCCCTGCCGCCGCTCGACGTCGACCGCTGGCTCCCGGCCGAACCGGGCGCCCCGGACCGCCCCGCCGCCGGGCAGGTCACGCTCTACCGCTGGTGGACCGACCACTGCCCATTCTGCGCGAAGTCGCTGCCGGCCTTCGAGCGGCTCAGGGAACGCTACGCCCCGCACGGCCTCGCCGTGGTCGGCGTCTTCCATCCGAAGCCCCCCCGCCCGACGCCGGACCACGTCATCCGCGGCCGCGCCGCCGAGCTCGGCTTCCGCGGCATGCTCGCCGTGGACGAAGACTGGTCCGTGCTCCGGGCGATCGCTCCGACGGCCGGACGCCGCCTGCCCACCAGCATGTCGTTCCTGGTCGACGCGACCGGAGTCGTGCGGTTCGTCCATCCGGGCCCGGTGCTGTTCCCGTCGTCCGATCCCGACCACGGCAAGGAGAACGGCGACTTCCTGCTCCTGGAACGAGCCATCCGCGTTCTGCTCGAACTTCCCGAGCCGACGCCGGTCCCCCGCTCCCCGGAGTGATCCGAAACGGAGTCGCGGCGGCGAGGTGATCCTCGCCGCCGCGTCGTTGTCATCTGGGTCTCTGTCGATCGTTGCGGTCAGGCCGCCTTCGTCGTGCGGGTGCGTCGGTTGCGGCCGACCGTGCGTTGCTCGGGCGTCGCGCGACGGTCGTTCTCGCCGTCGAGCCGCTCCAGGAGCTCACGCGGATCCTTCGCCCAGAGGTCGGCGCCGATCTCTTCGGCGAGCCCTTCGGCGCGGTTGAACACCCCGCCGCCGACGACGAGCTGCATGTCCGGGCACGCGCCGACGCCGCGAATCTGATCGATGAGCAGCCGGATGTTCGGCGCGTCGCCGGGCGAGGAGGCAAACATGAGAAGCACGTCCGGCCGGTGCCGGCCGACCTCGGCGAGAATCTCGTCGTTGGCGATCCCGCCGCCGGAGAAGTAGATCTGGTACCCGTCGGCCTCGAGCAGATCGGCCGTGAGCTGACCCGCCAGATCCTCGGTCTCGCCCTGTCCGCAGAACATCAGGATCTTCTTCTGGCGGCTGTCCTGCTGCTCGTACCGCGCCTGCGCCTGATCGACGAGCGTCCGGAGCAGACGCGTCGCGTAGTGGTGGGCGAGCACCTCCAGCTGGTCGGCTCGGAACAGCTGGTTGATCATCTCCAAGGCGGGCCAGTAGATCCGGTGGGTGAGCTCCTCGGCGGCCAATCCCGATTCGTGCGTCTCGGCGACGATCTCTCGGGCGGCGGTGCGGTCGCCGGTCACGAGAGTCTGGAACAGCCGCTCGACCATGATCTCTTCGTTCACGCTCTTTGACTCCGTTCGCTCGCCTCGGGGTGGGTTCCGTCCCGTCGTCCGAGGCGATTGTTGCTCCGCGGCATCCGCCGCTGGGTCTCCACGAGTCCGGACCACGCCCGGGGAGGGGTGTCATCGAACCCGTCCGGGGACCGGCTGGACATTTGTCCACCCTCCGCTGACGGTCCGCTCATATCGGACCGTCGCGTCGAACCGAAGGCCGATTCCCGAGTGCGAACGCGGTGGCGCACTCTCCGCGCGTCCGAGAAGCAACGCGGCGTCGCCTCAGTAGGCGACACGCACGACCGCGCCCGCGTTGCCGGCTGCGGTGTCCGCCTTCGGGACGCCGACGAGGATCTCCGGGATCACGGTGAAGAGTCCCGCGAGCGCGTGACCCAGCTTGTCACCGGCCTTCGTGCCGATGACCGAGTCGAGGGTGGCCCCATTGACGCCGGAGCGCACGTACGCCCGCCCGACGTTGGCGCCGCCGTCGACGTCGAACCAGGGCGCGCCCACGAGCACGTCGGCCCGGCCGTCACCGTTGATGTCACCCGCGCCGGCCACCGCCCAGCCGAGGCGATCGCCCGCCGCCGACCCGGACTTCGCCCACAAGCGCTCGCCATCGCGACCGGCATAGACCTCGACGCGACCCGCCGAGGTGCGGGCGCCGTTGTCGAAGTACGGCGCGCCGACCACGAAGTCGTCCCGGCCGTCGCTGTCGACGCGACCGGCCGCGGCGACGGCCCGGCCGAACTGGTCGCCCGCCCGCTTGCCGCGGATGTCGTAGAGCACCGAGAAATTCCGGCCGGAGACGACGTAGACCTTGCCGCGGTTCGAACCGCCGTCGTCGTGCTTGGGCGCGCCGGCGATGAAGTCCGCGTACGAATCGCTGTTCGCGCGACCCAGGGCCGCCACGGACCAGCCGAGCAGGTCCCCGCCGTTCTCGCCCTTGATCGATCCGAGCTTGTCGCCGGTGCGTCCGGAGTACGCGTACGCCTGGCCACCGTTGGACGGGCCGTCGTCGTTGTAGGGAGCGCCGACGATGAGGTCGTCACGGCCGTCGTTGTCCACGTCGACGCCACCGGAGACGGACCAGCCGAACCGGTCGCCCGTGCGTCGGCCCTTCAGAATGTACAGCGTGCTGCCGTCCGCCCCGGAGTAGACGCGGGCACGGCCGCGTTTGTCCGCGTAGTACGGAGCGCCGCCGATGAAGTCGTCGTATCCATCCCCGTTGACGTCACCGGCGCCCGAGACCGACCAGCCGAGGCGGTTGCCGGGATGCCCGCCCCGCCGGGAGTACAGCACCTCACCGGTGAGACCGGAGATCACGTACACCCGGCCGGCGTTCGTGCCGTTGTCGTCGTTGTACGGGGCCCCGACGATCATGTCGTCGACGCCGTCGCCGTTGACGTCGCCGGCGTTCGCGGCGGCAAAGCCGAACTGATCGCCGGCCGTCGTCCCGGTCGCATCCTCGGCGCAGACCCGCAGGTTCTCGGGGTCGCCGTCGGCGTACAGGTTGCTGCCGAACTCGGCGGTGTCGTTGCTCGTCAACGTGAAGTTCAGGCGGAACGCGAGGTCGGTCTCGATCGGCGGACCGGGTTCGCTGGGATACGGCGTGCCGAAGTTCGCGCTCGTGGACGACGTGCCGGCGCCCGAGGCGGTGAGTGCGAACGGGCCCCAGAACAGCCGCTCGGCGATCACGCCGTCGGGGAGGGCGGCCCAGACCGACTCACCGGGATCGGCGGTGATGCTGCCGCCGTCGGCGCTCGAGAGCAGGCGGGCGGACACCGACGCGCCGAGCCGCGAGGCGTTCAGGATCACGGGGCACACGGGGGCGGTGAACACGAACTCGAAGTCGATGTCGCTGCCGGAGAGGTTCTGAAAGTCGGCGTCGCCGCGAATCGACACGGGCTCGCGGGGGTCGGGATTGACGTCGAAGCTCCAGATCACGAACCAGTCGCCGCCCGGATCGAGAAGTTCGCCCTCGAACCGCATGACGTTGCCGGCAAGGTATTCCGGTGTCTGCACGACCTGCATCGGCGCACTCACGCTGGTGTCGAGGTCGACCGTTGCGACCGGCTGGCCGAACGCGGCCGGGACGGCGAACAGAGCAAGCGGGAGCGCGAACGAGATTCGGCGGGGCAGCGGGGTCATGGCAGACGCCTCCGGACGGGCATGGTTCACGGAACACCCGAGCAGACGATTGCCGTCGCCGCCGGTCAACCCGGATTGCCCGCGTGGAGCAGCCGGGAGGGTTCACCAGGTCGTCCAGCCCGACCCCCTTTGCCGCCTCCGGATTACCGGATGTGGTTTCAGTGGCCGCCGCCCGCGTTCCGCCAGGCCCGTTCGCCCGCGGTGACCGCGTAGGGGAGGACGTTGTCGGGTCCCGGCCGCGGGCAGGTGGCGTACGGGGTGAACGAACACGGCGGGTTGTACGCGCGGTTGAAGTCGAGGATCACCCGGTCATCGTCCCGGACCGCCTCCAGGAAGCGGCCGCCGCCGTACGTGGTTTCGCCGTTGGTTGCATCGCCGAAGACGACGAAGAACCGGTCGTCGCCCGAGCCCGGCATCAGGACCAGGCGGGCCGCGTGACCCGCGAAATCGAAGATCGCGTGACCCGCGATGTCCTCGTCGCTGACGCTTCCCGTGATGAGGGTGACGGGCACCTGCGTCGCCACCGCCGGCTCGAACGCCGCCTCGATACGCCACGCCCCATCGACCGGATACCGCTCGATTCCCGCGAACGCGGTGCGCAGCTCGGCCGCGTTGTCCTTGACCCGCACCGCCAGACGCCCCCCCCGTTCGATGACGTGGAACCGGCAGGTCCCCGCCGACACGATCGTCGGATTCCCGCCGGCATCGGTCTGCAGGATGCCGCCATCCGGCACGCCGTCGACGGGAACGCCGGGGGCGGTCCGAAAACGCACGACGCCGCCCGTCCGCTCGATGGTGCCGACGAGCGCCGCGGGGAATCCGTCGGCACGCACGTGACACGTCGCGTCGCGTCCGACGTCGTGGGAACCCTCGTCCAGCCAGACGAGCCCGACGAGGGTCAACCACCCGTCGTCGGCGGTCAACCGGTCGAGCCGCTTCTCGTGCCAGCGGTCGACCGTGGACTCGTACGCGGTCTCGACGCTCCTCGTCATCGCCTCGCCTCCCGGATTCACGCCACCGCCGCCGTGACAGCCGCCGAGCGTGGCAAGGGTGCCGGCGGCGATCACGCCGGCCGCGCGGCAAGAGTGACGGGTTGGTGGGTCGTTCGCGTTCATGGGCCGGTCACGATACCCGAAGGGCCTGGGGTCACGCGGGCCTTGTCGAGGGGACATCCGGGGCTGACCGATAGAGGCGGAGGAGGAGACCCGTTTCATGAGCGAGCCGGCCCGGACCCCAGCCCCCCGCTACGTCCTCGTCAGCGTCGACCACGACGCCTCTCACGGCGGGATCGGGACGTACGTGCAGCACGTCGTTCCCGCGCTCGCGGCGGCGGGGTGGGAGGTCCACCTGATCACGCGTCCCGGGCCCACCGCGCCGGCGGCCGCCCATCTCCACGCGGTCCGGACGATCGATCGGGAGCCGGGCTTCGCCGAACGGGTCACGCGGCTTCGCACGCTCGACCGCATTCGCCCGTACCGCTACGGGCTGTGGGCGCTCGCCGTGGCCGAGCGTCTGCTGACGCTGCCGTTCGAGCCTGCGGTCGTCGAGTTCGTGGACAGCCGGGCCGAAGGGATCGTCGCGTTGCGGAGCCGCCGCGTCCGCGGGGCGATGCCACGCACGTCGATGATCATCAGCGCCCACACGCCGATGGGCGTCATCGAGACGATGAACGGCGACGACCCGACGCGGTTCGGCCGGGCTCGCTACCACGGGTGGGAGCGGGCGGCGCTCGCCGCCGCGGACGGTGTGATCACGCCCAGCCGGGCATTGCGTGACCACCTGACGCTTGCGTCACCGACGCTCGTCTCCCCGCATCCCTTCCCCGTGCCGCCCCGGCCCGACGACGCGTGCGACGTCCGGGGGGAGGATGTGCTCGTCGCCGCGTCTCTCCAGCCGGCGAAAGGGGTCGAGGACTGGGCGCGCAGCCTGAACGACGTCCTGCGGGCGCGGCCCCGGACGATGGCGCATCTGATCGGCCCCGACACCCCGACGGGGCCCGGCGGCGGCTCGATGTCGGATCATCTGCGGACCTGTCTGGAACCGGCGCTCCGCGGGCGGCTGCGTCGACACGGTCCACGGTCGGCCGCGTTCGTCGCGAGCCTGATGCGGGTCGCCGGCCTCGTCGTCGTGCCGAGCCGATTCGACAGCTTCTCGTTCGTGGCGGCCGAGGCCCTGGCCGCCGCGTGCCCCGTCGTCGTGACCGAGGGCGTCGGAGTGCGTGAGCACGTGCCGTCTCTGGCCGTGGTCCCGGCCGGCAATGTCCCGGCCCTCGCCCGCGCCCAGATCGAGCGGCTCGAGAATACCGCCGACGCTCGGGCAGAGATGCTCGCGGCCCGGGCCGAGCTTGTCGCCGCCTGCGCTCCCGGGCCGGTCATCGCGACGCGGACGGAATGGCTCGCGACGCTCCCGCCCCCCCGCCTCCCGGTCGATGCGGGCGCCCCGGATCCCCTGGACGAGATGCGTGCGTTCCTGACCGAAACGGAACGACTGGAGCGATGCGCCGGCGGCACCCCCGTGGGGGCGCCCGCGTCGTGAGCCCGCGTTTCTCCATCGTCCTGCCCACCCTCCGACGCAGCGGGCTCCTCGCCGGCGCGATGCGAAGCGTTCTCACGCAGACCCTCGGCGACTTCGAGCTGATCGTCTCGAACAACGCGGACGACGCCGACACCGCCCGCGTCGCCCTCGCGCCCGGTGACCCGCGAGTGCGGCTCGTGACCCCCGGGCGTCTCCTGTCGATGCACGACCACTGGGCGTTCGCGTTGAAGCAGGCCCGCGGCACGATCGTGAGCATCCTGAGCGACGACGACGCCTTGCATCCGCGGGCGTTGGAGATCGTGGACCGCGTCGCCACCGCCACCGACGCCGACGTGCTCTTCTGGCGTTCGTGCGCCCACTACGCCGCCGACTGGCCCGAACCCGGCGTTCGCGGACGCCTCGACTTCGGGCCGCCGTTCACCGACGCGTGGTGCCCCGTCGATCCCGCGGCATTGATCGACCACGCGTTCCAGATGCACGCCGGCCTGCACGCCCCGATGCCACGCATGCTCGGCACCGCCGTCACCGCCCGGACGCTCGCGCGGGCGGAGGCCAGCCGGACGCCGCTGTTCGTGCCCTCCTGCCCCGACTACGCGGCTGCGCTCGCGGTGGCGACGCACGCGGACGGGATGTGCTTTCTCGACACGCCGCTCTACGTCTCCGGCGCGACGGCGCGGAGCATCGGCACCGGCTCGGTGCGGCGGGCCGAGGTCGCGCAGGCGTTCATCGACGACCTGCTGGAACGCGAACCCGACCTCCCGCTGTTGCCGGCCATGGTCACCCCCTCGTGTTGGATCGCCCAGACCTACGAGGAATGCGTCAGGCGGATGCCGCCGCTCGCCGGACGCGTGGTCAACCGGACCCACGTCTACGCGATCGCCCTACGGGAGATCGAGATGATCCGGGCGAGCGGCGGGCGTGTGGACGACCTCGAGGCGACGCTCGACGCGGCGTTCGCCGGACCCCTCGCCCGAATCGCCGAGGACGCCCGCCGTCTCTTCGCCGCCGACGCCCATCTCCACGGCGAGGCGTACATCGGCCCCCCCGCGGGCGGTGCGCGTCTGCTGGGGCACGGACCCTTCTTCGCCCCGTCGCGTCCGGCCGAGGGCGGGACGCGAAGCATCGACGCCGCCGCGGCCGCCGTCGACGGCTGGCTGCGCGACCGGGCGGTCACGCTCGACGTCCTCCCCACGCGTCTGCGTCGCGCGGCGCGGGGACGCGCGATCGTCCTGTACGGCCTTGGTCGTCGCGGGATCGCGCTCGGCCGGATTCTCACGCCGGCGTTCGGTGACGGGTTGCTGGGCTGTGACGATGGCGCGGTCCTGTCGCCGCAGAGCATCACCCGCATCAACGCCGCCACGCTCGACCCGCACGCCCACTTCGTCCTGATCACACCGGAGGCGGGAGACGCCGTTGCGGCCCGGCTGCGGCACGCCGGGTTCGCCGACGCCGATTCCGCGACCCTCCGCACGCTCCTCAGGAACGAGCCCGCGCCCCGGGTGTCGCCACCGGCCGCGCCGGCTCGAACGTGACGACCGCCTCGATCACGCGATCACGCACGTCGCGGGGCATCGACGACCAGAGGGGCAGCGTGAGGATCTCCGCGCTCACCCGATCCGTGACGTCCATCGGACCCCGCGGAAACGACCGGCAGAAGGTCTTCGCGTGGCACGGGAGGAAGTGGATGCCCGTCGCGATGCCCCGCGTCCGCAGGTGATCGATCAACGCCGCCCGGCGGCCCGCCGCGACCCTGACCGTGTAGATGAACGGACCCACGGCGGCGAAGTCGGTGCGGGGGACCGCGAGCCAGTCCAGACCCGCGAAGGCCTCGTTGTAGGCCCGGGCATCCCGGCGGCGGTTGGCGACGAACTCGTCGAGCCGCCGCAGCTGCGAGCGACCGATCGCCGCGTTGATGTTCGTCATGTGATCGCGGAAGCCGGTGTCGAGGACGTCGTAGTCCCACGCCCGCCGGTTTCGGTACCGCTCGGTCGTGTCCTTGTCGATGCCGAGCAGACGCAACCGGTGGAGCGCAGCGACGTCGGCCCCGGCGGGCAGCACGACGGCCCCGCCGTCGAGGCTCGTGATGATCTTGACGGGATCGAACGAGAAGCACGTGATGTCGCCGAAGGAGCCGATTGGCCGGCCGCCGTGCGTCGAGCCGAGGGCGTGGGTGGCGTCCTCGATCACCCGCAGCCGGTGCGTGCGGGCGAGATCGTAGACGGCATCCAGGTCACCGACGATGCCGGCGAAGTGCAGCGGCATGATCACGCGCGTGCGGGGCGTGATCATCTCGGCGACGCGGCTCGGGTCGAGCGCGAGCGTGCGATCGTCGATGTCGGCAAAGACCGGGGTCGCCCCCGTCCAGGCGACCGCCTGCACGTCGGCGACGAAGTTGAACGACGGCATGATCACCTCGTCGCCGGGCCCGACGCCGGCGAACCGCGTGGCGAGGTGGAGCGCCGAGGTCCCGGTCATCGTCGCGACGACGGGCCGGTCCGTCCCGAGCGTCGCCTGGAGGTCCGACTCGAATCCCCGGGTCTCCGCCCCCATGCCGATCCACCCGACGTCGAACGCGTCGGTCACGGCCTTGACCGTGTCGACGCCGAGGTGCGGCTGAAAGACGGGAACGGACGGTTGCTGCATGCCGAGGGTTCCATCGGCTCGGGCGGGTCGGACTGATCAACGGTTGCGGCATCGCATCAAACGCACGGGCCCCAGTCCGCGAGAACGGCGAGGAGATCCGTGAAGCCAACGAGCCCGTCGCCATCGATATCGGCCGGGCATCCCGGGCACGGCCCCCACGTCGCGAGGACGAGCAGCAGATCGGTGAAGCCGACGGTGGCGTCCCCATCGAGGTCGGTGTCGCACGGAACCAGGCTCACGACGTCGACGCCGTCGAGCGTCGGTTGCGTCACGACGGCCGTTCCCCGGTCGCGGGCGACGGCAAGATCCGACGGACCGGCGCTCAGGGGCGTGACGTCCATGATCGTCGACGTCGCACCCGTTGCGGCGATCCGCATCAGTTCGCCGCTCGTGAGCATGACCGTCAGCACGCCATCGGCGAGAGCGCTGTCGCGGGGAGACCCGGTTCCGGTGGAAATCGTGGCGACCACGGCGGCCCGGGCCACGTCGACGACCTTGACTGCGTTGACGCCGCCCCCGGAA
>JABDLI010000045.1 GCA_013003065.1 Phycisphaerales bacterium | reverse complement strand
GACACGGACACGGGCACGGACGCGGACACGGCCGCGGACACGGACACGGCCGCGGACACGGCCGCGGACACGGCCGCGGACACGGACACGGCCGCGGACACGGCCGCGGACACGGCCGCGGACCCGGACACGGCCGCGGACACGGCCGCGGACACGGCCGCGGACCCGGACACGGCCGCGGGCACGCACGCCCCCGTCCGCTACAATGTCCCGCCCCAGTCCGCGTAGCTCAATTGGATAGAGCGTCGGCCTCCGAAGCCGAAGGTTGCAGGTTCGAGTCCCGCCGCGGATGCTTCCTCATCTCCCCTCACTTGCTCCCCTCCGGCCCCCCTCCATCGAGGTACTTCCGCCGGATCGCGTCGGTCAGATCGACGCCGGTGATGTTCGCAAGCGTCGTCAGCCACGCCAGCACGTCGGCGAACTCCTCCCGCAGGTTGTCGTCGTCGCCGTCGCCCCGCTCGCGGTGACCGAGCGCGTTCGCCAGCTCGCCCACCTCTTCGGTGAACCACAGAAACGTCCCCGGCACCCCGCGGGCCGCGTCCGTTTCGTGGTAGCGGCGGCGGATCAGCTCCTGGAACTCGGCGATCTGCATGGACCACGCTTCCTTTCCTGGTCTGCGTAGCTCGCGTGTTCCGTCCCCACGACGACCGACGGCGGGCGTTGGAGCTTGGCGAGCGGCGGTGGCGCCGCATAGTACAGAACCGAGGTCCTCGGCCAAGGTGCGATAACCGCGTCGCGGCCCCGCCTGAGGGAGAGACGATGATGATGAGACGGCGACCGCTCACGTTCCGCACGACGATTCCGTTGATCGCCCGGTGCATGCTCGCCGCGGTCGCGACGACCGGTGTCGCCCACGGCGACATCGACCTCGAGCTGCGACCGACGGAAGATCTCGTCGAGGTCGGCGCGCCGGTGTTGGTCGAGCTCTACGCCATCTCCGACGACAAGGGCATCCAGACGCTGGCCGCCCTCGACGCCATCGTCGCGTGGAATCCCTCCCGCCTCCGGCTCACCGGGCTCGAGCCGACCGGCATCGGCTCGGCCGGCTTCCCGCCGGATCCGTTCGGCCTCAACGAGTCGAATCCGCCGGCCGACGGTGACGGCGTGCTCATTTACTTCGCGCCGTTCTCCGGTCCGATCCAGGCGACTCCCGCGGGAACGCTCATCACCACGCTCCGCTTCACGGCGCTCGCGCCGGCCTCCGACACCGTGGTCGGCATGCTCGAGAACGCCGGCGACCCCCCCGGCGCCACGCGTGTCTTCTCCGGCGACACCGCCGGCCTCGACGTGCTGGGCACGCTGCGCAACGCCACGCTCGACATCGTCGTGACGACCTGCCCGGCGGACGTTGACGACGACGACCTCGTCGGGTTCACCGATCTCATCGCCCTGTTGTCGGATTGGGGTGCGTGCGTGGCATGCCCGACGGACGTCGACCGGGATGGGACCGTTGGCCTGAGCGACTTGCTCGAGGTGCTGGGCGCGTGGGGGGCGTGCGACTAGGACACGGTCACAGACGCGGACACGGACGCGGACACGCAAACGCCCGACCCAACCTGTGCGAGACGGCAGGGACGCCGCCGGTAACCACGCAGCCCTGCACCCGCCGGAGGCGGTGCGAAAAACAGTCCGAACCCACGCCCAAATCTTCACTGACCAGCTCGCAGGATGCGAGCGTCATATGAGACCCACGACAACTGGGGTCGAGCCGCACGACGCGGCGTGAACAACGCGGCCACCGGCGCCCGGCAAGCACCACCACCGTCCCCTGGCAGGATGCCAGCGCAAGGGTCCACGTCCAGATCTTCCCAGGCGAGGCGGCAGGACGCCGCCGGTCCCAGCGCGGCGTCGGTGCGGTTGCGCGAGCAGGTGGTTGGATGATCGCAGCGGGCGGGGAACTGGAATGGGGAGGGGGAGGGGAAGGCGACCCGGAGAACGGGGAGCAGAGGAGTGGCAATTCGTCGATGGCGCCCAACGCCGAAGGTGCCACGGACAGCGAAGCGTCCGTGCCGTCAGCGTCCATCCGGGGGGGCGATTCACTCCCC
>JABDLI010000035.1 GCA_013003065.1 Phycisphaerales bacterium | reverse complement strand
CATGCCGCCTCGGGCAGGTTGGGTCGGGGGATTGCGCTATGGGCGCGTTTGCGCTGACGCCCCCGCGTCCGCGTCCGTGTCCGTGTCCGTGTCCGTGTCCGTGTCCGTGTCCGTGTCCGCGTCCGTGTCCGCGCAAGCAAACGCGGCGGCCGTCCCACCAAAGATCGGCCGCCGCGTTCATTGTCTCTCGGACGATCCCGGTCAGGTCGCCGACGGTCCCGCCGTCCGCACCTCGTCGGAGATCTCGAACTTCACGTCGTTCGCGCGAAACAGCCCGGCGAGCTCCTTCGCCTTCATGTCGTACGCCGCGCCGTCGGCCCAGGTGCGTCGGGGGTCGAGGACGTCCGCCGGCACGTTCGGCGCGGAAACCGGCATCGACAGGCCGAAGATCGGATGCGTTTGGAATGACGTGTCCCGGAGCGAGCCGTCGAGGATGGCGGTCACGAACGCGCGGGTGTACGCCAGCTTGAAGCGTTTCCCGACGCCGTGGGGACCGCCCGTCCAACCCGTGTTGAGGAGCCACACGTCGGCGTTCTGCTCGCGGATGCGGCGGGCGAGCCACTCGGCGTACACCATCGGCGGCCGCGGGAGGAACGGGCCTCCGAAGCAGGGGCTGAAGTTGGGCTGCGGCTCGGTCACGCCGGCTTCGGTGCCGGCGAGCTTGGAGGTGTAGCCGTTGACGAAGTAGTACATCGCCTGCTCGGGCGTCAGCTTGCTGACCGGAGGCAGCACGCCGAAGGCGTCGGCGGCGAGGAAGAGCACGTTCTTGGCGTGGGCCGCCACCGACGGGATCACCGCGTTCGGGATGTACTGCACGGGGTAGGTGACGCGGGTGTTCTCGGTCTTCGCGCCGTCGTCGTAGTCGGGCACCCGCGTGTCGTCGTCGAGCACGACGTTCTCGAGCACGCTGCCGAAGCGAATGGCATCCCAGATCTGCGGCTCGGTCTCCCGGGTCAGGCCGATGCACTTGGCGTAGCAGCCGCCTTCGATGTTGAAGATCCCGCGGTCGGACCAGCCGTGCTCGTCGTCGCCGATGAGCGGCCGGTTCGGATCGGCGGAGAGGGTCGTCTTTCCGGTGCCGGAGAGACCGAAGAACAGCGCGACGTTCGACGGGTCGTCGGCGGCGACGTTGCACGAGCAGTGCATCGGAAAAACGCCGAGCGACGGCAGGTCGTAGTTCATCGCGTAGAAGATCGACTTCTTCATCTCGCCCGCGTACTGCGTGCCGAGAATGAACACCTTGCGTTGCTCGAGCGACTGGATGATCGCGATCGGAGATCGCAACCCGTACTGCTCCGGGTTCGAAAGCTCGAGACCGCACGCGTCGACGACCACCCAATCCGGATCGAAGTCACCCGACCCGGTCGTGTCCGCGTTGATGAACAGCGTCTTGGCGAAGAGACAGTGCCAGGCCTTCTGCACGATCACGGACACCTTCAGCCGATAGGCGGTATCGGCGCCGGCGAAGCCGTCGAACCGGTAAAGCTGCTCCTGGCGAGACATGTGCTCGGTGACGAGCTTTTCGATCGCGGCGAAGTGCTCGGGGGCGATCGGCTGGTTGACCTTGCCCCAGGCGATGTCGTCGTGGATGCCGGGCGTGTCCTCGAGGTACTTGTCGTTGGGCATCCGGCCGGTGCACCGGCCGGTGTCGACGCACAACGCGCCGTTCGCCGCGAGGACCCCTTCACCGTTGCGAAGCGAGCGTTCCACGAGCTCCGCCGTCGAGCGGTTGCCCAGGATGGTGGCGTTGCCGAATCGGAGCGAGGACACTGCGGTTGCGGTACTCATGGGAGCCTCGGAATCATGGCCGAAACGGCGGTCGCGACGATGGTGCCGCCGACCACCAGGGAATCGGGCATCTTAGGCTTTTGACGACAAAACGCCACGGAATCGAGCCCCTTTGCGTCGTTGACCGGACCCACGGGCAGGACTAGGCTGTCCGCGAGCCCCGACGGGGCCCGATGGCGACTGTAGCTCAGTTGGCAGAGCACCTGGTTGTGGTCCAGGAAGTCGGGGGTTCGAGTCCCCTCAGTCGCCCTGCGTTGGGAATGGACGGACGCGGATCGCGGTCACGGACACGGTCCCGGACACGGTCACGGACACGGTCACGGACACGGCCCCGGACACGGTCACGGTCACGGCCACGGACGCGGTCCCGGACGCGGACACGGACGCGGTCCCGGACGCGGACACGGACGCGCTCCCGGACACGGACGCGGTCCCGGACACGGACGCGGACACCGACGCGGACACCGACGCGCCCCCGGCCACGGACCCGCACCCCCCCTTGCACCTCGCCCTCGTCCAACTCGACATCACCTGGGAAGACAAGCCCGCCAACCACACGCGGATCGAAGCGATGCTCGACGAGGGCCAGGTCCCCCGCGGCAGCTACGTCGTGCTTCCCGAACTGGGCGACACCGGCTTCAGCTTCGCCCTCGACCGGATCGTGGACGATCGATCGGTCGCGTGGGCGACCGGCGTGTGCCGCCGTCTCGGCGTCTGGATGCAGGTCGGTCACGCGGTGTGGGGACCCGGCGGACGCGGACGAAACCGAGCGACGATCGTCGACCCGTCGGGCCGGGTGGCCGGCCACTACGAAAAGGTCCACCCGTTCAGCTACGGCCGCGAGGTCGAGCACTTTACGGGGGGCGATTCCCTGCTGCGGGTCGACGCGGGCGCGGCGATCGTGTGTCCGCTCATCTGCTACGACCTGCGGTTCCCGGAGCTCTTCCGCCTGGCGGTCGCGGGCGTTCGCCCCAACGGCCCCGCGGCCGAGGTGTTCACGCTCGGGGCAAGCTGGCCCGACGCGCGCCAGACGCATTGGCGTGCGCTCGCCATCGCCCGGGCGATCGAGAATCAGGCCTACGTCGCCGCCGTCAACCGCATCGGCCGCGACCCGCACCTCGCCTACGCGGGCGGCTCGATCGTCGTCGACCCGGCCGGCGACGTCATCGCCGAAGCCGGCGACGAAGCCACCGTGCTGCACGCCGACCTCGACCTGTCCGCCCTCCGGGCGTGGCGACGATCGTTCCCCGCCCTCGCCGACATCCGGCCGGATCTGCTGGGCCGGATTCCGACCCACGACACACCCCCCGCCTCCGCTCCCCCCAGCCCTTGACATGACCCGCCGACACCATACGCTGCGTGCTCGTCCCCGCGACGGCGGCGAGGTAGCTCAGTTGGTAGAGCACCGCATTGAAAATGCGGGTGTCGGCGGTTCAAGTCCGCCTCTCGCCATTTCGTTAGCGCTCCGTAGGGCCGTTCGGCCCACACTCGCTGTCGCGGGGTGCCACGGACAGCGAAGCGTCCGTGCCGTCAGCGTCCATCGCGCAGGCGCGTTTGACTCTCCAGCGCAATGGACGACGCACGGCACGGACGCTTCGCTGTCCGTGGCACCGTCGTGATGGGCGCCGTGGGTCGCCCCCGTCTCACGGGCAGCCGGCGACACACTCCGTCTCATCACCCTGGTACGTCCCGCCACCGTCGGTGCAGGCCGCCGACGTCAGTCCGTCCGCGCACGATCCGTCATCGAAGCAGCACGCTCCGTTCGGGCACGGGCCCCACGCCGCGAGCAGCGTGATGAGGTCGAGGAAACCCACGACGCCGTCGTCGTCGATGTCGGCCGGACACCCGTCGCACACACCCCAAGACGACAGCAGCGTCACGAGGTCGAGGAATGCGACCTCGCCGTCGCCGTCGATGTCGGCCGGGCATTCGGCCGCGACGACACAGTCGGCGACGTCGCACGTGGTGTCGTCGCCCTGGTAGACGCCGCCGGCGTCGATGCAGTCCGCGCCGCCGGTCGCGGCCGCCACCGTGCAGGTGCTGTCGGGTAGACAGCAGGCGCCCGGCTGTGCGCACGTCGCGTCGGCGCACGTCGAGAAGCCGCCCAGGAACACCCCGCCCAGGGCGTCGCACTGGGACGGCGTCACGATGTCGCAGGTGCCGCTCGGGCGACAGCATCCTCCGGGCGGCTGCGGGCAGGCCACGCCGCCACAACTCGTGCCGTCGCCTCCGTACGTCCCGCCCATCGCCACGCACTCGGTCACGACCGACTCCACGCACGTGCCGTCGAGCAGACAGCACGCGGCGATCGGGCAGTAGAGATCCTGGCAGTCGAAGGCGACCGCCGTCGCGGTGATCGCCTCGCCATCGAGATCGGTGATCCGCGAGGGCGGCTCGGTCTCGAAGAACGAGAGGATCTCGCCGTCACACGGG
>JABDLI010000034.1 GCA_013003065.1 Phycisphaerales bacterium | reverse complement strand
CCGCGACCGTGTCCGCGACCGTGCCCGTGTCCGCGACCGTGTCCGCGACCGTGCCCGTGTCCGCGTCCGTGCCCGTGTCCGCATCCGTGTCCGCGACCGTGCCCGCGTCCGTGTCCGTGTCCGCGACCGTGTCCGCGACCGTGTCCGCGACCGTGTCCGCGACCGTGCCCGCGTCTGTTTCCGCGACCGCGCCCGCGTCCGTGTCCGCGTCCGTGCCCGCATACCCCGGCGGAGGAGCTACCATGTCGTGCTCGCCGGGCGCAGCAAGGGCCACGCATGATCGACGATGCCCCGATAGACATGCTGATCGTCGGCGCCGGCCCCGTCGGAATCGAGCTGGCGTGCGCGGCCCGCGACGCCGATCTCGGCGTCCGGGTGCTCGAGGCCGGCGTGCTCGGCGACTCCATCTTCCACTGGCCGGCCGGGACGCGTTTCCTGAGCAGTCCGGAACGCGTCGCGATCGCCGGCGTTCCGGTGCAGTCGATGCTGCAGGAGCCGATGGCCCGCGAGGAGTACCTTGCGTATCTGCGGTCGGTCGTCGAGATGCGCCGCCTCGATCTCTGGTGTCATACGCCCGTCAATCGGATCGACTGCGCGCACGATCACGTCACCGCCGTGACCGGCGGCCGGCATCCGGGACGACACGACGCCGGACGCATCGTCTTCGCGACGGGGCGGCTCGCGCAACCGTCGCGGCTTGACGTGCCCGGGGCGAGCGAACCGCATGTCCACCACCGCATGCGTGATCCTCACTTCTATTTCGGGCAACGCGTCGTGGTGGTCGGAGACGGAAACGGCGCTCTCGCCGCGGCCGGACGTCTGTGGCGGGCGGGGGCCGACGTGAGCATCGTGTATCGCGGCGAGACGCTCGATGAAGCCTGGAATCGGGCCGAGCTGCTCGCCGACATCAACATGCTCATCGACAAGGGCAACATCGAGGGGCACGGAGCGCACGAAGTCGCCGCCATCTTCCCGCACGAAATCACACTGCGGCCGCTGACGGGCAACGATGCAAACCCACGCCGCGTCGAAGCCGACTTCGTCGTGGTCGAGATCGGCTTCAACCCGGATAACAGCCTGCTCGAGAGCTGCGGGGTCGACTTCGACGATGAGGGCGTGCCGGACCACGATCCGCAGTCCATGTGCACCAACGTCCCCCGCGTCCATGTCGTCGGCACCGTCGTCGCCCCGTCGAACGAGATGACGGCGATCGTGCACGGACGCGAACACATCGTTCGCTTGATCCGGTCGATCACTGGCGACACGCCGGTGGTCGGCGGCGCAGCGCGGCGTCGTTACGCCTTTACCTGCGGCGACGACGCACCGGCCTGAAGTGCCCATGGCAGACGCCGACCGCGACGATCTGGTCACTCCCGGTTGCGACCATGCACGCCTTCCGGCCGCTCACGTTCGCCCTGCGACTTCGGCGTTCGGTCCGACCGCGGTGATCTCCACCACCGCGCGTCCTTCCGCCCGGGAGGCATCGAGATCGACGCGGCCGCGGACGATCCACCCGCGCTCGTCGTGCGGGTCGAGGATGGTCTGCACGACCTCGCCACGCTCGGAGTCATACGTGAAATTCTCCGGCCCCCGCGCCGACGGACCCGTGAGGATCTCGTCGTACTGCTCCCAATAGCCGGCCATCGACTCGGACGCGACGCCGATCTCCGCTTCCCGCCGCGCCGCGAGCATCTTGATCCAGCCGAACGCCGCGTTCCGCACCATGACGCGGAAGCCGCGGACGGCCCGGGTCACGTCGAAGTGCTCGTCGACGTCGACGTCGTCCTCGTCCGCCGGCACGACACCGGCGTCCGCCGCCGCGTCGAACTGCTCCCACTCCGCCACGACGCTCGAGTCGGTGCGGTGAACGATCGCGCCGAGCCATTCGGCGATCGCCTCGACGTCGTCGGTGCGGACGACGTCGGGCAGATGCTTCGTCATGAGTCGGTACGCGTCGGAGAGATACCGCAGGAGCGTGCCCTCGTCGTGGATGATCTCGAGCCGGCGCACGTAGTCGCCGAAGGTGTCGCCGTGCTCGAACATGTCGCGGGCGATGCTCTTCGGGCTCGGCGTCTGATCGGCCAGCCACGGGAAACGCTCGCACCACGCTCGAAACGCGAGCGCGATCTCCTCACCGAGGGGCTGCGGGTGCTGGACCGCGTCGAGCTTCTCCTGCATCGCATTGCGGTCTTCGAGCGACTGCGGGTCGGCCGCCCGCAGCTCGGCGTAGAGCTCGTTGCGTATGAGCCGGGTCTGCGCGCGCAGGATCTGCGACGGATCGTCGAGCACCGACTCCACGATGCTCAGAACGTCGACGGCGTGGTCGGGATGTGCGCGGTCCGCAAGCCCGAGCGCGCTCTCGAGAAACGGTGCGAGCGGCCGATCGAACGTGACGTCGAGCGTTTGCCGCACCGCGTACAGACGTCCCTCGGCGTCCGGCGTGTCGAGCCGCTCGGCCATGCCGCCCGCGACGAGGGAGTCGATGATCTCGTCCGCCAGCTTCAGGTTGGCGTCGACGTCTTCACCGACGGAGCGGATGAGGTCGGCGAGCGCGGCGCGGCCGTCGCCGGGGCGCGCGAGGGCCTGCAGCACGAGGAGCCCCGTCACCCGGAAACGCGTGACGAGCGCGCCGACCTGCGCGGTCTGGAGCTTCTCGGAGGTCTTCTCGTTCCAACCCTTGAAGCCCTTCGGCGGCGACTGGGCGTGGAACTTCTTGCTGGACGCGGCCGCCTTCGCCTTCTTGCGTTTGTTGGCCACCTCGTGCTCCGGAGCCTGGATGAGCACGGTCCCCACATCGTCGAACCCCTTGCGTCCGGCGCGGCCCGCGATCTGCCGGAACTCGCGGGAGGTGAGCAGCCGTGTGTCCTTGCCGTCGAACTTGTAGAGCTGCGTGAAGATCACCGTGCGGAGCGGCAGGTTGACGCCCACGCCGAGCGTATCGGTGCCGCAGATGAGCTTGACCAGCCCCGCGGCGGCGAGACGCTCGACCAGACGCCGGTACTTCGGCAGCATCCCGCCGTGATGGACGGCGATGCCGTGGGGAAGCAGCGTCTTCAGCTTCTGGCCGAAGGGCGTCTTGAAGCCGCGTGTCCGGATCGCCCGGTTGATGACGCTCCGCGTCTCCTTCGCCGTTTCCTTGAGCGTATCCGGAATCGGCGTGCTGCGAAGCTGCGAGGCGAGCGCCGCGGCGTCGCGTTTCGTGAACAAGACCAGGTAGGCCGGCGTGAGCCCCTTCACGCGAACGTGCTCGATGGTCTCGAGGAGAGCGCAGTCGCGGTACTCGAACTCCAGCGGAACCGGCCGGCGGTCCGAACGCACCACGACGGCCGGGTGCCCGGTGCGTCGCTGGATGTCGGCGGCGATGGCATCGGGCTCGCGCAGCGTCGCCGACATCAGCAGGAACCGGCTCCCGGTCATCTCGACCAGCGGAATCAGCCACGCCATGCCACGCTGGGGATCGGAGTAGAAGTGGAACTCGTCCATGACGACGCGGCGGAAGGGCGTGCCCGCGCCTTCGGCGAGCGCCATCTTCGCGAGGATCTCGGCCGTGCAGCAGATGATCGGCGCGGCGCGGTTGACGGTGGCGTCGCCCGTCATGAGACCGACGCGTTCCGGGCCGAACGCACGGCAGAGGTCGAAGAACTTCTCGTTGACGAGCGCCTTGATCGGCGCGGTATAGATGCTCCGTTCGTCGCGGCAGTGCGAAACGAAGTGCGCCGCGAGGGCCACGAGCGACTTGCCCGACCCGGTCGGCGTGTTCAGGACGACGTTCTGATCCTCGGCGACGGCTTCGAACGCATCGAGCTGCTCGCCGTAGGGCTCGATGCCCTGCGCTTCACAGTATTCGAGCAACGCCGCGAGGAGATCATCGGCCGTGGCCGAGGCGGGGACATGGGGAAGGAGCGACACGGGGCGATTGTAAGAGCTCGGTCTCGCACACGCCCCCCCACCACGAGCAGGTGCCACGGACAGCGAAGCGTCCGTGCCATCAGCGTCCATCGAGAAGGGGAGTGCGACGCCCAGGTGCCACGGACAGCAAAGCGTCCGTGCCATCAGCGACCATCACGAAAGGGAGTGCGACGCCCAGGTGCCACGGACAGCAGAGCGTCCGTGCCATCAGCGTCCATCACGAAAGGGAGTGCGACGCCCAGGTGCCACGGACAGCAAAGCGTCCGTGCCATCAGCGACCATCGCGCAAGGGCGTTTGACTCCCCCGCGCGAAGTGTGACGCACGGCACGGACGCTTCGCTGTCCGTGGCACCATCGAGGGGGTCGTCCGCGTCCGCTTTTGCGTGTCCGTCCCCGCCGCCCTGTCACCCCCCCATTGCCAACACCCTCCGGTGAGCATTGCTCATCGCCAGATCATCGCACTCGCCCGGCCCTCGCCAGACGCCACGCCGCGAGCGGGTCGTTCCCGCCAGCACGTGGAAGCACACGCGACGGTGCGTCGTCAGGTGTACGAACCCGCCGACGGGACGGAGACCGGTGACCGGCAACGCGAGGCGGCTGCGCACGACGCGATCGGTCAGACGCGACGCGGCCTCCACCGTCGGCGGCTGCCACATCCGCGCCCACAAGCCCTCGTCGGGCCGCTGCTCGAGGCTCACCTTCGACGCCCGGCGGACGAGCACACAGTGATGGTGAACCTCGGTTCGCGTCGCCCGCACGCGAGGGGCCGGGATGGTCGCTTCCGTGCCCGCCGCCCGCGCTTCGCACCACCGCGCGACCGGGCACGCCTCGCACCGCGGGGACACCGGCGTGCAGACGGTCGCGCCCAGCTCCATCAACGCCTCGTTCAGGACACCGGGATGCTCGGCGAGGTTGACCAGCCTCGTGGCCGCGTCCCACGTCTCGGCCGCCGCGGCCGGCTCGCGGCCCGCCCACCGCGCCAGCACGCGGGTGACGTTGCCGTCCACGATCGGCGCCGGCCGCCCGTACGCGATCGAGGCGATCGCGCCGGCCGTGTACCGGCCAACGCCGGGGAGCGTCTGCAGCGTCGCCGCGTCCCGCGGCACCCGTCCCGCGTGTTCGTCGACGATGCTCCGGGCCGCGCGGTGCAAATTGCGCGCCCGCCGGTAGTAGCCCAGCCCCTGCCAGGCGGCGAGGACCTCGTCCTCCGACGCCTCGGCCAACGCCTTGACCGTGGGGAAGCGCCGCATGAAGACGCGGTACCGATCGACGACCCGGGCAACCTGCGTCTGCTGGAGCATCGCCTCGGCGACGAGGGCCGAGTAACCGGTCCGCCGGCGTCGCCAGGGAAGATCACGGGCGGCCTGCGTGAACCACCGCTCGAGGGCCGCGAGCCGCCGCCGGGCGCTCCCGTCGTCCCCGCTCATCCGGCCGACGCGGGCGGCTCGACCGCCGCATCGGCCGCGTCCACCGGTCCGACGCCCGGGAGATCGCGGGCCTCGGCCAGCACCCGCTCGACGGCCTTCTTGACGGCGGGCCAGGTCACCTCCGCATGCTTGTTCACCGTGATCCACGACCCGTTGAACAGCAGGTTCCGCACGCCCTCGATCTCGAAGAGCGCCGCGGCGAGCGGATCGCCCGTCGCGCTGTCGGCGTCCAGAAAGCTCCGCGGGTGGTCGCTGACGGGATGATCGAGCCAGCACTTCACCGCGTTGGGGTTCGGCGTCGGCTCGTACTCGACGATGGTGTAGGGCATGGGGGTCGCCTGCGGGAGATCGCGGCACTTCGCCGCAGAGGGCCCCCATCGTAGCCGGCCGCCCCCGTTCACGAGGCTCCGGAATGCGGCCGTCCCCCTCCGGCCGCCCCGGCTTGCCGGCCCCCGCGTACCTGCTATCCTTTCGCCCTTCCGCGGGTGTAGCTCAGTGGTAGAGCGTCACGTTGCCAACGTGAATGTCGAGGGTTCGAATCCCTTCACCCGCTTTCCGGTTGACGGCCCGCAAGGGCCGTTTTCCATTGGTGTTGCATGTCTTCGGTGCCGGTCGCGCCGAGTGGTTCGCGCCCGGTCGCGCCGAATCGCCCTGAATCGCGCCCCAACTGCCGGGGGTACGGCTGGGGGTCGGATGCGCCGCGGTGGGGCGGCTGGGCATCCGCGGTCCCGGTCGCTCGGCGAGGTGCGGAGGATGGCCACGCCACGCGCGACGCCGCTCTAGCACTCGGCACCTGCGTGTGGACGTGACGCAAGCAGACTTCCTGCAATGCCGATGGCCGCCAGCGGGAGGGCGAACCAGACCATCACCATCGAGAACCCGGACAAGGCATCGTGATTGGCGGCGTCCAAGACCAGGTACACGACATAGGCGACGTAGCCGGCGAGAAGCAGGCCACCCTCCCAGCGTCGTATCGCGCCACCGGTGAAGACAATAGGCAGGCACGCCACCGTCACGGCCAGCATCACCGGCATGTCGAACGCAAGAACCGCAGAGGAGACGAGGAGGCCATCCGGAGCCACGATTCCCGCCAGGCCAAGGATGAACAGCACGTTGAAGATGTTGCTGCCGATGACGTTCCCGACGGCGATATCGCGCTGACCGCGGATCGCCGCAACAAGTGATGTGGCGACCTCTGGTAGCGAGGTCCCGGCGGCGACGATCGTCAGCCCGATGACCAGTTCACTCACGCCCAAGTCTGTCGCGATCGCAACAGCGCCCATGACGAACCAGCGTGCGCCAAACACGGCCAGACCAAGCCCGAAGGCAGTGAAGCCGATCGCGCGAAGGAGCGACGGGTGACGGGGCAGATCTGGCGCCGACTGGTACTCCTGGCGAACCTCGGGAGTCTCCCGTCGTGAGGAGCGGACTGCGCCGATCGTGTATGCGACGATTCCGATGAACAAGATCACTCCGTCCAGCCGCCCGAGCTCGCCGTCGCGTGCGAGCAGCCAGAGGAGCGCTGACACTCCGATCATGATCGGCACGTCCACGCGGATGAGTTTCTGGGCGACGGCGAGCGGGCACACCAGAGCCGATATGCCGAGGATGAACAGGACGTTGAATGTGTTGCTGCCGACCGCATTGCCAATCGCAATGTCATGTCGTTGGCTGAACACCGCGTCGAGCGACACGGCCACCTCCGGGGAGCTTGTCCCGAACGCGACCACGGTGAGTCCGATGACGAGCGGCGAGATACCAAGTCGCGCGGCGAGCCCCGCCGCACCACGCACGAGCAGCTCGGCTCCGCCAACGAGAACGACCAGGCCACCAATGAGCGGAAGCCACTGGGTCAATCCGAACCTCCCTCTCGAGTTGCGAGCTGTTCAGAGCGGCCGGACCCGCAGAGCACCGCGTCCACGAGCGCCTGATCGGTGGTCACGACCGCAGTCTAACGCCGGCCGGGGACTGGCTCCGCCGCTCATGACGTCGAGGACCGACTCGACTCCATCGGCGACCAGCGCAAGGAGTTCCCGAACAGTTCGCCATCAGCTCCAGTTGGCGAGCACGACGAGGAGATCCACGAAGTCGACGACGCCGTCGCCGTCGAGGTCCGCGGCACACGGTGCGGCGCATGGTCCCCATGCAGCGAGCACGGCGAGAAGATCCGTGAAGCTGACGACGCCGTCGCCGTCGACGTCGCCCGGCATCGCGCTCGCGGGCTGAAGTCGCTCGATGAGCGGCAGGACGGGGTCCACGCCGAAGTTGTACGAGCCCACGGCCCAGATATCGCACGGTCCGACTGCGGCCAGGCCGCCGTGACGCTCGACGCTCACGGCCCCCGGAATCTCCCGCCCCGGAACAAGGCTCCACGCGATGCCGTCCCAGTGGAAGAAGTCGCCGACGGGCGGTGACCAGGCCACCGCCCACACGTCGTCGGACGCAATTGCGACCATCTCTTGAATGTCCCCCTGCGCGCCGGCGGGACCGGGCACGATCGTCCAGGACTCGCCGTCCCAGTGCATGAAGAGCGGGTCGAGGCCCCAGGAACCCGCCGCCCAAATGTCGTTGGGGGCGACACCGGCGACGGTGTTGAGATCCGTCGACTGGCAGCACAGCGTCTCGGCGGGGTTCGGAACGTAGTCCCAGCTCGTGCCGTCGAAGTGGTACGTCGACGCGTGGTAGCCGGGAGTTCCGCCCCCGATGATCCGATACTGCCCCACGGCCCAGATGTCGTTCCTCGCGAAGGCCACGCCGTCCCGGAATCTCTTCATCGCGTTGCCGGGACCGCCCGTGGTGGACTCCTCGGTCAGCTCCGAGCCGTCCCAATGGACCGTCAGATACCCCTCACCGGTGGCGTCCCCAGCGCCGTCCGCCGCGCCGAGGATCCAAACGTCGTCGAGGGACGGCGCGACGACCGCGTACGCCGCGCCGTTGCGCGGCCATCCCATGATGTCGGGCTCCAGCGTGAGCGACTCCCAGTCACTCCAGCTCTCGCCATCCCAGAACCGCAGCACCTGATCGTTGCTGAAGGGGCCGGTGTCGCCGCGACCGACGAGAACGAGGTGTGAGGTTCCAGCCAGGCAGAACTGGTCCAGCCACACGAGCGGGTAGGAGCCGTATGGGTCATCGATGGGGAACGTGCTCCAACTGGCACCATCCCACCGGATCAGACCCTCGTAGTAGCCGAAGGCCCAGGCTTCGCCCGCGGAGCGCGCCTGCACGTCGGTGACGGCAATGACATCGGCGGGCGGATCGACGAGCGTCCAGTCGCCGCACGGCGACTGCGCGGTGGTCGGTTCATCGAGGATCGAGGCGGCCATGGTCGCCAGGCCGGCGCAGAGGGTGAATCGGTGGAACTTCATCAGTTGTGTTTCCTTCGTTCGTGTCATCGCTCAATTCGCGCTCCAGTTCGCCAGCAGGATGAGCAGGTCGCCGAACTCGACGTCGCTGCTGCCGTCGAGGTCCTGAGGGCACGGACCTGCGCACGGTCCCCACGCACTGAGTAGCGCGAGGAGGTCGGCGAATCCAGACCTCGTACCCGCCCGTGACGGCACGGGTCTTCAGCGACCACGCCTGACAGAGCTGGGTCGCGTCACACCTCCGTAGAGGGTCACGATTGCGTGGCGGATACCGGGGATACCGCCCCAGTTCGGCGCAGTGCCCGTTCCGACAAAGAGGAGGGGTTGTTTTCCTGTATCAGAGCAGCACTTACGCGAGTCTACTGATCTGAGGGCTCAGCGCCACGTTTGCGCGGCTGCATCTCGAAGGGTCGTCACCATGATTCGTCTCCTCCCGCTCCTCGCGGCCGTTGGCGTCGCCGTGTTCACCACCTCTGCGCCAGCCGGTTTCGGCGAGCAGGCCTTCAAACTGGTTGCAAGCGACGGTGCGGCAGGCGATGGGTTCGGCCGATCCGTCGATGTCGGCGGGGACATCATCGTCGCGGGCAGTCCGAATGACGACGACAAGGGCTCGGTGTACCTGTTCAACGCGGCGACCGGCACTCAGATCTCGAAACTCGTGGCGGACGATGGGCGGGCGGAAGACCACTTCGGCTTCTCGGTCGCGATCGCCGGCGGCATCGTCGCCGTGGGCGCGCCGGGGCATGAACACGGCGGCATCGATTCCGGCGCGGCGTATCTCTTCGATGCGTCCACCGGCGCTCAACTCGCCAAGCTCACCCCCGACGACCCGGAAGAGGGCGACGAGTTCGGCAACTCCATCGCCATCGACAATGGCATCGTTGCCGTCGGTGCCTGGCGAGCCGACGAGCATGGCGACGGCTCCGGCGCGGCGTATCTCTTCGATGCGTCGACGGGGACTCAGCTCGACAAGCTGTTGCCGGACACGGGCAACGACCATCAGACCTTCGGCGTATCGATCGCCATGGACAATGGCATCATTGCCATCGGAGCGCGGACCTACTTCGTCCTTGGCGAGGGCTACACCTTTGCGAAGGTGTATCTGTTCGACGTGTCGACGGGGAACCAGCTCCACAGGCTGCAGGCGGACATCGAGAACTACAACGGAGATCTGGGTGGCCACTTCGGCGATGCCGTTGATATCAAGAACGGCCTGGTCGCCGTGGGCACGCCGAACCGGAGCATCTTCTTCGACTTCTCCGGCGCTGCCTACGTCTTTGATGCTTCGACGGGGGAGCAGCTTCATTTCATCTTCCCCGCCGACGGCCACGACCGGGACCACTTCGGCGTGTCGATTGCCATCGACAACGGCGTCCTGGCGATCGGCGCGAACGAGGACGACGACAGCGCCTGGGCCGCCGGTTCTGCGTACCTCTTCGATGCGATCAGCGGAACTCAGATCGACAAGCTCCTGGCAAGCGACGGAGCGGCGTTCGACGACTTCGGAAATTCCATCGCGATCGACAACGACATGGTCGTGGTCGGGGCGGTCGGTGACGACGACAACTCAGGCTCGGTCTACGTATTCGATGAAGGCACCGCCGGTTGTCCTGCGGACCTCGATGAGTCCGGTGTCGTCGACTTCGGTGACTTGCTGTCCCTGCTCGCGGCTTGGGGCGGTATCGGCGGCGATGTCAACGGCGACGGCACGACGGACTTCGCGGATCTCCTGCAACTCCTCGCGGCGTGGGGACCGTGTTCGCCCGCGGCGACCAGGCCGGCGCCTGCTCACCAAGTTGTGGTGGTTCGAGGAGCCCGTTGACGGGCGACCGGCGACCCGACGCCTTTGAGCTTATCAACAGTCCACAATCATGCGTCTCGGGAAGGGGCTGACGCCTCGGCTTGCAGCCGCGTCGGGCTGGCGAGCGCGGCTTTCCTGGCTTGGGCTGCCGAGTCTCTCCCGATTCTCTGTCCGACTCCCCGTATTGGCCGTATCAGCGGGGCGACCGGAAGGCTCAACACGGTGGACTGCAGACGCCCGCCGAAAGGAGCCTTGTCATGAGAAAGCAGATGACCATCGTGCTCTCGTGCACGATCGGAGCGTTGGTCTGTGCGGTGATCGCCGACGACCTCGGATTCGAGGGCCATGATCTCGTCGAGCCGGAGTGCGACGCCATGAGCCACTGGTTCGAGTGCCGCGACATCGACACGGCGCCGCCGGAGGTCTTTCTCGGCTACACCT
>JABDLI010000216.1 GCA_013003065.1 Phycisphaerales bacterium | reverse complement strand
GACGCCGCCGGTCCCCGCGCAGCCTGCACCCGCCGGAGGCGGTGCGAAAAATAGTCCGAACCCACGCTGAACCATCCAGACGCCAGCCCGCAGGATGCGGGCGGTGTATTTGGGCGCTCGGGCAGGTCTGTGCTTCGCCGCAGGATGCGGCAGATCGAGCGGGGGTCGGTTGCGCGCCGGACGACACTGCGTTCAGCGAACGACCAACCGAGGCCGAGGGCGGCAGGACGCCGCCCGTGAAAGCACAGGGCGTCCGGAGGTCACCGGCGTGTTTGCGCGGTTGGGGAGAATTGGATTTGGATCGGGAAGGGGACAAAAATCGCACCCGTCCCCAATTACCCGAGGCCGAGGGCGGCAGGACGCCGCCCGTGGAAGCACAGGGCGTCCGGACGTCACCGGCGTGTTTGCGCGGTTGGGGAGAATTGGATTTGGAATGGGAATGGGAATGGGAATGGGAATGGGAAGGGGAAGGGGAAATGGAATTGGACCCGGAGAGTGGGGACCCGGGGAATCGTGAAGTGGAGTGCCGGCCGGACGACCAACGCCCCACAAACGCCATTTCCTGCCCGACCACACCCTCCCCACCATCCGGACGAATGGACCGCCTATCCTCGCGAGGACCCCGGAGACGCCCCATGCCCAACCTCAAGCCCATCGTCGCGTTGCTCACCCTCACCGGCGTTCTCGCCGCGGTCCCGACGCCCGCCGAGCCCGTGACCGATCAACGCACGCTCCTCGTTCAGCTCGCCGTCACGGATCTCGATCGGTCGGTCGCGTTCTACCGCGACGTCGTTGGCCTCGAGATCGAGTCGGTCAACGAGGCCATCAAGTGGGCGCGGGTGAAGACGGGCATCCCGAGTGTCACGATCGGGCTCGGCGAGTCGCCCGAGGCGAAGGGCAGCGGGACCGTGTCTCTGAACTTCGGCGTGCGGAACATCGAACACGCTCGCGCGACGCTGGAAGCGCGGGGCGTCGAGTTCCTCGGACCGACGATCACGATTCCCGGCGTCGTCAAGCTGGCGGACTTCCTCGATCCCGATGGGAACAAGATCCGGATCGCCGGTCACTCGGGAGAGTGAGTCGCTAGCCGGCCCGCCCGAGCGCTTCCAGCCCGTACTGCTTGATCTTCTTGTACAGCGTCGTCCGGTTGATCCCGAGGTCATCCGCCGTCTGCTGGCGATTCCACTCGTTCGCTTCCAGAGCGGTGAGGATGATCTGCTTCTCCGGTTCCTCGAGCGCTTCGCGTAGCGGCATCGGCCGGTACGGACCGTCGGGCGAGAGGACGCCGGGAACCTGGGGCAGCAGCCGGCCCGTGGAGTTGTCGATGACGTTCGGCGGAAGGTCCGCCACATCGATCCGCGTCGCGCGGGTGAGGACGACCGCACGCTCGACGATGTTCTCCAGCTCGCGGACGTTGCCCGGAAAGAGGTACCCCTGCAAGGCGGCCGTCGCCTCGTCGGTGAACCCCGTGACCTGCTTGCCCGCTTCGGAAGACTTCTTGTCGAGGAAATGCGCGGCGAGCAGCGGGATGTCGGCGATCCGCTCGCGGAGCGGGGGAAGCTGGATCATGACGACGTTGATGCGGTAGTACAGATCCTGCCGGAAGTCCCCGTTGGCCACGAGATCTTCGAGCGGTTGGTTGCTCGCGAGGATCACCCGCACGTCGACCTCGATGGTCTCGTTCGACCCGACGGGCTCGAACGAGCGTTCCTGGAGCACGCGGAGCAGCTTGAGCTGCATGCCCGGGGAGGCGGAGTTGATCTCGTCCAGGAAGAGCGTGCCGCCGTGCGCGGTGAGGAACTTGCCGGGCTTGTCGGCGTGGGCGCCGGTGAAGGCCCCCCGCTGGTGCCCGAAGAGCTCCGACTCGAGAAGCGTCTCCGGGATCGACCCGCACGAGATCTCCACGAATGGACCGGAGGCACGGGGGCTCTGGCGATGAATCGCGCGGGCGATGAGCGACTTGCCGGTGCCCGACTCACCGCACATGAGCACGGTCGTCTTGCTCGGGGCGACGGCCTCGACGACGCCGTAGATCCGCCGCATGCGTTCATCCGCCCCGACGATGTTGTCGAGCCCGTAACGCTGGTCGAGCTGACTCCGCAGGTTTTCGTTCTCCGCCAGCAGGGCGTGCTGCTGCAACGCCTTCTCGACGGCGATCCGCAGCTCTTCATCGACGAGCGGCTTCGTGAGGTAGTCGATCGCGCCGACCCGGATGGCCTTCACGGCCGCTTCGATCGTGCCGTACCCGGTAATGACCACGGGCACGATGTCGCGGTGGGACTTGCGCACCGTGCGGATGAGCTCCAGTCCGTCGATGTCGGGCATCGAGACGTCCGTCACCAGAACGGCGAAGGGCCGCGGGGGCCGCCCGCCCGAGGGCGTCTCCGCGTCCCGGATCATCTGCAACGCCTCGGCGCCGCCCCGGGCGGTCGCGGTGAGGTACCCGAGACCGGCGAGGTATTCGGCCATCGAGTCGACGACGATCGGATCGTCGTCGACGATCAGGATGCTCGAAGCGGAGAGGCTCATCGCAGACGGTTCACCGGCACGGAGATCGAGAAGATGCAGCCCGCGCCGAACGGCACGTTCCGCAGCGACCACCGGCCGCCGAGGTCGTCGAGAACGGCGTCACAGACGCTCAGCCCCAGCCCGTGTCCTCCCGGTTTCGTGGTGGTGCCCGCCCGCGGCGGGTCCGCCGGAAGTCCCGGGCCCGTATCGGTGATGAGCACCGTCAACTCGGTCCCCGCGCGTTGCCGGAGCGCGCTGAGCTCGACGCGTCGCTCCCCCGCCGCGTTCGCACAGGCCTCGATGGCGTTGACGAGTCCGTTTCGAATGACGACGTCAAGCATCGCCGCCGGCACGTCGGCCACCGCCTGATCGATCGAGAGTCCCAGCGTCACGCCCTCGGCGTCCGCCCGCGTCGCGAGCTCGTCGATGACCTGGTCGACCACGCCCTGGAGCGTCGGCGTCCCGCCCGCGTCGCCCATGGCTCGCGCCAGCAGGGCGGCGATGGCCTCCAGCGACGTCTCGGCGCGAAGCAGACGCGCGCGGACGTCCGTGTTGTCACCGTCGCCGGCGGCATCGTCGAGCGCACGCTCGGCTTGCCGCAACGACCGCATCGACCCGTCGAGCAACGAATTCAGCTCGTGCGCGAGCTGCGGGACCGTGAGCCGGAGCTCCGGGTCCGCCGGCGTGAAGCGTGCTCGGGGCGGTGATGGGTGAGTGCTCACGGGAGTTGGGATCGACCACCACCTTCATCGGCTGAAGCCCATGTTGCGGATTTACAACATGGTTCTCGGACTTCAAACTGGTCCCGCTCGATGGAAATCCCGTCCGATAAGGGACTTGGGAAAGTTACCTAGCTTAACAGCGGAATTCCTTGAAAAGACGCCACTTGCGGTTGGCGGATTCCGGCTCGCTTAGTAGATTGATCGTTCGACGGCTTGCCGAGACGGCCTTGGAGGAGAGGCCCTTTCGCGAGCCGTTTTTTCTATTTTCGGGCCTCTCGCCATCAACCGCAGCCGGTTCGCCGCGAGCGGTCTCTCGGGCCCAACCCTTGCCGGATCAGACCCGGAATTCCAGCGGTCGACCGGACAGCCCGCTGACTTCCTTGATGAGCGTCATGGCCCCGAATCCGACCACGGCGAGCAGCCCGATCCACAACGCCTCCGTCCGCAGGCCCAACGCCAGCAGCCACGCCGCCCCGTAGAGGCTCTGCCACATCGCCCCGTACCGCTTGAGCTTCTCCGCGGCCACCCGGCCGGAGACGACGCGGGTCTTCCAGCGGGCGACGCCGGCGAAGCCGGCGACCGCCAGCAGCGGGTACACGATGCCGCCGAGCGCGGCCTCCTCCGGCCAGAGGCTCCCGGCGCTGAGAACGCCCGCGCCCAGCAACGCGGCGGACCAGAATCCCCACCCGATCCCCAGCCCGACGAGGCCGCGGCGGTCGAATCGGGGTCGCTTGTCCTCGAGCCCGTGGACGAACGTCGCGATGACCGTCGCGTGCGTCATCACGAGCCAGACCGGGAGCGTGAAGGAGAGCTGGTGGTTGGGGATGAACATGTGCGCGGCATGCACGAGTCCGATCGTGAGGACACCGACGGCGGGGATGTACTTGCCGGTGGCGTTGTAGAACAGCACGCCGGCGGCGGTGAAGAGCGTGATGTACATGCCCCACCGCCCGAGGGCGGCCCCCGCCAGCACGGCGACGATGAGCGAGCCCACGGTCACGACGATGGCTTGCGAGAGCTTGATCCGTCCGGCCGGGATGGGCCGCTCAGGGCTGAATGTGGTGTCGTGGCGAACGTCCAGCACATCGTTGAGCGCGGCGCCGTAGGCAAAAAGCCCGACCGCCACCACCGCGCCCGCAATGAGCGCGGGCACCAGCCCCATGTGCTTGACCTCCGCCAGCCCGACGTACTCGTCGCTGGCCCGGGTCAGGAGGATGACGAACCAGATGTCGCTCACCGCACCGAACGCCATCGTCAGTCGCGTGAGCTGAACCGCCGTCAGGAGCCGGAGAAAAAGGCGACGCATCCGCCCATCGTACGATCGAAACGCCGACGCCGTCGTTGGAGCGGGCCGCTTCCCGCCGCCCGCGTTGAATCTCGCTCGACGCAGCCGTACGATGGCCCGCCGCGCACGCGGGTGCGGCGTTGGAAACCCTTCAGACAGATGCACATCGAGACCCAGGAATCCGTGGACGCCGGCGGGCGACGCGTTGCCGTCGTGGTGAGTCGCTATCACCGGGCGATCACCGACGCGTTGGCGGACGGTGCGCGCTCGGCCTTCCTGGCCGCCGGAGGCCGCGGCGACGATCTCACCCTCGTCCCGGCGCCGGGCGCGTTCGAGCTCACCGCGATCACGCGGGCGCTCGCCGGCGATCCCGCGATCGACGGCGTCGTCGCGCTCGGATGCATCATCCGCGGCGAGACGACGCACGATCAGCACCTCGCCGCGGCGATTGCCCACGGGCTCACCCAGGTCACGCTCGCGACCGGCACCCCCGTGGCGTTCGGGGTGCTCACCTGTCAGACGCTGCACCAGGCGCGGGAGCGGGCCGGCGGCGAGCACGGCAACAAGGGGGTCGAGGCGATGCGGGCATTGCTCGAGTCGATGGCAACCCTGGCCGCGATCGCTCGCGGCGACGGTGCGGGAGTTCGATCATGAGCACGGCTCGGGATCGCCGTCGCGCCGCCCTGCAGACGCTCTATCAATTCGACGCCGGTGGCTACGATCCGGCGAACGAGGATGATCGCCGCATCATCCGGCAAACGCTCGAGCACGCCGCCGGGGGCGAGGCAGCGCACCGCGCCGGTTTCGAGCTGGCCGACGCCGCCTGGGCGACACGAGACGAGGCCGACGCCGCGGTCACGGCGTTGGCGCCCGACTGGCCGACGCATCGCCAGCCGGTCATCGACCGCTCGATCCTGCGGCTCGCGTACCACGAGATCGTGGCCGAGCTCGCCCCGCCGAAGGTCGTCATCAACGAGGCCGTCGAGCTGGCACGCGAGTTCAGCACCGAAAAGTCGCCGCTGTTCATCAACGGCGTGCTGGACCGGATCTACAAGTCGCGTCGGGATGACGACGTCGAGGATCCCTCCCCCGCGGCGACCCCCGCGCCCGCGGCGACGCCGCCCTCCGACGAGGAGCGTGCGGAGGGCTGAGCGCCCCCCCGCCGCGTCACCGCCATGGGACTGTTCAAGACCACCATCGGAGCCATTCGAAGCGGGCTCACGAAGACCCGCGAGCGTCTCTCCGGCGGTCTGCGCCGGCTCGTCAGCGGACGCACGCTCTCCGACGAGCTCATCGACGAGATCGAGCACCATCTCATCACCGCGGACGTCGGGGTGGCCACGACCCGCGCCATCATCGACGAGCTGCGTCGGGCCCACCGGGCCGGGGAGATCGAACGCGGTGAGGATGCCATCGACTTTCTCCGCGGGCAGCTCAAAGAACGGTGGATCGACGCCGATCGCAGCCTTGCCGTCGCCCCCACGGCGCCGACGGTCATCCTCGTGGCCGGTATCAACGGCGCCGGCAAGACCACGAGCGTGGCCAAGATCGCCAAGAGCCTTCGCGACGACGGCCGGAGCGTGTTGCTCGCCGCGGCCGACACCTTCCGCGCCGGCGCCGTCGCGCAGCTTGCAATCTGGGCGGAGCGTCTGGGCGTGGAGCTCGTCCGCGGCACCGCCGGCGCCGACCCCGCCGCGGTGGCGTACGACGCCGCCGAGGCGGCCCTGGCGCGCGGGGTCGACGTCCTGCTGATCGACACGGCCGGACGCCTGCACACGCAGGTCAACCTGATGCGGCAGCTCACCAAGATCCGCGACGTCGTGGCCAAGAAGATTCCCGGCGCGCCGCACGAGGTGCTGCTCGTCCTCGACGCCACCGCCGGCCAGAATGCCATCGCCCAGGCCGAGCAGTTCCGCGACGCGATCGATCTCACGGGCATCTTCCTGGCCAAGCTCGACGGGACGGCGAAGGGCGGCATCGTCGTGGCGATCCGCGATCGTCTCGGTATTCCCGTGAAGCTCGTCGGGGTTGGCGAGACACCCGATGACGTCGAGCCGTTCGACCCCGATGCCTTCGTCGATGCAATGTTCGGCGAGTGAGGAGCACGGCCACGCGGTGAGCCGGCGGCCGCAGTGCCCGCGTGACCCCGATCGCGCGGCCGCATAACCCGCACACCTTCACGGGCCGGATTCTCGCGCCACCACCTCCGCTCAACGACATCGCCGATCGGTTCGATGGACGTTCGGAGGCACGTACGATTCCGCGAACCGCGCCCGTTCCGCGGATGCGTCTCCAGAGACCTCGTCCGTCTCACATCAATCGAGGTTCGACCGAACCAGATCACTGGATGTGGGAGGGCGATCGCCGCGTCGTGACGGCGAACCCGCCCCCGAGACGGGAGCCCGTGGGCGAGCAGGAATTCAAACGACGTCTGGCGCTGACGGCCGCCGAGCTGGCGGAGCTGTACGAACGTCTGGACACTGCCCCCGACGCGGCCAGCTCCCGACGCAGCGATGAGCGCATCGAGTATCGCGTCAACGACATCCCCGTGTGCGTCGAACACCCCCAGGGCGGCGAGAGTCGCTTCCTCATGTACGGCCGGAACCTCTCGCGGGGCGGGCTCAGCGTGCTGCACGGCGGGTACGTCCACCCCGGCTCGATCGTGCGGGTCGTGCTGCGGATGCGTGACGAGAACGGCATCGTCGTCTTCGGCATCGTGCGGCACTGCCGGCTCATCCGCGGCTCGTGTCACGAGCTGGGCATCCAGTTCCGCGATGAAGTCGATCTCGACGACCTCGCCGGATGGGGTGAGTCATCCTCCGGCGAGGTCGCGAACGCGGGGGGGGCCGCTTCGCGTCGGCTGGACGGCCGGCTGCTGCTGGCGGAGTCGTTCGAGCCGGAGCGTGTGCTTCTGACCGAGCAGCTCGGCCGCCTCGGCTTCGAGGTCGTCAGCGTCGCGACGCCCGGGGCGACGCTCGACGCCGTGCAGCAACGCGAGATCGATCTCGTGCTGTGCGGTCTGTCCGTCCTCACCGACGGGTGCCTGCGGACGATCACCCGCATGCGTGAGATGGCGTTCGACGGCACGATTCTGCTGCTGACGGCCGACGACGATCCCCAGGTGATCGCGCAGGGCCGACTCGCCGGCGCGACCGCCACCGTGAGCCGGCCGATCGCGCTCGATCTGCTCGTCGCGCAGTTGCGTTCGTACCTCGACCGGTCGGAGCCTCCGTCCACGCTCGTGTCGACGGCGGCCGGGGTCCCGGAGGTCAAGCCGCTCCTGAACCCGTACATTCAGTCCGTTCGGATCACGGCCGATCAGATCGATCGCGCGTACGAGTCGCACGACATTCCCCAGCTTCGCGAGCTGTGCTTGCGGCTCAAGAGCTCGGGGTGCGGGTACGGCTTCGAGGATCTGACGGTGGCGGCCATGTCCGCGTTGCACGCCGTCGACTTCGATCCCGATGAGACGCGACGCGGCCAGGAAATTCGCCGCCTCGTCCGCTGCAGCCGGGCGTTGCACGAGGTGTAGCGGGGAGGGATCCCCGGTATCATCCCCGGGTGCTCGTCCGGCTGCCGAAGACCATCGCCCTCCCCCTGCTTGCCACCATCCTGGCGATGATCGCCGCGACCCCCGCCTCGGCGCAGCGACGCGTCGCAATCACCGGCGATCGATTGAGCGGCACCGTCCTTCCGGTCGCGCCGCTCGACGGCGATATCGAGCTCGCGGCCACCCGCGCGTGGACTTGGACGGTCGATGACACGAAACGGCTGCGTCTTCGCGGCGATGTGCAAGTGACCATCGGCGGGCGTCACTTCGAGGCGCCCGAGGCGACGGTGTGGATCAACCGCCTGCCGACGGCCGCCGGCCTCGTCACCCAGATCGCGGTCTACGGCGACGAGATCGTCAACCCCCTCCGCCCCGCCGGCGTCGGCGTCGCCGGACGGGCGTTGCTGGTGACCGGCAGCGTGCGGGGGGCGACGCGGCTCGACGTCGTGAAGCTCGAGCCCCGCCGACCGCGTCCCACCGGTCTCATCCGTCGCGGGGAGGCCCGGCTTGCCGAACACCGCCGGAGGCTGCTCGCCGCCCCCCCGCGGCTGGCGTCCGAGCCTGCGGTCGATCGGCCCGCCGACACGCCGATCTTCGAGCCGGTGCCGGGCGACGACCCGGCGCAGACGCCGCCGCTCCCTTCCCGCATCGAGCTGCCGGACCCCCGCGAGCCGTGGCTCCGCGAACCCGGTGCGGTCCTGCGGTTCTCGTTCGGCGCGGTCGAGGTGCAGCCGGGCGCGGAGGAGAACGTGATCACGGCGACCGACTCGGTCGTCATCGAGTACTTCTCCGCCCGCGCGGCCGACGATCTCTCGCAGCTCACGCTGTCGGCCGATCGCGCGGTCATCTTCACCGAGCCGGGCTCGCTCGAGGAGATGGCCACGTGGGAGCTCGACGCCGCCCGGATCCGCGGGATCTACCTCGAGGGCAACGTCACCGCCAGCGCCAACGACGGGGAGTACCTCGTGCGGGCGCCGCGTGTGTACTACGACCTTCAGTCGGATCGCGCGATCATGCTGGAGGCGGTGCTCCGCACCTACGAGCGACGCGGACGGCTGCCGATCTACGCGCGGGCCGTCGAGATGCAGCAGATCTCCGCCAACCAGTGGACGGCCACCGGCGCCACCGTCACCACGAGCGAGTTCCGCACCGGCCATCTCGCGCTCGGAGCGGAGCGGTTGACCATGACGCAGCGGCCCGCCACGAGCGACGACCCCGACGAGGACGTCGAGACGTACATTCAGGCCGAGGACATCT
The DNA here is from genome assembly GCA_013003065.1 of Phycisphaerales bacterium. Taxonomy (GTDB): domain Bacteria; phylum Planctomycetota; class Phycisphaerae; order Phycisphaerales; family SM1A02; genus JABDLI01. The sequence continues at coordinate 1,746 of JABDLI010000216.1, read as the reverse complement.
CCTTCCAGGTTGGCGGCACGCCGATCTTCGCGTGGCCGTCGTTTGCCGGACGCATGCGTGATGTCCCCATCCGGCGACTCCAGGTCGGTGGCAACAGCAACGACGGAGTCAGCGTCGAGACGGGATGGGATCTCATGTCCCTGCTCACGCGAGATCGCCCGCGGGGCATCGACGCGATGCTCAAGCTCGACGGGTACAGCAAACGCGGTCCCGCCGTCGGTCTCGATCTCACCTACGACGTGGGCGACGCGTGGGGCGCATTCGACCTGTACGGGCTCTACGACGAGGGCATCGACCGCACCTCCAGCGGCCGCGATGTCGATCCCGATCCGACGCTCCGCGGGGTCGCCTTGTGGGAGCATCGGATGGAGTTGTCCCGGCACTGGGATCTCCAGACCCAGGCCTCGTACATCAGCGATCGCACGTTCATCACCGCCTGGCGTGAAGAGGATTTCCGCGAACGCCGCGCGTACGAGACGAGCGCGTTGCTCCTCTACCAGAAGGATGACACGGCCTTCACGCTGCTCGGCAAATACGATCTCGACGACTTCATCTCCAACGGCTGGCTGCTCGCGAGCCAGCCGTACACCGTGGACAAGCTCCCCGAGGCGACCTATCGCGTCTACGGAGAGTCGTTCTTCGGTACGCCGCTGAGCTATTCGGCCGAGACCCGCGTGGGCGCGATGCGGATGCAGCTTCAGGATGGCACGCCCCGCGAGCTCGGCGCGCGTCCGGCTGCCTTCGGTCTCGCGGACGCGGACGACGACATCGAAGCCGCGCTCCTGGCCCGCGGTCTCAGTCACAAGCAGGTGAATCGATTCGACTCCCGCCACGAGCTGACGTGGCCGCTGACGCTCGGCGGGGTGCGGGCGACCCCGTTCGCGGTCGGGCGTTTCACCGCGTACGACGACGACTTCGCCGAGTTCGCCGGCGAGACCGATGACAGCCGCGTGTTCGGCGCCATCGGCGTTCGCCTGGCCACGCAGTTCCAGCACGTCGACAACGCGGTCGAAAGCCAGCTCTTCGACCTGCACCGTCTGCGGCACCTCGTCGAGCCGAACGCGACGATCTGGTACGGCTACAACTCGATCGCCGATGATGCCTTGCCCATCTACGACCTGGACGTCGAAGGCATCTCCTCGGGCGCAGCAATGCGGCTCGGCGTCCGCAACACGTGGCAGACGCAACGCGGTGGACCCGGACGCTGGCGTTCGGTCGACGTCCTGAAGCTCGACACGGATCTCGTGGTCAACTCGGGCGACGCCGACCCCCGCTCCCCGTCCCCGCGATTCTTCGACTACCGCCCCGAGTACAGCCAGATGGGCGACCACGTGTCGGTCCAGGGCGTGTGGGCGGTGAGCGACACGCTCTCGCTCGCGGGGGAGAGCATCGTCGACCTCGACGAGTCGGCGGTCGCCCGCGGCGCGATCGGGGCGGAGCTGCGTCACTCGCCGCGACTGCTCACGTACGTCGAATACCGCTACCTCGACGCGAGCGACAACGAGCTGCTCGAACTGGGATGGAACTACGTCCTCACGCCGACGTACCGGTTCCAGGTGCGGCCGCAGTGGGACTTCCGGCGGGACGAGTTTCGCAGCTTCGACGTCCGCGTCATCCGCGGCTTCCCCGACTTCGAGCTGACCATTCAGGTCCGGCGGGACGAGATTCAGGACGAGACGACCCTGGGGGCGTCGATCGACCTGCTGGAGTTCTAGCCGCACGGGGGGGAAGGGAAGGGAATAGAGG
>JABDLI010000212.1 GCA_013003065.1 Phycisphaerales bacterium | reverse complement strand
TTCTCCTGCTGCCACTCGAAGCGGAACGCTTCATCGAGCGTGAACGGCTGGGCGTAGACGAGCTGGTCGATCGCCGCGGGCGTGGCCGGTACGGCGGGCGGGGCGGCGGAGACGATGGCGGTGGCGGTCGCGAGCATCCCCATCGCCAGAAGTGGTCGTATGAATCTCATCGGTCGTGTCCTTTCAAGTCGAGCGGGGGGCTCGTTCAGTCCTGGGTAATCTCGATGTCGTCGAGGCCGAGGCGGCCCTTCGCCGATCCGTACGTGGCGCCGAACTCGAACCGGATCGCGACGACGTCGCCGAGGTCGAGACCGCTTCCGTTGTTGAGGAAGTCGGTCAGACGGATCCGGACGACCTCGAACTCGTTCGCCCATCCGGCGCCGCTGCCGGAGCCGGTCCGCTGGTACGGCTCTTCGATCCCGGCGTCGTAGGCGCCGATGTTGATCGAGCTCGTCGTGCCGCTGCCGTCGCGCAGCGTCACGGTGAACGTCATGTCGTCGAGCTCGGACACCGTGTTCGGATGCCGCGTGCCCTGGCACGCCCGGAACGACAGGTTCTTGTCGTCCGTGAGATCTCGCTCGGACGCGATGATCTCGAACTCGAGGAACGAGTCGGTGTTCCAGTCGAAGACGGTGCCGCGGGTGACGTCGCTCGCCAGGGCCCGCGTCATGCCGTTCCACGGATCGCTTGCCGTCCACGAGAGCGACGTGTTGCCGTCCCGCATCCGGTTTTCGAGCCGGTTGGTGACCGTGCCGCTCACGGCGCCGCCCGAGCTGCTGATCGCGGTGGAGGTTTGCGACTGGAAGCTGTCGACGATGAAGTTGCCGGCGCCCGGCCCGTCGTTGTACTCGACGTCCACGATGGTCGTGCTCGACACGCCGCCCGGACGCAGGTCGTCGTACTGGCGGGTCAGGAAGTCCTTGCCGGCCAGCGAGCCGCGGATGCGGTTCTGCACGAGGGCGAGATACGCGGCCTTGGCGACGGCTTGCGCTTCGGGGCGTCCGATCTGCGTGCCGGCGGGTCCCGTGAAATCGTTGAAGCCGCAGCAGTTGAAGTCGTTGTGGTCCGCGCCTTGCACGTAATGCTCGGACTTCCACTGCTCCGCCCGCTCGTAGATGCGGAACGGCTGGCAGCAGGCGAGACCGGGGGACCCGCTCACGTCACCATCCGCGGAACCGTAGATGAGGTGGTAATCCACCGCGTGGGGTTGGGCGATGGCGGCGCCGATGCCGCCGAAGTCGGTCGGCGAGATGCTGGAGACCAGGACGATGTCGTCGATGGTGTAGTTGCTCGGCGAGAAGCCGCCTTCGAACAGACGGTCGTACGCGCGAACCACGCCCTCCCCGCCCCGGCTGTGCCCGGACCAGATGATCGTGTTCGTGTCCACGTGGCCGTCGAGCACGCCGCCGCCGATCGTCCCCAGGTTGCCGAGGAGGTAATCGGTGTTGGTGAGCGTGGTCGTGGATGCGGTCTCGATGCCCGGTCCCGTGTTGTTCTGGTGGCTCATCACGATGAAGCCGTAGGACGCGAGGTGGGTGCCGAGATAGTCGTACCACGTGTACTGGTGACCGTTGCCGTGGCTGATCACGAAGAGCGGCAACTGTCCCATCGACGCGATGTCGGACGGGTAGTAGGTCTTCTGGCCCAGGAACGTGCCGCCCGTGTACAGCAGCTGCGACACGGCAAGCGGTCCTGACGTCGTCGGCTTGAGCACGACGTAGAAGCCGGCCTCGTCACCGTAGCCGTCGATGTAGTCGCCGCCGGTCAGCGTGCCGCTGCCGTCGACGTCGAGCACGAGGTCGTAGCCGTGGCCGAAACCGGTGCCCGCCTCGGCGTCGAGGCCGCCGATGAGCACGGTCGCGGTGTCCTGAATCGCGACGCCGCTGAACGTCACCGTCTGCGCGCTGCCGCGGACATCGGTCAGCGACGCATCGCCGTCCCACTCGGCCGCGGTCTTCGCCTCGGTGATGTACGCGTCGACCGTCGCACCGATCAACGCCGGGTGCCGGCCGGGATCGAGCGCGATCTCGATCGTGTCGGTCGCGTTGAACGCGCGGACATAGTGGAAGAACGGATACTCCCCGAGCGACTCGCCGACGATGTCGGTGGCGACAAACTTCCCGCCGGTGCACACGGTGTCCCACGCCGCCAGCATCGACAGCAGGTCGACGAAAGAGACAATGTCATCGCCGTTGAGGTCGGCGGGGCAGCCGGGGCAGGGGCCCCATGATGCGAGCAGCTCGAGCAGGTCGGGGAAGTCGACCAGGCCACTGCCGTCGAGGTCGGCCTCGCAGCCGGGCCCGCCGGCGTTGACCGGTGCCGCCAGCAACGCGGCCCCCACGACCGCGGCGGCCGCGTATCTGAATCGACTCAACATGTGGGTCCTCCTCTGGATCCGGGACGGGGTAGACAGTCGTGGACGAACGAGATGTCCACGATACACCGAGGGTGACTCGGAAAGACCCCCAAAATCGCCCGGTTGGCCCTGATCGATCCCGAACGAAGCGCGACCGCACGCGATTGGTGCCGCGTCGCGACGCGGCGGAGGCGGTTCGCGGGAGGACGACGATCCCGCTCAGCCGGCCGGTGGCGACGCCCCGAACACCGCCGCCTCCGCCGGTCGGCCCGTTTGCGTGTACAGCTCATGCAAGAGCGACCGCGTCAGCAGGGTCTCGCTGTGGTCCGCGCCAAGCTGCGTCAGGAGGATGTCGTACGCCGGACGCAGCAGGTGCTCGGCCTCCGCGTGCATGCCCTCCGCCAACAGCAGGCGGCCGACGCGGATCTCCGTGGTGGCGCTGAACCAGCGTCGGCCGGGCGTCGCGTCACGCAGGACGGCCCAGGCCTCCTCCGCCCGCTGATGCCGCTCGTCCGGTTCCGCGTTCGCGGCGAGGACGGCGAGCGCGTCGGCGAGATCGGCCGGACGCTCGTCGCTCCAGTGACGCAGGGACGGAAGGGCAGTCAGGGCCAAGCTGCGACGCAGCGTGGCCGCCGCCTCCGGATCAAGTGCGTTCGCCCAACCGATGAGCACGCGGGCGACCGCCAGCGATCGGTGTTCGGTCACGTTCAGCGTCGCGCGGAGCGAATCCTCCAGCCTTGCGAGAAGCGGGGCGACGTCGCCGGGGGCGCGACGTCCCGGCGCGACGGTGATCGACACCCCGCCGCACGCCGATTGCAGCTGGTCCATGACATCGATCAACGACGCATCCCCCGAATCGAAGGCGTGGCGAGCAATCTCCCAGATGGCGGTGCCGTCGCCGATCGCCGCGGTGCGTGCGATCGAGGTCCGGTGGGCCGCGGCCTTCTCCGGTGTTCCGAGGCCGTCGTAGAGCGTGATCAGCCGGACGATCGACTCGATCGCCATGAAGTTCGACTCGTTGCCGACCGTGGCCATGATGAGCTCGTGGCTGCGCTCGAGGAGCGGCTGCGCCTCGCGGTAACGCTCCTGTTGCACGAGGTTCTCGCCGAGCATCGATTCGGCGATCGCGACCGGGAAACCGCGTGCGCCGTGGACGCGTCGAAGCTGCTCGAGCGAGCCGCGAATCAGGCGCTCCGCCTCCACGCTCCGCCCGAGCTTGTTGAGCACGCCGACCAGCAAGCCGACCGTCGTCGCGATGTCGGGATGATCGGGTTTCAGCTCCCGCTGCTGGATGGCCAACGCCTCCTCAAAGAAGTGCTCGGACATCGGCTCGTGCGGTGTGTACCAGACCTCGTAGCCGGCCACGAGGAACGTGTCCGCCACGATCGGCCAACGCTCGTCACCGTGCGGCAGCGTTGCGTCGGCGAGCTTGGCGGCCCGATCGAAGAGGGGGGGGACGCCGACCATCGCCCGGGGCGCCTGCGACCACGTGCCGGCCTCGACCGCCCGGATGAACGCACGCAACGCCTCGGCCACGGCGGGGTACGCGCTGGAAACGTGATCGAGCCCCACCTCCCGTGCCCGCATCGCCACCGCGAATGCATCGGTGCGATCCAGATTGAACGCGACGTTGGTGAGCGCCCACAGTGTGGCGTAGTGGTCTCCGGCGTCGAATCCGGCGTTGTCCTCGAGCGGGTCGGCCTGAGCCCGGAGCGTGTCCACGAGCTCGACGGTGCGTCGCAGATGGGGTTCGGCGCGGTCGTGCTGTCCGAGGGCGGCGTAGGCGCGACCGATCGCGGATCGGACGCGTGCTTCGGCCCAGGGTTGCTCGGCGAACGCCGTCGCGACGCGTCCGGAGGTGTCGTCGAGCAGCGTCTGAACCGTGACGTTCGGGCTGAGGCTCACCTCGGGGTTGGCGAGCGACAGTGTCGAGACGAGGAAGTCGAGTGCCTCGAGCGCGTGGTCGGCCTTGGTGTGCGCCAGCCGCGCGTTCCGATCGGCCTCGATCTTCCCCAGCCCGATGCCGATGACGGCGCCGACGAGCGCGAGCAGCACGACGCCGACCATGACCACGGCCGCGCGGTTCCGTGCAAGGAACTTGCGGACGCGATACGCCGTCCCCGGTGGCCCGGCGGTGACCGGCTCGTCGTGCAGATGCCGCCGGATGTCATCCGCCAACGCGCTCGCCGTGGCGTAGCGTCGACCGCGTTCCTTCTCCATGGCCTTCATGACGATCCAGTCGAGATCCCCCCGCAGCCGGCGGGAGAGACCGTGAACGTCCATGCCCCGTTGGCGGGCGACGGCCGCGTCGCCGGTCGTGCTGATACGCAGCGAGGGGCGGGGGGGGTGATCCTCCCGGATGATCCGCTGAACCTCGACGAGACCCGCATCGAGCAGGGACTTGGAGTCGAACGGGGTCGATCCCGTCAGCAGCTCGTAGAGCAGGACGCCGAGCGCGTAGATGTCCGTACGGGTGTCGACGTCGAGCGCCGACATCTGCGCCTGTTCGGGGCTCATGTACGCCGGGGTCCCGATGAACTGCTGAAACTGGGTGAACAGGGTCTTCTCGGTGAGCCGCGTGTGCATCGCCTTCGCGACGCCGAAGTCGATGACCTTGGGAATCGGGTGATCGTCGTGCATGGTGACGAGCACGTTGCTCGGTTTGAGATCGCGGTGGATGACGCCCTTCTGGTGGGCGTGCTGGACCGCATGACAGACGCGCTCGAACAGCTCGAGCCGCTCGTGTGGTCCGAGATCGTTCTGATCGCAGTAGTCGGTGATGGCGACACCGCGGACGAGCTCCATCACGAAGTAGGGGCGTCCCGACGCCGTGGCCCCGCCATCGAGGACCCGTGCGATGTTGGGATGATCCATGAGCGCGAGCGCCTGCCGCTCGGCCTCGAATCGCGCCACGACCTCGCGGGTGTCCATGCCGAGCTTGATGATCTTGAGCGCGACCCGGCGGACCACCGGCTCCTGCTGCTCCGCCATGTACACGACGCCGAAGCCGCCCTCGCCGATCACCTGGAGCAGCTTGTACCGGCCGATGATCGTGCCCGGTCCCTCCGTGATCGGCGACGCCGCCGCCTCGGGCAGCGGGGGCAACGGGGGCAGCGTGAGTGCGTCGTCGTCGAGACGCCCGAGCAAGGCTTCGACGTGCGCGAGCAAGCCGACGTCGCCGCCGCAGGCGTTCGTGAGAAAGGTCCCGCGTTCGGCCGCCGGCAGATCGGCCGCCGTCTGGAAGAGCATCTCGACGCGTTGAAGGTCGGATTCGCTCATGTCGACGTCTCGATCCTCGCGCGGTGGCCAAGGCTCCCGAATCAGTGCGTCAAACGCGTCCGGAGCCCCCCGACGCTTCCGGGTCGGTTTGCGCAAGCTCTTCCTGGAGCCACGCCTTGATGAAACGCCATTCCCGCTCGACCGTGCCCAGGGAAACACCGAGCGCGTGGGCGGTCTGCTCGGCGGTGAGACCGGCGAAGTACCGCAGGTTGACGATCTGCCCCTTGCGTGGATCCCGCGTCTCCAGACGGCGCACGGCGTCGTCGACCGCCAGCAGGTCGCGTTCCTCCGGCTCGATCGCGATGCAGCCGTCCTCGAGCGGTTGACGCTGTCGGTCGCCCCCGTGTTTCACGCGGCCCTTGCGGCGAGCCTGTTCGACGAGGATCCGCCGCATGGCGAGCGCGGCGGCGCCGAAGAAATGTCCGCGACCGTTCCACCCCGGGTCCTCGTCCCCCACGAGCCGAAGGTACGCCTCGTGGACGAGGGCCGTTGCCTGGATGGTCTGCCCCGGCATCTCCCGGGCCATCCGGGCCCGCGCGAGTGTGCGCAGCTCGTCGTAGAGGATCGGCAGCAGATCGGCCGCCGCCACCTTCGCGTCCGGGGCGTCTCCCCGCAGCAGCCGACCGACCGTCTCGGCGCGGCTTCGGGTTTGTTCGTCGCGATCGCTCATCGGTGGCGCGGGATTGTAGCCAACCCACGATCGGGCTCACCGTCGATCGTTTCCCAGCCGGAGTGCGACTCTCAGGACCACATCGAGATCAGCATGACGAGATCGCTGAAGCCCACGTCTCCGCTCCCGTCGAGATCGGCCGGGCACTCGGCGCACGGCCCCCACGCGGCGAGGAGCGTCAGCAGATCGCCGAACCCGACGAGTCCGTCGCCGTCGAGATCACCGGCGAGCGGCTCATCCACGTCGAGGGCCGCGGCGAGATCCAGCCGACCGGCGCCGAGCGCGCCGGCGAAGTCGGGGTTCAGCTCGTCCAGCGGCATCGCGGTCGTCATCAGACGCTCGCGCACTTCGAGGACGGTCAACGCGGGCCACCGCGAGCGGACCAACGCCGCGCCGCCGGAGACGAGCGAGGTCGCAATGCTCGTTCCGTCACCGTGACCGTACACGCCGCCGAGACCGAGGCTCACGACGCTGGTGCCCGGGGCCGACAGGTCGACGTCGCCGCCGTAATTGCTGAAGATGCTCTTGATGTCGTCCGCGTCGATCGAGGCCACGCCGAGCACGGGATCGCTCGCGGCGGGCTCCAAGACCTCGTCCTCGTCGCGGTTGCCGGCGGCAGCGATCACGATGATCCCCGCCTCCACCGCCGCGGCGGCGGCATCCTTGATGAGCTCGATGTCCTCTTCGGCGCCGAGGCTGAGGTTGATGACGTCGACCTCGCGGCCGATCGCGTGGTAAATCCCCTGGGCGACGCGGAAGGAGGTGCCGCGTCCGTCGTCGTCGAGCACACGCACCGGGAGGATCGTCGCGTCGGGCGCGACGTGGGCGATCAGACCCGCCATGAACGTCCCGTGCGCCACCAGTTCGGCCCCCGTCACCGTGTCGGGGCCGACGGTGGGATCGGCGTCATCGTCGACGAAGTCGTACCCGCCCGGCGCGATCGCGTCGGCGAGGTGTGGGTGCAGAACGTCCACGCTCGTGTCGAGCAACGCCACGACGACGCCGCTGCCGGTCGCGGCGCCCGACGCGACGCCGGCGCCGATCTGCTCCCACGCGCCCTGCTGCGCGAAATCCGATTCGACCGAGTCGAAGAAGAACCCCTGGGTCCCGCCGGTGGGGTCCTCCTCGGGCGAGTCCTCTTCGTGGTTGAACTCGACGTCCTCGATCCGCGGGTCATCTTCGAGGAGCTTCTCGGCCTGATCCTCCGTCAGTCCGTCCGGCAGGTCGAGCAGATGGATGTTCTCGCTCTCGATGCTGCCGAGCAGGATCGTGCCGTAGTCGGCGTTGATGTCGGCAACGCTGGCCCCCGGGGCGAGTTCGACGATCACCCGATCCGGCTCCCAGTCGGCCGTTGCGAACGGGCTCGCGCACGCGAGGAGCGCCGCACCGGCGAGGAGACGAAGAAGCGGCGGCCGATTGGTCATGGTGGTCCTATCACGAAGAAGGGAGCCCAGTAGAGCGGATGCGGGTGCTCCCGCCGGCAGGCGAGCAGAGCTTGCCGAAGAGACGAGGATAACCGTCCCAAGCCCTTTTTACCCATATCTTTATGCCACAAACGGTACGTCTCGGCCATGATTTTCCGCGAGACCGCATCGTGCACCGGCCAGAGGCTCAGCAGCAGGGTGGAGGCCCCCGCGGCGATGAGCCCCCGCACGAGGCCGATCAGCTCGTCTCCCCGGTCGACCGCCGCCCGACCCGTGTCGCAACCGCTCAGCACCACCGCCGCCCCTCCCAGGTCGAGACCGTACAGATCGCGTGTCGTGATCCACCCGTCAGCGAGCTGCAACGCCGACGCGAGCGGGCTCGCCGACGCGAACCGGGCATGGCAGGCGAGGTGGACGAGACGGGCGGACGTCGTTGCGTGTCGGACGTTGTCCCACGTCGCGTCGGGGCCCGCGAGCGTGCGGGTGTCGGGCAACGCGGCGGCGATGGACGCCACCTCGTCGGCGATCTCCGGCGCGTCCGTGTCCGCGACTCCCACCACGAGCGCGTGGCCATCACGGCGGGGAATGCCGAGGTGACGCAGGACGCTCGCGCTCGGCGCGGTCACCGCCTCGCAGCGATCGATGAGCGCCGTCGATCCGTCGTGGAGCGCGAGGAAGGGCACGGCATGCAGCGGTCCGTGGGGAATGAAGACGATCCGCTCGGCATCCGCGAGCCGCGGTGTCAACGGTTCGAGGATGAGCTCGTGAAGTCGCCGAAGCTCCCGGTTGGCGGCGGACACCAGGACAGGGTCGTCGGCCGCATCGGGAAACGCCATCGCGTGCCCGAGCTGCAGCGAGAACCGCTCGATGCCCTCGAGCAGGTCCGGCACGCTTCCGAGGTTCGTGACCGCGCTGACGCCGCCGGCTCGAACGACGATGGCCTGGAGAGTCTCCCCGACGACGAAGTACTCGACGAGGGCCGTCCGATCCTGCAGGAGCGTCTGCACCTCGGCGAGCTCGATCGGCGTGGCGAAGAGCCCGCCGAGCCCCGACGTCGCGTCGAGCCGACGTTCCAGCTCGCGGATGCGTGACTCGACCTCCTGCAGCGTGTCCTTCCAGCGGGCGACGTCCGCCCCACGCTCGGGCAGCCGCGCGTACATCGCGTTCAGCTCGCCGTGGGCCGTCGCGATCGCGCGCACGAGACCGACTTCCGCCGGGTCCGCGGCCGCGCCCGGATCGACGTCCGCCAGATCCGCCCCGCCCGCGACCCGGTCGAGCAACGCGCGGCTCTTGGCCCGCTCGATCGTCGCGAAGGCTTCGGTGAGGGCGGACTCGCCGCCGTCCCGGATCAGGGCGTCCGCCAGACGTTCGTACGCCGAAGACCGGTCGCCGAGCAGCGACACGCGAAGCTGCTCCGCCGGCAACGAGCCACGCAGTCGATCGATGGCCTGCACCGCTTCCCGCAGATCGTCGAGCGCCGCTGCCGCGTTGCCCGCGGTCTCGTGCAGTCGCGCGCGGGTCAGGAGCGCGTCGGCCCGGAGCGGTGCGAGGTCGAACGAATCGGAAACGGCCAGCGCGTCCTCGAGCGGCGCGACCGCGGCCGAGGCCTCGCCCCGCGCGACGAGCACGTCGGCCAACGCGTGCGCGGCAACGGCGGCGTCGGCGGGTCGGGGGGCCAGATGTCGCCACGCCTCCTCCAGATGGGTGGTCGCGGCGTCCAGACGGTCTTCGGCCCGGTCGAGCTCACCCAACGCGAGCAGGGCCCGGCCGCGACCGATCGTGTGATCGTTCTGGATGAAGGTGCGTTCGGCGGCCGCGAGCACGTCGCGGGCCTGGTCGTACCGGCCGAGCCGCGTGAGCACGCGACCGTAGGAGAGACCCGCCCGGGCGGCTTCCGCGCTCAGGCGATGCTCTGTGAGCGCCGCCAGCCCGCGCGCGTACGCGGCCGCGGCATCCTCGAGCGCGCCGGCCGCGGCCAGCACTTCCGCGTGCTCGGTCTCGAGCCGCGCCAGGTCGCCGGGGGCATCGCCGTGCTCGAAGATCCGTCGTGCGCGTTCGAAGTGTTCGAGCGCGGCGGTGATGCGGCCCCGGCGGCTCATCAGGTCGCCGAGATTGCCCTCGACGATCGCCGCGCCGCGTGTCAACCCGGCGCGTTCGAAGGCGTCCTTCGCCTGCTCGAAGGCGGCCTGGGCGTCCCCGAACCGGTTCAAGTCGAGGAGCGCCTGTGCGCGGTTGCTGTCGATCTGGGCGGCGGCGACGGGATCGGCGGCGAGGACGGTCCGCGCCCGGTCGAAGCAGGCGAGCGCGTGCTCCGGCTCGTTCTGGAGCCGGTGGGTCTCGCCGAGGTTGGCGTCCGCCTTGGCGGCGAGCTCGAGCTCGCCCGCGCGCTCGAACGTCGAACGGGCGGCTGCGCCGGCCGCGATGGCGTCCTCGTGGCGTCCGAGACGCGCCAGCGGGTGCAGCATCGCCATCCGCGCTCGCGCCGCCTCGACGGCGTCGCCGGCCTCCTCTGCGAGGGCGCTCGCTTCGGCGAGCAGGGTCAAGGCGTGGTCGAAGCTGTTGCCGTAGGCCAGCGCTTGCGCTCGAGCGCGTCGCGCGACCGCGCGGTCACGCGGATCGCCGAGATCGTCGGCGAGCGCCACGAGGCGGGCCGTGGCGGTGAGCGCGCCGGGCAGGTCGCGCATGATGCGACGCCGCGCTTCGGCCACGAGCTCTCCCATGCGTTCGGAGACCGCCCCGCCGGCGGTCAACCGTGCGCGCGCAGCGTCCGTGGGGAGGGCGACCACCTCCTGCAGAAGCTGCGCGGGATCGCAGCGGGAGTCAGACATGGTCAGCTCAGCTCAGCTCGACCTCCGGCATGACGATGACGCAGTCGCTCTCCACGAACTCGACGAGAAGCTCGTACGAGCCGGTGGCGGCGTCCATCGTGAATTGACCCGTCTCGTCCGGCGTCGCGTCGGCGACGACGGTGTCGTCGACTTGTGACACGAGCGCGACGCGGCTCGGGCGTTCTTCTCCGAGCACCTGTCCCCTGAGCCGCCAGCCGGCGTCGCGGGCCTTCGTCTCGCTGATCTGCACGCCGACGCGGCCGAGCGTGCTCTCGAACCCGAGCTGGTACGCCGCGACGCCGCCGCGAAAGCCGGCGAGCGTCGTTTGGCGTCGGCTGTCGAAGACAAGCTCGGCCACGATCCGGCGCAACGCGGCCAGCGGGGTGCCCATCGGTGTCGCGGTGGCCGGGGTCGGGCGGAACTCCGCCAACGCTCGACGCACGGCCGCCTCGGTCGGCGCTTCCGAATCGTCGCGACGCAGCGTGGTGATGATCTCCCGGAGCCGCGTGGCCACCGTCGACAGCCCGGTCGTCGTCAGACGACGCTCGAACGCCGCCGCTTCGGCGGGGGTCATCTCCCCGGACGCGTAGGCGACGAGCGTTGCGAAGGGAATGGCCGGATCGGGCATGGGGCGGCTCCTGTTCATCCTTCATGTGCCGGACGAGCGGATGGTGATACAACCGCTCAGCCGGAACGATCGGTCTTCTCGAGCAGCTCCAGCAGCTTCTCCAGGCATCGGGCCCGGGTCGGGCCGATGCTCCCGATCGGCATGCCCAACCGCTCGGCGATGTGCTCGTATCGGACCTCGGCTCGCTCCAGATACAGGGCCGTGAGCAGCTCCTCGCACCGCCCGCCCAGGGCCCGCAGGGCACCGCGAACGGCGTGGGCGCGTTCCCACTCGGCGAGCAGATCCTGCGGGGGGGCCGCTTGCTCGAGGGCCGGGTGCAGCGGATCCAGCGGGAGCGTGCGCCGGCGGATGATCTGCCGGCAGACGCGGTGGGTGGTCGTCATGAGCCACTTCGGGAGCCCCGCCCGGTTGCGGAGGCGGGGAAGCTGGCGAAAGAGGATCGCAAACACCTCCTGGAAAGCGTCTTCGCTCTGCGTGCGATCGAATCGGTAGCGACGCGGGATCGAGAAGACCAGCCGCCCGTACCGGTCGACCAGCGTCGTCCACGCCGCGTCGTCACCGGCGATGCACGCTTCGATGAGCGTCTCGTCGTCGGGCTCGCCCGGGCGAATGGCGGGAGGGGGGATCGTCATACAACGTCGGCTCGGCGGGAGCCGCGGAGTATACGGTCGCGAGCGTCGCCACCCCTTTCTGACGCGAACTCCTTGACGGGGACCGAGTTACGCGTCACCTCACGAGGCCGCGTCCGCCGAACCGCCAAGAAATGAGTTTCAATATGTGTTTGTCCGCGGATATCCTGAGAAGCGGTGGCGTCACCGGAGTGACCGGCGACGCGGAGCAGGCGAAGGAACGGAGGGGGTTCCGATCGGACGAACGATCGATCCCGTTCCCCGCCGCGGCGGGGTGTCCGGGGAGCGCGTGGGGGTGATCAGCCGCCGCGCCGCTGTCCTGCGAAGACCACCCAACCCGACAGACGAGTCTCTCGATGAACCGGCAGGGCCACGCGGCCGTTGCGGGGTGCAAGAATTTTGACGGCCACACTGGAGGAGTCATTGCGATGAAGACACACGGAACGATGGTGATTGCCGCCGCGACGCTGCTGAGCGTGTCGGCGAGCCACGCCTCGACGGCAAACAACGCGCGATCGCCAGAGGCGACGGTGACCGGCGGGAAGGTCGTATTCCAGGGCCTCGCGGGGGGGCCGCACGTCCTGTTCTACGAGGACTTCGTGCTCGGGACCAGCGCCTATCAGGCGGCGTTGGATGCGCTGGGCTGGACGGTGACGATGGTGACCGATCCCGCCGACTTCGAGACGGAGCTCCAGACCGGGGCGTACACGCACGTGATCGCGGCGCACCAGAATGCCGGCGGCGCGAGCGGGTGGGAGGACGATCTCTCGGCGTGGGCCGCTTCCAACCCCGGGGCCCCCGTGCTCATCAGCGATTGGCGTGTCGACGAACCGCAGCCGTACCTGGCCGACCTGGGATTTGCCTATTCCGGGAACGTGAACCTCGGCATGGTCGAGGGGACGGGCGGCGAAGCGCTCGACGGTCTGGCGGGTGCGCTCGTGAACCCGGGTTGGGGGATTTTTTCCTACGGCGTCACCGGCGGGACGACGATCGCGACGGATTCACCCGGCAGCGGCAAGCCGATGGCGGTGCGGAACGGCTGCCACTTCTTCAACGGCTTTCTCAGCGACACGTTCCTCAACGGCGACGTCGGGCGGGACGTCGCGATCCGCGAGCTGCGGTGCGCGGCGGGGGGCGGGCAGTTCGAGCTGATCGGCGTGACCGGTGACGGGTCGCCGACACCGGAATCGCTCTTCCGCATCGATCCCACCGACGCGACGATCGAGTTCATCTGCGGGCTCGGCAACGGCGACGATGGCGAGACGATCGGCTGGAACTCGACGGACGGTCAGCTCTATCACGCGTCGGGACATGACAGCGAATTCGATCCGAAGACGCTCGACGGCGTGGTCTTCGAGATCGTCGACGATGTCGGCAACGGAACGTCGTGTGCGACGACCAACATCGACATCAGCACGACGGACTTGATCGACGAAGAAGCGCAGGCGCTGCTGTGGTGGCCCGAGGAGAACGTCTTTCTCTGGAAGCAGAATCACGGCCCCGGTCCGTTGTTCCGCGTGACCGCGGACGGGGAGCCGACGCTCGTCGGCGACATGGACCACCAGGCCAAGGGTCTGGCCTTTGCGCAGATCCCGGCCCGCTTGGGCGACGGCATCGGTCTCTATTCGGTCGAGAGCGAGAGCGATCAGCTCCGCCTCATCGACCCGGCGGATGCGTCGACGTTGGACTCCATCACGCTGAACCTCGTGCCGCCCAGCGGCGCGATCCTCGGTGGCAACGGTCTCGCCACCCACCCGGCGACGGGTGAGCTGTGGGGCGTCATTCGCGTCGAAGGCGACGGTGGTGGCGGTGGTGGCGGTGGTGGCGGTGAAGCGGGTGGCGGCGGGCCGCCTGTGCGGCTGCTGACCGTGATCGACCCGGGGACGGGTGATGCGCACGTCGTCGGACCGCTCGAGGAGCGGTTTGCCGGCATCACGTGGGTCGGCACCGACGGGCTGGTCTGTCCGCCCGTCGAAGTCGTGTTCCTCATGGATACGTCGGGCTCGATGGACGACGAGGCGGCCGCGCTCTGCGCGGCGATCGATGCCGTCGAGGGCGACCTCGGCGCGTTGGGCATCGACGCGACGACGTTCCTGTATGGCATTACGGAAGCACCCGGTGGCGCCTTCGACTGCCTGACGGATACCGTTCTCGATCTCTTCGGCCCCGATGTGCCGGGAGACGGTTCATGCGGACCGCTCGACCAGCCCGGTGACAACGACGAGAGCTGGGCCCCGGCCACCGCGATCGTGGCCCAGGAGTTCCGATGGACGCCGGGCGCCCTGCGGGTGATCGTCCCGATCAGCGACGAGGGGCCGTGCCTCGGCAGTTGCACGGACGGCTTGCCCGAGTCGGAGGCGGCGATCGCCAACGCAATCGTCTTGGCGAATATCAACGGTGTCACGGTTTCGCCGATCGTCGGAAACGACCCGGAGGACTGCGTCGTGCCACTGGCGACCGAGCTCGCGGAGGGCACCGGCGGCACCGTATTCGAGTCGACGGATCCGAAACTGGATCTGGCGGCCGCGATCGTCGCGCTGGTGCTGGATGCGTGCGAGTCGATCGGCGACTGCAACAACAACGGCATCCCGGACGACGTCGAGACCGAGCCGCAGTACGAGCTGGACGAAGATGCGCAGGCCACGCCCGAGTGCGAAGATGCGCCGTTCATCGGGCCCGGCATCACGTACATGACGACGACGGTCACGGACGCCTCGTTCGGACCGGCGTTCCCGGACTACTTCTTCTGCGGTCTGTACGTCGGCGTGATCGACGTGTTCTACCAGTACACGCCGGCGTGGGATGGTCTCGCGTTCGTGTCGGTGGAGGGCCCGCCGGTCGACTTCGTGTACGGCGTCTACGACGCCTGCCCGCCGACGCGGGAGAGCCTGATCGACTGCAACGAGATCGATCACTTCGAGATCATCTTCCACGCCGAGAAGGGCACGACGTACTGGATCCGCGTGGCGGCGCAGTTCTTCCAGGAAGCGCCGTTCGAGCTGCACATGGTCGGCCCCGACCCCGCGTTCAATCCCGTGGATTGCAACGGCAACGGGATCCCGGACGAGTGCGAGTGTCTGGCGGACGTGGATGGTGACGGCTTCATCACCCCCAGGGATGCGGCGCTCGTCACCGTGTTGCTGGGCACGTCCTGCGACGGATGCCCCGAGGACGTCGACGGCGACGGTGAGGTCGACGTCAGGGATCTCGAGATCATCTTCGAGCAGATGGGCCAAGCGTGCCCGTTCGGAGACGGCGGCACCTGATCGACGGCGTCCAATCGTGTCTTGCCAAGGAGCTCGTCCCCTGGGGGCGAGCTCCTTTTTCCTTCTATCCACGCGGTCGGACGTCGACGCGGGGACGGCAACGGTGGGATCGATCCGCCGCGCGGTCGATCGTGATGAGGATTCGGCACCGTATTGCCGGCGGCACCCGCGCCGTTCGATGGGTCAGCGCGGTCCGGGCGCCGCGTCCAAGCCGCGCGTCTGACGGTGGTTGCGCACGTCGGGCGCGGTGGATTCAAGCCCTCGGTCCCACCGACGTCGGGGCGGGTCGATAAGGCGACCGGAATATCCTTAGGTTCGACTGCCACGGGGACGGCGTCGAGCGAAGGGAGAGGCTCACGATCGACGCACGATCGATCACGTTCCCCCCCTCGGGACTTTGGTCGGGCGAGGCACGGTGGCGCGTTGCCGCGTCGACGCCGCGTCCGGATCGCCGCTCAACCAGACAGACCAGAGACGCGTCACACGACGCGTTTGTCACCGAGCGTGCCGTGCGGCCGTTGCGGTGTCGAAAGTCACCACGTTCCACGGGAGGAGGCAACAGAATGTGGAAGCAAAGCACGATGACGGTTGCGGTCGCTCTGCTGATGAGCGCAGGCGTCGGCCCGCCGCAATCACGACAGAATGCGGCGAAGCTGATGGCGGTCCATTCCGGCACGACCGAGGTCGTCGGGCTCGCCGGGGGCCCGAACGTCCTGTTCTACGAGGATTTCGTACTCGGCACGAGCGCCTACCAGGCCGCGTTGGACGCGTTGGGGTGGTCGTTCACGATGGTGGTCGATCCCGCCGACTTCGAGACGGAGCTCCAGACCGGGGCGTACACGCACGTGATCGCAGCGCACCAGAACGCCGGCGGCGAGAGCGTGTGGGAGGACGATCTGGCCGCCTGGATCGTCGCGAACCCCGACGGCGTCGTAATAGTCAGCGACTGGCGGGTGGTTGAACCGGCGCCGCCGTACCTCGCCGGCCTCGGATTCGGCTACACGCAAACCACCAACCTCGGCATGATGGACGGGGTGGGAGGCGAGACCCTGGATGGCCTCGCCGGGGCGCTCGTCAACCCGGGGTGGGGCACCTTCTCCTACGGCGTGACCGGGGGGACGACGATCGCCACCGACACGCCGGGGACCGGCGAGGCGATCGTGGCGCGCAGCGGCTGCGTCTTCTTCAACGGCTTCCTCAGCGACACCTTCCTGAACCCGGCGGTCGGTCGGGACGTGATGATGCGGGAGCTGCAGTGCGGGACCATCGGCGGCGCGTTCGAGCTGATCGGCGTGACCGGCGACGGGGCCGACACGCCCGAGTCGCTGTTCAGCATCAGCACGGATGACGCGTCGATCGAGTTCATCTGCGGGCTCGGTCGCGGCGATGACGGGGAAACGATCGCGTTCAACGGGACCGATGGCCGGCTCTACCACGCCTCGGGACACGTCGGCCCGTTCGATCCCACGACGCTCGACGGGGTCATCTTCGAGACGGTGGACGGCATCGGCAACGGGTCCTCCTGTGCGACGACGGACATCGACATCAGCACGACCGACCTGATCGACGAAGAGGCCCAGGCCATCGTGTGGTGGCCCGAAGAGAACGTGTTCCTGTGGAAGCAGGATCACGGCGCCGATTACCCGCTGTTCCGCGTGACGACCGACGGGGTGGCGACGGTGATCGGGGATCTCGATCATCAGGCGAAGGGGCTCGCGTTCGCGGCGCTCCCGGCGGCGGGCGATGGCATCGGGCTCTACTCGGTCGACAAGGGCAGCGCGTTCCTTCGGATCATCGACCCGACGGACGCGTCGACGATCGACGAGATTCCCATGATCCTGACGACGGGGGTCGGCGAGATCCTCGGCGGCAACGGTCTGGCGACGCATCCCGGAACGGGCGAGCTGTGGGGGATCATTCGCGTGGAGCTGCCATCCGGAGAGGTGCAGCGGTTGCTCGGCGTCATCGACCCGTTTGGTGAGGTCGTGGTCGTCGGAGCGCTCGGGGACAAGTTCGCGGGCCTTGCGTTCGTCACGATTGCCGGTGGCGACGACTGCAACGGCAACGGCATCCCCGACGATGTCGAGACGATGCCGCTCTACCAGCTGGATGAAGACGCGCAGGCGAGCCCGGAGTGCGACGAAGCGCCGTTCATCGGCCCGTTCATCAGGTACGAGTCCACGACCGTCACGACCGGAGCGTTCGGACCGAAGATGCCGGACTACTTCTTCTGCGGTCTGTACGTCGGCGTGTTCGACGTGTTCTACCGGTACGCACCGGCGTGGGACGGTCTGGCGTTCGTCTCGGTGGAAGGTCCACCGGTCGACTTCGTGTACGGCGTGTACGACGACTGCCCGCCGTCGCCGGAGTGCCTGATCGACTGCAACGAGATCGACCACTTCGAGATCGTCTTCGAAGCGGAGAAGGGGAAGACGTACTGGATCCGGATCGCTGCGCAGTTCTTCCAGGAGGCCCCGTTCGAGCTGTACCTGGTGGGCCCGGACGTGACGTTCAATCCGACGGACTGCAACGGGAACGGAATCCCGGACGAGTGCGAGTGCCTGGCCGACGTGGATGGTGACGGCTTCATCACCGCAATGGACGTCGCGCGAATCGCGTCGCTGATCGGGACGTCGTGCGACGGTTGCCCCGAAGACGTGGACGGTGACGGGGAGGTCGACCTGACCGACCTGCAGATCGTCTTCGCGTTGGTCGGCGAGGAGTGCCCGTTCGGCGACGGCGGGACCTGAACCCCGCGGAAGCGGAGGTTGGGGAGCTCGTGTCCGTCGGGGGCGAGCTCCTCCAGCCTCTCGGGCGGGTGGGGCATTCGACGCACTGGACGTGCGGCGAACGCCCCGATGCGGGTGGCCCGTCCCGGGCGCCGGTCGTCTGTCGCCCCGCGGCTGGGCTCGCGCGTGGTGACTTGGAGATTCTCCGCACTTTTGCCGTCGCATTGGCACGGCGTTCGCGGTCATGGGAGGTGGGCCCGCGGGTTGGCGGACCGCCCTGCCCCGGCGATCCGCGGCGCCCGTTCTCATGCCTTTCTTCTCCTTCTTTCCTCCTCGGAGCACCGCTGGCGACGGCGGTGCTTCGTTGCGCGCTCTGTCGGGAAATGGCTGGATCGGGCCGGCGCCGGCGGGTACGTTTCCATGATGCAAGACGCGATGCGGTTGAAGACGGTCCGAATGACGATGGTGGCCGCGTTGACGCTCCCGGCCGGCGTGTCGGGGGCGGGTGACGCGTCGTTCACCGCGCTCGGGGATCTGCCGGGGGGTGACTATCACAGCCGGGCGTCGGGGGTGTCGGGTGACGGCGGCACCGTCGTCGGCGTGAGCTACTCACTGCACGGCACCACGGGCGAGGCCGGTTGCTGCGAGGCGTTCCGGTGGACCGCCGCGACGGGAATGATCGCGATGGGCGATCTGCGGGGCACGAGCTTCGAGAGCGAAGCCATGGCGGCCAGCGACGGCGGCACGGTCATCGTCGGTCAGGGTCACGTCGGCGTCGACCTCGCGTTTCGGTGGACGCTCGCGAGCGGGCTCGTTGCGTTGCCGGAGCTGCCCGGCGGCGGCATCGGCGGCGCGACCGCCACGGGGATCTCGCGTGACGGAACCGTCATCGTGGGAAGCGACTCGGCCGCGTCCGGTCGCGAGGCGTACATCCACTCACCACGCGGGATCTTCGGTCTGGGCGACCTCGAGGGCGGCGACTTCGGCAGCGAGGCGCGCGCGGTGAGCGGCGACGGACACGTGGTCGTCGGCTGGAGCCGATCCGAGGAGGGCGTCCAGGCGATGCGCTGGACGGAAGCCGGCGGCATGGAGGGGCTCGGCGAGATCCCCGGCGGGACGTACCTGAGCATTGCGACGGCCACGAGCGATGACGGCGCCGTCATCGCCGGCTACAGCTTCACGGCGGAAGGCCGGCTTGCGTTCGTCTTCACCGACGCCGCTGGTCTCGTCGCCCTGGACGACCTTCCCGGTGGCGAGGAACGCAGCGAGGCGGAGGCCGTTTCGGGTGACGGCCGGCTGATCGGCGGGTACGCCACGTCGGACGTCGGGCGTGAGGCCGTGCTCTGGACGGCGGACGGTCGCCTCGAGCGGTTCGCCGATCGCCTCGCCGCGGCCGGGGTCGATGTGACGGGTTGGCAGCTCGACCGGATCACGGGCATCTCGACCGACGGCACCGTGATCGTCGGGCACGGTCTCAACCCGCTCGGCGACCGCGAGGCGTGGATCGCGACGCTGCCGACTCCCTGCGCGGGCGACGTCGACGCCTCGGGGGACGTGGGGTTCACCGATCTCATCGCCGTGCTCGACCAATGGGGCGTGTGCCCGGGGTGCCCGGCCGACCTCGACGGCGACGGTGTCGTCGGCTTGACCGATCTGCTGGCGGTGCTCGCGGGCTGGGGCGTCTGCCGCTGACCGCGGCGAGCGGACCCACGACGCTGCGATCATGCGGTCGGGTATAGTACGGGGGCGGAAGCAATCAGCGGATCGAGGCGGACCGCGTGGGGGTTCTCGGGGTTGAAGATGAATCGTGTGTCGGCACAGCTCATCGCCGGTCTGATCCTGGTTTCGGGTGCGGACGTCGGCGCCGGCCCGCTCGAACAAGAAGTTCACGCGCAGGCGTTCGGGTTCCCGCTCTCTCCCGCGAGCGTCGAGTTGCTCTTCCCACGGTTCGACGACGCATCCGGCACCCGCACGCTGCGTTCCGTCCAGGTCGATGTCATCGCGGCCGTGGCCGCCGACGTGTCGGTCGAGAACGAGTCGCGTTTGCCCGCGCCCGACATTGCCACGCAGGTGGCGGGAACGGGGGTGGTGAACTTCGGCACACTCGTCGACGACGGCTCGTTCAGCCGGGTCGACATCACCGACGGATCGGTCGGGCCGAGCGACGGTGTCACCGGGAGCGGACCGGACTTCTGGGATTTCGGCACCCTGTCGGTGCCGCTGGTGCTGAGTCGCGAGACGCGGACCGACCTCGAGCAGTTCATCGGCGCGGAGCCCCTTCCGGTCGGGCTCGAGGTGGCCGCCGAGGTCGCCGTCAGCCTGACCACCGACCTCACCGTGCGCATCTCGGACTTCGCGGTGACGGGCATGCTGATGGTGACGTTCGGGTACGACCCCGTGTGCCCCGCCGATCTCGACGGTGATGGGCGGGTGGAGTTTGCCGATCTGTTGCTGGTGCTGGCCCGTTGGGGGCCCTGTGACGCGTGCGGCGCCGACGTGACCGGTGACGGATTCGTCGACTTTCGCGACCTGACCACGATCCTCGCCGCCTGGGGTTCGTGCGCCGACTAACGGCTCTTTGTCGGCGCCCAAATCTCATGTCCGGGGGACACCGCTCCGATCAGGAGGGGGGAGGACTCGCCCATGGACGGACCATCACCACCGCTCTTCGTACCCGGCCTTTTCCTTCGCGTGCTCATCATCGTGATGTTCGCGGTGCTGGTCACGTTCGTGGTGATCTACCTCGTCTCCGGGCCGATCAGCACCGTCGACACGACGGGGACGCTGATCTGCACGCCGATCGTTGCCTACCTCGTCCATTTGTGGCTCGCCCCGATGGATCCGATCGATCACGAGTAGCAGGGAGCCACCGTGCCGCGATCCAAGAAGAAACGCCCCCGACCGACGCCCCCGCGTGCGTCGGCGCCCCCGCGGTCGTCGTGGTGGGCGGACGCAGCGCGGGGGAAACGGCCGATCGTCCAGTTCGTCGGGATCTTCGCGGTGTGCATGGGCCTGTTCTACGCCTTCCGCACGATCGCCTGGTTCACCGATCACGTCTGGCTGCCGTACCTTCGGCTCAACGCCTCGGTCTCGGCGTTCATTCTTCGGGTGTTCCAGGAGCAGGCCAACGCGACTGACGTCAGCGTATTCTCGCCCCGCTTCAATCTCCAGATCGCGCAGGGCTGCGACGCCATCGAGCCGTCGGCGTTGTTTGCCGCCGCGGTCATCGCCTTCCCCGCCCCCCTGAAACGGAAGCTGCCGGGGCTCGCCGTCGGCGTGGCGATCCTGGTCGTCCTCAACCTCGTGCGCATTATCTCGCTCTATTACACCGGCGTCTTCTGGCCGGAGGCGTTCGAGACGATGCACGTCGACGTCTGGCAACCGGTCTTCATCCTCGCCGCCATGCTTCTGTGGATTGCCTGGGCAATCTGGGCGACACGACGTCCGCGGAGCAACTCGCCGTGATGCCGTGGCGGCCGATCGTCGTGTTTCTCGTCAAGGCGATCGTGCTGTACGCCGTCCTGACGGCGGCGTGGCCCCTCGTGGACGGCGTCTACCAGGCGATGTTCCGATTCGGCGGCTCGATGGTCGTTCCGTCGTACGGACCCGGGGTCACGATTCGTTTCCAGCCGCTCCCCGAGGCCGACAAGTACGTCGACACGCTCGTTCACATCCAGAACAAACGCAACGGCGGCGCCAGCCGCATGAAGCTGAGCGCCCGGTACCTCGGCTACACGCCGACGGCGATCCTGATCGCCCTGGTCATCGCGACGCCCCTCACCTGGCGACGCCGCGGTCGCGCCTTGCTGTGGGGCCTGCCGATCGTCTGCGTGCTCGTGGCGTTGCGGATTCTGCTGCACGTCTGCGAGGATCTCGACACGATCCGGGTGATCCAGGTCGACGGGTTTCTCGAGTCGGTGATGAACCTGGCGCGCAATGCGGTCTCCCGATCGACGTTCACGTGGTACGTGATGCCGGTCGTGGTGTGGATCCTGGTCGCCTTTCGTCGCGGCGACTGGGCCGCGCTGGGCGGGGAGCCCGAGGATCAGGACACCTGAGCCCAGTGGTACGACGGACAATGGTGCCACGGACAGCGAAGCGTCCGTGCCGTGCGTCGTCCATCACGCGGGGGAGTCGAACCCCCCTTTGCAATGGACGCCGACGGCACCGACGCTTCGCTGTCCGTGGCACGATTCGCGCTCAGGGCTCGAGCCCCGCCGGCACGCCACCGGGAAACACCTCGCCGATCGCGCGTTCGATCCGGGCCAGCCGATTGTCCGGATTCGGATGCGTGCTGAAGAACTCCGGCGGTCGCGAGCCGGATGATGCCTCCGCGAGGATACGCATGACTGCGAGCATGGCGCGGGGGTCGTAGCCGGCGTCGGCCATGAAGCGGACGCCCAGCTCGTCGGACTGCAGCTCGTCGTCGCGTCCGTACTTCATGTTGACCATCTGCGCGATCATCTGCGTAAGCAGCGTGCTCTCCGCGCTGTCGGTGGCGACCAGCACCGCGCCGGTCAGGCCTTGGGTCAGCTTGCTCTTGGCCATCTTCTGCGCGCCGTGCCGCGCGACGACGTGGCCGATTTCGTGGCCGAGCACGCCCGCGAGCTGGCCCTCGGTCTCGAGTCGGTCGAAGAGCGCCGCCGTGATGAAGCACTGTCCGCCGGGGAGGGCGAAGGCGTTGATGGTCTGCGTGTCGGCGAGCAGATGGAACTCGTACTGCCACTCCGTCCGGGCGGCGGCGCTGCGTTCGACCAGTCGCATGCCGACGGCGTCGACGAGCCGCTGCCGTTGGTCACCGGGATCGAGGCCGCCGTGCTGCCGGATCATCTGCGGCGCCGCCTGGAGACCAAGCGCGATCTCCTGGTGCGGGGCGAGCGCGACGAACTGCTTCTCGCCG
The DNA here is from genome assembly GCA_013003065.1 of Phycisphaerales bacterium. Lineage (GTDB taxonomy): Bacteria > Planctomycetota > Phycisphaerae > Phycisphaerales > SM1A02 > JABDLI01. Next base: position 35,802 of record JABDLI010000212.1, on the reverse strand, counting down.
GTGACGGGGTTGTACTGCCGCGAGCCGAAGAACGACACGATCGCGAACAGGGCGATGGCGGCGCCGATGAGCAGCCGGAGCTTGCCGCCCCGCCGTCGTCGCGGCCGAAACGGGAGCCGGCCGGGTCGGAGCCGCTGACGCAGCGGGGGCCGGACGCGAATGAATCGCCGGCTCATGTGTTACCTCCCCCCGCGGCAGCGGGCGACGGAGCAAACTCCTCGACCTCGAGCGTCTCGTACACACCGCCGGCGACGATGCCGAAGATCACGTGCGTCGCGAGCAGCAGCGGGCTCTGCAGCGTCAGCAGCCACGGAAACAGGAGCGATGCGGTGTACACCACGATGCCGTACAACGCGACCCCGAACAACGCGCCGCCGAGCATCCCGACGAGCAACCCCCACCGGTGGATCACGATCGCGAGCAGCAACGCGAACGCGACGGAGAGCACCAGGTGGACGCCAAGGCCCACCAGCGCGATCGCGGCGTCGAAGGACGCAGGCGGCGCGAGAACCCCGTCGCCCATCACGGGTGCCGCGAGCAGCCGGATGAAGCTCCAGCCGTTGCCGCCAATGACGGCGGGCGCCGCGTACACGTTGAGGCCGAGGAAGATGACGCCAGCCGCGACGCCGGCCCAGAAGGCGGCGCTCCAGTCGACGAGCTGGCGGAGGGGGCCGGGGGAGGTAGGGGGCATAGGGGGAATGTAGCAGGCCGGGCGGACGAAACACGGACGCGGACCCGGACCCGGACACGGACGCGGACACGGGCACGGACGCGGACGCGGACACGGGCACGGACACGGACGCGGGCACGGACACGGACACGGGCACGGACACGGACACGGTAGCGGTCGCGGGCCCGGACCCGGACACAGACGCGGACACGGACGCGGACACGGGCACGGACACGGACACGGACGCGGACACGGACCCGGACGCGGACGCGGACCCGGACACGGACCCGGACGCGGACCCGCTCGCGGACCCCCCCGCGAGCTACCGCGCTCCGGCGTTCCCCGAAACCGGCGGCCGGAACGGCAGCTCGAGCGCCCGAATGAGAAACGCGATCTGATCCGCGAACGAACCGCGACGCTGCTCCGGCGTCGTGCCGTAGGAGTAATGTCCGGCGTCGCGGATCATCTGGATCATCGCGGGCCTCTCGCACGCCTGCGCGTGCTGGAGCGCAGCGATGTACTTGTACCCGTGCAGCGGCGGCGTCGTGAGATCGCGTTCACCCACGGCGACGAGCGTCGGCGGATAGCACGTGCCCTCCTCGATGTTGTGGTACGGCGAGTACGCGTGCAAGACCGCGAAGTCGACGGGATCGTCGGGCGACCCGAACGATCGCGTGAAGCCGGACGCGAAGTGGTGATACCGGAGCATGTCGAGAAACGGCCAATCGACGACGGCGGCACCGAAGAGGTCGGGCCGCCGGTTGGTGGCGACGACGGGCAGGAATCCGCTCGCGCTGCCGCCGTTCGCGACAAGACCGTCGCGTGACGCGTACCCGTTTTCGATCAGCCACTCCCCCGCCGCCAGATAATCGCCGATCGCGTTCGGCTTCTGCCGCGCCATCCCCGCGTCACGCCACGCGGCCCCGTACTCGCCGCCGCCGCGAATGCCGGGCAATGCGTAGAAGCCGCCCATCTCCAGCCACGCCACGAGATGCGGCTGGAACCACGGGAACGCCGACCAACCACCGTGCCCGTAACCGTACATCCAGAGCGGGTGGGTTCCGTCGGGCTGGAGGTCGCGGCGGCGAGCGATGAACATCGGCACCCGCGTACCGTCGAAGCTCTCGTAGAAGACCTGCTCGACCACGAAGGCCTCGGGATCGAACGCGAGCGCGGGTCGATGATAAAGCGTGCTCGCTCCCGTCTCCGTGTCGAGCGTGTAGATGGTCATCGGGTCGAAGAGAACACCGAACCGGTAGTACACGTCGCTGTGACGACGCGACGCCGTCACCCCGACCCCGCCGATCCCGGGGAGCTGCGCTTCGCGAAGGAATCGCCCGTCGAGATCATGGACACGCAAGACCGGCTTGACGTCGCGTTGCTCGTTGACGATGAGCCGATCGGCCGTCTGCCACACGGCGGCGATCTGGTTCTCGCCCTCGGGAATGACATCGATCCAGCGTTCCGGCGCCGGGTCGTCGAGATCGATGCCGATCACGCGGAAGTTGGGGGCCCCGGCATCGGTGCGATACATCAAACGGGATCCGCGGCTGCCGATGTAGCCGAAGGTCGCCTCGTCCCGCGCGAGGGTGATCGGACCGGCGTCCGCATCGTCGAAGGCGAGGGCGTGCAGCGTCGTGTGACGCGTCCCCTTGTCGATCACCGAGTAGACCAGGAAACGATCATCGTTCGTGATGTCGAACGTGCGGATGAGCCGCGTGGGATCCCCGGTGTCGGCCGCGAGCACCGGATCCTCCGACTGCGGCGTACCCGGCACATGAAGCCGGAGCTTCGGATTGCGCAACGCGACGGTCCGCGTCCCCCGCGCATCGCGAACGTCGAAGTGCCAGTAGACGAAAGCCGTTCCGTCACCCAGCCACCGCACGCCGGGGAAACCGGTCGGCCCGCTGATGCCGGTGAGCCGCTCCGGCCGTTCGCGACCGCTGTCGACGTCGAGTAGACGCAGCTCACCCCACGTGCCGGCGCCGTCGTCGCAGGCGATGACCACGTGCGTGCCGTCGGGGCTTGGCGTCATCCCGGTCAACCGCATCGTGTCCAACGGAAAAAACGCTTCGGGGTCGACGAGCACCCGCGCCGGTGCGTCCGCCGCCCCCTCACGCACCATGAGCATCCCCCGCGCGCGGTCGGCCGGCGTGTGCCAGGAGAACCATCGGTTCCCCGCGCGCGTCGGTGGGCTGACCGAATCGAACTCCCCGATCTCCGCGATCCGATCGACAATGGCGTCGCGAATCGGCACGCCGTCGACGAACGACCGAAAGAAACCGTCCTGTGCGTTCACCCATGCCGTCAGCGTGGATGATTCGGATTCCATCCAGCGGTAGGGATCCGGCACCTCGACCCCGTGCATCGTGTCGATCACCGTGTCGCGTGGCGTCGTCACCGGCGGTCCGGCCGACGAGGTCAGGCCGATCGAGAGCGCCACGAGCCACGCGAACGCGGGCGTGAGCTTGATCATCATCGGGTCGTCTCCCGGGGAGCGAGCGTTGTCACGAACCGCAGAGCGTGGCCCACGGCGAGCGTCTCTGGGGAAAGGTAGCCTCCGGTGATACCGCATCGGACCCGGTGCGACGCCCCCGGCGGTGAAATCCCGGCCCAGCGGGTTGACAGCAGTGTCCTGAGTCGATCTACTTGGTTGGTTGACCAACCAAGAAGCTCCATCCCGTGCCTTGTCCAGCCGCGAGCGTCTCGTCGAGGCGGCGATGGAGCTCTTCACCTTTCAGGGCTACGCCAACACCGGGCTCGCCCAGATCGCCCGGCGGGCGGGATTGCTGCCGGGGTCGCTCTACCACTTCTTCCCGACGAAGGAGGATCTCCTGGCGGCCACGCTGGAGGAGCGACTTCGGCTCTTGCGATCGGAGGTGCTCGATCCCATCTGGTCGCGGCTCGACGATCCGCTCGAGCGGGTGTTCGGTCTGCTCGACGGCTACCGCCAGATGCTAGCGATGACGGAGTTCTCCCACGGCTGCCCGATCGGGAACCTGGCGATCGAGCTCGCAGAGTCGCACCCGGGCATTCGGCCCCTGCTGGCGGCCAACTTCGACAACTGGATGGACGCCGTGGCGGAGTGTTTCCAGGCCGCGTCCGCCCGCCTGCCCGACGAGGTCGATCCGCGCTCGTTGGCCGTCTTCGTCCTGACGACGATGGAGGGCGCCGTCATGCTTGCCCGCACCCATCGCGACTTCGCCGCCTACGACGCGGCGGTCGCGCATCTCCGCGACTACGTCGATCGTCTCGTCGCCCAGGCGACGGGTCGCCCGGCGCCGGACTCGACAACGACCCCAACCGGCCTCCGCCGACCAAGGAGCCCCCGATGATTGCACCCGACGCCGAACTCATCACGCGGGTCCGCCGCCTCGAACGGGCGAACCGCCGACTGACGATCGCCGCCCTCGTCGTCGGCATCGCCGGTGTCGCCGCGTGGGCCGGACCCGGAGCGCCGCCGGCGGACGTGCTCACCGCCCGCACCATCCGGATGGTCGATCAGGAGAATCGGGTCCGCGCCGAGATCGGCACCGACGAAGACGGCTCGGCCGGGTTCTTCCTGCGCGACGCGGAAGGCCGCGTGCGGTCGGCGTACGTACACGATGACAGCCAGACCGCGATGCTGCTCCTGGACGACGCGGGCGTCATTCGCGTGGGCACGGCCCTGTTCGCGCACGGCGGCGGGGGAATCGCCCTCCACGGTGACGCGAGCAAGGGCGCGGCGGTTCTGTACCTCAAGGACCGCCGGGGCACGCTCACGTTCTTCGACGAGCATGGCACCGTGATCGAGCGGACCCCACCCGCATCGCAGAAGGGAGAGCAGCCGTGATCACGACGATGATCGTTGCCGTCGCCACGACACTCACGCCTCCGGGGGGCGATGATCTCGCCGCATTTCGGTCCTACCGCGCGCACCTGGCGGCGGCGGAGAAGGCGTTGCGGCTCGGGGAGGCGAACGAGCTTCGACGCTGGCTCGACGATGCGCCGACCGTCCACCGCGACTGGGAGTGGCGGTACCTCCGGGACGTCAGCGACACGACGCTCGAGACCGTCGCGATCGACACGCCCGCCACCGGGATCGCGGTCGCCCCCGACGGCGCGACGGTGGCAACGATCGAGGGCGACCGGGTCTGGCTGCGGGACTGGCCGTCGCTTTCGCCCCGTCGTGTCATTGACGGCCACGCCGGTCCGGTGTACCGAGCGGCGTTCGGGCCCGGCGGCGATCGGTTGATCACCGTCTCCCGCGACGTCACCTCGCGGGTCTGGGACACGGCGACCGGAGAAGAGATCGCGCGGATCACGCTCGCCAACCCCGCCGTCGCGGCCGCAACGCTCGGCCCCGGCGGTGCCGCCGCCACGGGCGCGTGGGAACGCGACGAGGAAGGAAAAGTTCACGGGGTCGTCTGGATCTGGGATCCGGCCACCAACGCGGTGCGTTTCCGCCGGCGGATCGGTATCAAGCCGCTCAGCTCGCTTCGGTTCACGCCGGACGGCAGCCATCTGCTCGCCGGCTCGTGGGACGGACTGGTGCACGTGCTCGACGCCACCGGGGTGGAGCAGCGGGTGCTGCGGCTCCCCGACGAGGGTGTCTACAACGCGGTCAACGACATCGCGATCAGCCCCGACGGCGCGATCGTGGCCGCGGCGGCAAAGGACCGGACCGTTCGGATCTTCGACATCGAGACCGGTGGGTTGATTGCGACGCTGCGTGGTCACGGCGACCACGTCGAAGCGGTCGCGTTTTCCCCCGACGGGGCGTTGCTCGCGTCGGGGGCGCGGGACGAGACCGTCCGCCGCTGGCGGGTCGCCGACTGGAGCGAGTTCGATACGCTCCGCGGCCACGAAGCCGCCGTCCGCGGTGTGGCGTGGACGCCCGCGGGAGATCGGCTTCTGGCCACCGGGCGGGACGCGACGGTTCGGGTCTGGGACGGCAGGACCAAGCAGACGCCGCACCTCGCGATCGATACCGGCACCGACGGCACCTACTCCGCGCTCTTCGCGCCCGACGGGAACATGGTCGCCGTCACATGTTTCGACGGGTGGTTGCGCACCTACGACACGCGCACCGGAGCGGAAGGGGTGTCCTGGGAGGCCCATCCGGGCGCTTCGTGTCACGGCGCAGGTTTCGACCGCTCGGGCACGCGTCTCATCACGTGCTCCTGGGATCAGACGGCGCGGATCTGGTCCATGCCCTCGCCGACGCTGATCGCCACGCTGGACGCCGGGGCGGGTGTCTACGCGTGCGCACTTGCCCCGGACGGGAAACGGGCGGCGCTCTCGGCCGGCCACCTCCAGATCTGGGATGTCGAGGCCGTCACCACGCTTCATCGGATCGAGCTCCCCGGCGTCTCGGTCACCCGGGTCGTGTTCAGTCCGGACGGCACACGCGTCCTCGCGGGCGGGACGGACGGAATCGCGCGGTTGTACGACGCGGAGACGGGCGCGCTCGTGGGGACGTTCGCCGGAACCGGTTCGCGGATCGAAGCCGTTGCGTTCGCACCGTCCGGCACGGAAGTGCTCACGGGGGATGCGGCCGGCGTCGTACGGTTGCACGCCACCTCCGGCGGCCCCGCGCAGTTCGCGTGCGTCACCGGCGAACGCGGGGTCAATCACATCGCCGTCTTCGGCGATCGCGTCGCCGTGGCGACCGATCGACTGTGGCTGCTCGATCGCCGGCACGGCGAGACCGTCTTGATGCGGCGGCCGTTGACCGACACGGCGTACCACCTCTCGTGGTCAGCGGACGGACAGCGGATCGCCATCGTCTCGGCGAACGGAACGCTCGCCCTCCTCGGCCGCGAAAAGCCGGGCCCCGGGACTTTCGGGCCCTGATCCGGCCCGCGGACCACAACGCCGGCGGCGAGGGCTGGTACAACGATCGAAGCCCCGGCGTTGTCCGACGGACCCGGGGAGAGGAGATCCCGCATGAACAGGAAGGTCGGCCGTCTGGTGCTCGTGATCGCGATCTTCGCCGGTGGCGGCGTCGCGACGGCACAGGATCCTGAGCCCGTCACCATCGGCGAGCGTCTGCCGATCCGGTCGACCCAGCTCGACGAGATGCGCGAGCTCGTCATCTCCACCCCCCCGGGCTACGAAACCGGCGGGCAGCGGTACGGTGTCCTCTACTTGCTCGACGGCCCGAGCCACTTCACGCACGTGGTGGGGACGAGCCGATTCCTCGCACGCACGCGACGCGCGCTTCCGCTGATCATCGTCGGCGTCGCCAACACCGACCGCGGCCGTGATATGTCACCGCCGCGTATGACGCCGCCATCCGGAGAGCCGGTGGGCAGCGGCGCGTTTCGCCGGTTCCTGGTCGACGAGCTGCGACCGTTCATCGACGAGGAGTACCGAACCACGGGGCTGAACATCCTGGTCGGCCATTCGCTCGGCGGCTTGTTCGCGATCGAGACGCTGATCGAAGAACCCGATGCATTCTCCGGCTACTTCGCGCTCAGCCCGAGCCTGTGGTGGGAGGACGGCGAGTTCGTCGATCGCCTCGCGGCGGCCCCCGCCGAGCATCCGCTGTTCGATCGCTTCCTGTACCTCGCGATCGGAGACGAGGGCGAGCAGATGAACGCGCCGTTCACGCAGGTCGTGGAGCGGCTGACCGCCCACGCCCCCGAACGCTTCACGTGGAGTTCCGGTGCGTTCCCCGAGGAGGACCACGGCTCCGTGCCGCTCAGCGCGATCGGCCACGGGTTGCGTGAGTATTTCCAGCCCGTCCGCGGGGCGTCGAACCTGACCGGTGTCACCGACGTCGCCACGCTCGACGAGCGGTACGACGCGCTCGCCCGGCGTTTCCAGATCGAGATGGGCGTGCCGGAGATGCTCATCAACCAGCTCGGCTACGCGCTCCTGGGCCAGCACCTCTACGAGGAAGCCCAAGCCGTCTTCGAGGCCAACGTCGAACGCTTTCCCGATTCGGCCAACGTGTACGACAGCCTGGCCGAGTGCCTGGAGAACGTCGGCGAGCTGCCGATCGCGTACGACCTGTACGAGCAGGCGGCGGCGCTCGGCATCGCGAACAAGGATCGCAACCTCCGCGTCTACGAACGCAACGCCGCGCGTCTCCGCGCCAAGCTCGGCATCGCGCAGGATCACTGACGCCTTCCCCGGAGCCTCCCCATGGAAACCCGACGGACCTTTCTCCTGGCGAGTGCGGGCACGGCCGCGCTCCCGGCGTTTGCCGCTCGTCGCCTGCTCGCCGACGACGCTCCGATCGATCGCCCCACGCGACGGCCGCTGAAGATCCTCTTCCTGGGCGGCACCGGCTTTCTCGGCCCGCACATCGTGCGTTTCGCCCGCGCCCGCGGTCACGCGTTCACGCTCTTCAACCGGGGACGCCGGCCAGATCTGTTTGCCGACGTCGAGACGATCATCGGCAACCGCATCGAGGGTGAAGGTCCGGGCCTGACGCCGCTGCGCGAGCAGGTCGAGGCCGGCCGACGGTGGGACGTCGTGATCGACACCGCCAGCGTTCACCAGTGGACCGAGCGGACGGCCACGATGCTGGCGAAAGCCGCCGACCAGTACGTCTACATTTCCAGCCTCTCGGCGTACGCGGAGGCGAGCTCGTGCCGCACCGAGGGTGACCCCGTGGCCACCATGCCCGACGAGATCGCGGCCGGAATCGACCGCATCCCGTACGACATGACACACTACGGTGCCGTGAAGGCGCGGAGCGAAGCCGCGGCGGAGGCGGCATTCCCCGGCCGGGCCACCGTCATGCGGCCCGGTCTCATCGTGGGCCCTCGCGACCGCACCCACCGCTTTACGTACTGGCCCCACCGCATCCGCGCCGGGGGCGAGGTGCTGACGCCCGGCAACCCGACCGACCCCGTCATGTTCATCGACGTGCGGGACGTGGCCGACTTCGTGGTCCTCGCGATGGAAGAGCGTCTGCACGGCATCTACAACACCAACGGCCCCGTTGGCGGCGGCATGACGATCGGAAAGCTGGTGGAGGCGTGCCGCGTCACGACGGGCTCCGATGCTTCGTTCACCTGGGCCGATGCGGATTTCCTTTCCGAACGCAACATCGGCGGCTGGGTGCAGATGCCCGTGTGGCTGCCCCCCAAGGGTGAGTACAAGGGCTTTCACTGTACGAGCGTCGAACGCGCGCGCCGGGCCGGCCTCCGCACGCGCCCGCTCGACGACACGATCCGCGTCACGCTCGCCTGGCTCGACGGCTGGCTCCCGGAGGCGAAGGCCGAACGCGGGTACGAGTACACGCCGGGGGAGAATGCACCGGGGATCACGCGGGAGCGGGAGCAGGCGGTGCTGGCGGAGTGGCACGGGCGGGAAGGGTAGACGTGCGGGGGCGGGGGCCGCGTCCGTGACCGCGGCCGCGGCCGCGGCCGAGTCCGTGTCCGGGTCCGTGTCCGTGTCCGCGTCCGTGTCCGTGTCCGTGCCCACGACCGCGCACGACAACGGCCCCCCGCACGCGGGGGGCCGCTTTCAATGGGCCAGAGAGGACTCGAACCTCCGACCTCACCCTTATCAGGGGTGCGCTCTAGCCAGCTGAGCTACTAGCCCGGTTGCGGGGGACTATATCACATGCCCCATCGGCGATCGAGGCCCGGCGGGTGACCGGACGTCGGTGGAAGAAAGACGGCGGCGGCGAGCCTTGCAGGGTCGCCGCCGCCGGGGAAAACGGGTTGTCGTCCGGGCTCAGCCCCAGGAGGCCAGCATCGCCAGGAGGTCGGCGAAGCCGACCATGTCGTCGCCGTCGAGGTCGGGCAGGCAGCCGTCGCACTCGCCCCACGCCGCGAGCAGCGTGAGCAGGTCGGTGAAATCGACCGCGCCGTTGCAGTCGAGGTCGGCCGGCAGGATCGTCGGCTTGACGGGGACGATCTTGAAGATCTCGCCCCCCGACTGATCGCAGATGTAGATCTCGCCCCGCGCATCCTCGCCAAACGAAGCGATGTTGTTGATCGCGCCGATGTCGGGGACCAACTCGCTGGTGCGGATCGTGAAGTTGTCGGTCGTGCCGCCGGCGTCCACGCTCCAGATCCGGGCGCTCACGTAGTCGGCGAAGAAGTACGTGCCCCGCAGCGACGGAATCGCGCAGCCGCGGTAGACGTACCCGCCGGTGATCGACCGGCCTTGACTCGGGTTCGGGTACTCGTGGAAGGGCTCGGTGAAGGTCTGGTCGAAGCAGGCACCGGTGAACGTGAAGTTGTGCATGCCCTCGCGGCACCGCCAGCCGTAGTTCTCACCACCCGCGCTGTCCGCGGACTGGTACGAGATCTCCTCCCAGGAAAACTGACCGACGTCCGCGATGTACAGATCGCCGGTGTCACGGTCGAAGCTCGGCCGCCACGGGTTGCGGAGACCGTACGCCCAGATCTCGTCGTCGCCGGTCACGCCGACGAACGGGTTGTCGGCGGGGACCGCGTAGGGCGAGCCGCCGTCGACGTCGAGGCGGAGCATCTTGCCGAGCCGCTGACTGGTGATGTCCTGGGCGCGATTGCTGGGATCGCCGGCGCTGCCGCCGTCGCCGGTCGCGATGTACAGGTAGCCATCGTTGGGGCCGAAGCCGATCCAGCCACCGTTGTGGTTCGAGAACGGCTGCGAGAACGTCATGATCGTGAACGCGGAGGAGACATCGGCGATGTCCGGGTTGTAGATCCCGGAGCCCGGGGACGTCTCCTTGGCGCGATACCGGGCGATGACCGAGTTGCCCGAGTTGTTCGTGTAGTAGACGTAGAAGAAGCCGTTCGCCTTGAAGTCCGGGTGGAACGCCAGGCCGAGCAGCCCCTGCTCGTTGTTGGTCGTGGTGCCGCCGCCGACGATGGAGTCGATGTCCATGAACGACGAGGCGCTCACGACGCCCGTGTTCAGGTTCACAATGCGAATCTGCCCGCGTTTCTGAATGACGTACAGACGCTTGTAGTCGCCGGGGGCGTGCGTCGCGAAGATCGGGCGGGTCAGCCCGGCCGCCACGCGGACGCTGGTGATCGGCTCGATGCCCGAGCCGGCCGTCGCCGTGGTGGCGGTCAGAAGAGTCGTGCCGAGCAGTGCGGCGGCCAGGATCGCTGATCGTTTCTGCATCACGGAACCGTTTCCTCTTTGAATCCTCAGGGGCTCGGGGTCGCTTGGGGAGGCGGCTCTCCCGAGACAACAACGGGAGCCGTCTTCGAGCGACCGCTCCCGTGCACGTATCGACAGTACGCCCACCATCGGGTCAGAGCAAGCCGTTTTCAATGAAAGGGGACCCCCAGGGGGTCTTCTGTCGGGTTCGCGTTCGGGGTGCGCCGGTTACATCGCGTTCAGGGCGACCGTCAGGCGATCGGTCAGCGCCGTGAGGCGATCGAAGACCGCGACGTACCGGTCGGCCTGAACCCGAATGGCCGCGGCATCGCGACGCTCGACCGCCTGCCGCAGGGCCGGCAACAGCCAGGCGGCATACCCCGAGTACGGGTCGCTGGCCGCGAACAGATTGCGGAACCAGGGGCGGCCGGCCAGGCCGCCCTCGTCGATCCACGCGCGATCGATCTCACGCAGCAGCCCGCTCACGCGATCGGCGGCGGCGCTCGGCGCACCGACCCCGAGCCGGCCGCGCACCGCCGTCGCCGCCGTCAGCGCTTCCTCGAAGCGGTCGATGCCCGCGGTCACCGCGCCCAGGTCGATCTCGATCCCGAGCGTCGCCGCTCGTTCCCGCAACGCGTCCACTTGCGCGCGACCATCGGTGACGTAGCGGGCCGGATCGAGCGGAACGATCGGACCTGACGCGAGGTTGGCCGCCACCCCCACCGCCATGGCCGTGATCATCCGCGCCGGTTCGTAGTCGCTCCCGACGACCCGGCGATACCACGCAACCGTGTCGTAGTTGGAGTGGTAGGCCGTGCCCTGGCCGCCGCGTCCGCTGAGCCCGCACGCGGGGATGCCGAGGTGGCAGTAGAAGCCGATGTGATCCGATCCGCCGCCGAGCGCGCCGTAGCCCGGCGTCGCCTGATCCCGGGTGAGCTGCTCGAACACCGTCCCGCGTCCGTCCGCCGCCGGCACCCGCCGGCTCACCTCGGTGATGACCGACTTCAGGCTCGGCGCGGCGGAGGCTCCGAACCTCGGGCCCATCGCCGCCGCGTCGAGGTTGATGTACGCGACGGCGTTGCGGGTCAGGCGATCGGCATTGGCCTCGCACCACTCGACCGACCCGACGATGCCGTGCTCCTCCGCGCCCCAGGCGGCGAACGCCACCGAGCGGGCGGGACGCAGACCGTTCCTCGCTGCGTCCGCCATGACCCGCGCCGCTTCCGTCACGGCGATCAGCCCCGCCAGCGGGTCGCCGGCGCCGAAGCCCCACGCGTCGTGGTGACAGCCGATGATCACGAGCTCATCCGGATTCCGCGCGCCCTCGAGCGTGGCGATCACGTTGGCGGTGTGGACGAGCCGGCGTTCCTGCTCGACCATCACCCGCACTCGGAGATCCGCGCCTCCCTCGACTCGGTAGGCGAACGGCAAGCCCCCCTGCCACTCCTTCACGAGCGCCGGCGGCAACGCGCGGCCCGTCATCCGGCGCATGATCGCCTCGGCGACGCTCCAGCCGACCGGTTGCACGGGAATGTTCGGCAACGCGACCGCCGCGGGATCGAGCCGCTCGGCGTCACGCGTCGCGGGGCGAAACGGCGTGAGCGGGTCGCCCGAGTAGGCGATCGTCTTGATCGATCCGCGTTGAATCGACGTTCCGTTCGCCCACCCGCCCTCGGGGTAGGGCAGCCCGCGTCCGTATCCGCTGTCGGCCGGATCGGTGTAGATGATCAGGCCCGCGGCGCCCGCTTCTTCCGCGTACTTGGCTTTGTAGCCGCGGTAGTTGCCCCCGTACCGCGCGAGCGCGATCTTGCCACGAAGGTCGACGCCGAGTTCGCGGAGCGTGATGAAGTCCTCGCGTCGCCCGCGATTGACGTACACCACCTCGGCCGTGACGTCGCCGTTGCCGCTGTAGGCGTTGAACCCGATCTCCAGTTCGGGGTGCGCCGTGTCGGGGTCGGCGTCGAGGGTCTCCTCCCGCAAGCGGAAGCTGTGCCGGATCGGCGTCACGAGCTCCACCCGCGCATCGACGGGGCGGGCGAGGTACGCCCAGAACTCGTGACGTTCGACCGCGAGCCCCATCGTGCGGAACGAATCCTCGAGCCACTCGATGACGCGCCAGTCACCGTCGGTGCCCGCGATGTGCGGTTCCCGTCCGAGGGCGTCGTGGAACGTGCGCAGCGAGCTCGGGTCGATCGTCGACCGGAGGGCCGTCTCGTAGACGTCGAGTGCCGCGTCCGGGGCGGGCGCCCACGGGCTCGGGGTTCCGGCGATGGCGGTGGCAGCAGCGACGCGGCAGAGGGAAGCGAGCATGCCGCGATGATACGGCGGCCACACGCCGGCGCCCACGGTGACGCCCACGATGCCAACGCGGCTCAGGCGTGGATCATCCGTCCTTCGGTTCCGAGCGCTGCCTCGTGCATCCCCTCGTGCATGGTGGGATGGGCGTGCATCGTCGAGATGATGTCTTCCGCCGTCGCTTCCAGCCGCTTGGCGATGCAGATCTCGGCGATCAATTCCGAGGCGTCCTCGCCGATGATGTGTGCGCCGAGGATTTCGCCGTAGGGCTTGCTCGTGATGAGCTTCACGAACCCCTGCGTCGCGCCGACGGCGATCGCCTTGCCGTGCGCCTTGAACTGGTACGTGCTGGTCGTGTAGTCGAGTCCCTGCTCTTTCGCGGCCCGTTCGGTGAGACCGACCGACGCGATCTGCGGGTTGCAGTACGTACATCCGGGGATCGAGTCGTAGTCGATGCCCAGCGTGTGGTGGCCGGCCATCCGCTCGACGCACGTGACGGCTTCCTCGGACGCGACGTGCGCGAGCCAGGGGGGGCCGATGATGTCGCCGATCGCGTAGATGCCGGGCGCCGACGTCTCGTACGTGGGCTCGGCGTTCGAGCGGTAGTCGGTCTTGATGTGATCACGCTCGATCTGGACGGGCACCGCCTTCTCGTCGAAGAGTCCGTCGAAGCGTCCGCGGACCCCGATCGCCACGAGCACGACATCCGCTTCGAGCGTTTGCGTCTTGCTGTCGTCGTTGACGTCCACCAGCGTCGCCTTCACCCCGCTCTTCGTCTTGTCGAGCGACTTGATCGTCGTGGACGTGTGAAAGGCGATGCCCTGTTGTTTGAAAGCCTTCAAGGCCGCCTTGGAGACGTCGGCGTCCTCGACGGGCAGAATGCGATCGAGCATCTCGACGACCGTCACCGTCGTTCCGAATGCGTTGTAGAAGTATGCGAACTCCATGCCGATCGCGCCGGAGCCCACGACGAGCATCGACGTCGGCTGCTTCTTCAGGTTCATCGCGTCGGACGAGTCGATGACCGTCTTGCCGTCGCGTGGAGCGAAGGGCAGCTCCTTGGGCGCCGCCCCGGTGGCGATCATGACGCGGTCGGCGGTCAACGTCTCGACGAGCTCGCCGCCGCTGCCGTGGTAGTAGTCACCGGCGGGCTTCCGCACCTCCACCACGCACGGCTTGCTGCCCGTTCGGGGTGAGACGATCGTGGCGTGGCCGTCGTGGTGGTCGATCTTGTTCTTCTTCAGGAGGAAGCCGACGCCGTTGTTGAGCGTCTTCGTGATCTTCCGGCTGCGACCGATCACCTGGTCCCAGTGGACGGTCACCTCCTTCGCCTCGATCCCCCACTCCTTGCCGTGCGTGATCGCTTCGCGGTAGAGCTCCGCGTTGTGCAGAAGCGCCTTCGTGGGGATGCAGCCCCAGTTCAGGCACACGCCACCGAGCTTGTCGCGTTCCACCACGGCGGTCTTGAGGCCGAGCTGCGCGGCGCGGATCGCGCCGACGTAACCGCCCGGTCCGCTGCCGATCACGATGAGGTCGTAGTGCTTGGTCTGCTTCGCCACGGACGGTTCCTCGCGGATAGGGAGTGCGCGTGGTTGCGCGGGCGGGCATTGTAACGCCGGATGGTGAGGATGCCGGTGGGGCTGATAACCCGGCGCTCTTCGCGAGTCTGCGGGTTGGAGGAGCCCGGCAAACCGACGGAACGCCGGTTGCGGGGGTCGACCGAACCGGCCCCCGCGGACAGTCGATTGAGTCCGCGTCGCTGCCTTCTGGCTCCAGGACTCGTGCATGCCCTCAGCGCCCATTCCCAGCAACGAACCCGCGCGGCTCGACGCACTTGCGCGTCTGGAGATCCTCGACACGCCGTCGGAGGCCGGATTCGACCGGATCGCCCGTCTTGCCGCCCGGCTGCTCGAGGCGCCCATCGCCGCCATCAGCCTCGTCGACCGCGAACGCGAGTGGTTCAAGGCATGCGTCGGAACGGACACGCGGCAGGCGGATCGGGCGATCGCCTTCTGCGCGCACACGATCCTGCACGACGAGATGCTCGTCGTCGAGGACGCGAGGCAGGATCCGCGATTCGCCGACAACCCCCAGGTGACCGAGCAGGGCGTTCGCTTCTACGCCGGCGCCCCCCTGCGCACGTCGGACGGTGTCAACATCGGGGCGTTGTGCGTGAAGGACGTCCGCCCCCGCGGGCTCGACGACGACGGCCGGGCCGTGCTCGAGGAGCTCGGCCGGATCGTGGTCGACGAGATGGAGCTGCGTCTGGAGGGCGAGCATCATCGCCGGACCAAGGCCCTGCTGTCGAGCGTCCTGGACAGCTCCTTCGACGGGGTATTGGCATTCCGAAGCGTGCGGGATGATGCCGGCGAGATCACCGACTTCGAGTTCCGGCTGGTCAATCGGACGGCGGCGGCCGTACTCGATCGCGACCCGGAGACGCTGCGGGGGCGTCGTCTCCGGACGGAGCTGTCCGGAGCCGGCGTCGACACGCTGTTCGCCCGCGGCGTCGACGTGGTCGAAACCGGTCAGCCGGCGAGTTACGAGCAGTGCTGCGAAGAGGGCCCGGAGAAACGCTGGTACCAGATTGCCGCCGTGCCGCTCGGAGACGGCTTCGCCGTGACCTTCGCCGACATCACCGCCCGCCGACGCGCCGAGAGCGAGCGGCAGCGGCTGTTCGCGCTCTCCCTGGATCTGCTGTTCATTGCCGATCGCTTCGGGCGGTTCCGGCAGCTGAACCCGGTCTGGGAGAGCACGCTCGGGATCTCCGTCGAGGCGTTGCTCGAGCAGCCGCTCTTGGATCGGGTCCATCCCGACGACACGCACATCGCGCGGATCGCGGCGGTTCGGCTCGCCCGGGGAGAGTCCGTCGCGGATCTGGAGCTTCGGTACCGATGCGGCGACGGGAGCTACCGCTGGCTCGTCTGCAGCGCGGTCGCCGAGAACGGTCTGATCTACGGCGTGGCGAGGGACATCAGCCGGCGGAAGGAAGAAGAGCGGCTGCTCCGCAAGGCCAAGGACCAGGCGGAAGCGGCCACGCGTGCGAAGGGCGAGTTCCTCGCCAACATGAGCCACGAGATCCGTACGCCGATGAATGCCATCCTCGGCATGACCGACATCGTGCTCGACTCGACACTCACCGTCGATCAACGCGACTGCCTGCAGCTCGTGCGCTCGTCGGCGGAGTCGTTGCTGACCGTCCTCAACGATGTCCTCGACTTCTCGAAGATCGAGGCCGGCAAGCTCGAGCTGGAGACGGTCCCGTTCCAGCTCGAACACCTGCTCGGCGACACGCTCCACGTCCTCTCGATCGCCGCGACCATCAAGGATCTCGAGGTGGTGTGCGACATCGGTCCCGATGTTCCGCTGTACCTGGCTGGAGACGCGGGCCGTCTCCGGCAGGTCTTCGTCAACCTCGTGGGCAACGCGATCAAGTTCACGGCCGCCGGCGAAGTGTCCGTGCAGGTGCGGTTGGTGAGCTGCGATGGCTCGGATGCCCGATTGCGTTTCTCCGTCGCCGATACCGGCGTCGGGATCGCGCCCGAGAAGCAGGCCGTCATCTTCCACGAGTTCGTCCAGGCCGACGGGTCGACGACGCGGCAGCACGGTGGCACCGGTCTCGGGCTCGCGATCAGCACGCGGCTCGTTCATCTCATGGGCGGGGAGATGCAGCTGCGGAGCACTCCCGGCCGCGGAAGCGTCTTCTCGTTCGAGATTCCGTTGCGGGTTCGTCCGGATGCGGACCACGCTCGTCCGATGCCTGCGTTCGGCGCGTTGCGGGTGCTTGCGGTCGACGACAACGCGACCAACCTGGATCTGCTGCGTCGGCTTCTCGGGCACTGGGGCATCGAGGCGAGCTTCGCCCTCGGGGCCGAAGCGGCGCTCGAGGCCGTGTACAACGAAGACCCGTTCGATCTCGTCCTCCTCGACGGTCACATGCCCGGGATGGACGGCTACACGCTGGCCGAAGAGATTCGCAAGCAACCGGGATACGCCGACACCGTGCTCATCATGCTGACGTCCGGGGCGAGCCTCGCTTCGTCGGGCGACCGTGACATTGCCGCGCAGATTCGCAAGCCGATTCGATCGAGCGAGCTGCTCGACACGATGGTCGCGGCGCTGGACCGCAAGGAAGACCCGATGGATGACAAACAGGCGTCGGTCGCCGAGCCCACCTCCGAGTGCGTGCCCCAGCCGCTGTCGGTCCTGCTGGTCGAGGACAACCACGTCAACCAACGTCTCGCCATTCGCCTGCTGGAGCGACGCGGACACGAGGTGCGGTTGTGCGAGAACGGCGCCGACGCCGTGACCCTGACCCAACAGGAACGCTTCGACGTCGTGCTCATGGACGTGCAGATGCCGGTCATGGGCGGGCTGGAAGCGACGATGCGGATTCGGGCCGCCGAGACGCAGACGGGACGGGCGACCCGCATCATCGCCATGACCGCCCACGCGATGAGCGGCGACCGGCAACGCTGTCTGGATGCCGGCATGGACGACTATCTGTCCAAGCCGATCAATCCCGACGAGCTGTACGAGCGCGTGGAGCTCACGCTCGCGGCGGAGCCCGCGACGGAGGAAACGCCCGCCGACGCCTGCGTGAATCGCTCCGAGCTGCTCGACCGGGTGTGCGGCGCGACGGACATCCTCGCCGATCTCATCGGGCTCTTCGACGTCGAGAGCCACCGGCTCGAGCAGCGGATGCTGGATGCCGCCGCGGGAGCCGATGCCGACGGCCTCGCGAGCGCCGCGCACGCCTTGAAGGGATCGGCGGGCAACATGGCCGGTCACCGCGTGCACGCGGTGGCGGCGCACCTCGAACGCATCGGCCGGTCCGGTGACCTGTCGCTTGCCGAGGACGCGCTGGCGACGCTGACCAAGGAGCTGGGCCAGATGCGCGCCGAACTGGAGACGATGCAGGGGGAGGTCCGGGCATGAAGGTTCTCATTTGTGACGACGAGGCGGTTTCCCGTCGCATGCTCGAGTCGGTGCTCCCGATCTGGGGGTTCGAGCCGACGACCACCGAGAGCGCCAAGGAAGCCTGGGAGGCTCTCCTGCAACCGGATGCGCCCCGCCTCGCGATCATCGACTGGGTCATGCCGGAGCTCAGCGGGCTCGAGCTCGTCCGGCGACTTCGGAGCCAGCGGCGACCCCACTACGTCTACGTCATCGTTCTCACGGGCCGCCACTCTCGGGACGAGCTGGTCGAGGGGCTGAGCGCCGGGGCCGACGACTACGTCGTCAAGCCATTCCATCCGAGCGAGCTGCGCGGGCGGCTCCACGCGGCCCGCCGCGCCCTCGAGGCGCACCGGAAGCTCGAGACGCTCGCCGTCGAGCTCTCACGCAAGAATCTGAAGCTGGGCGAGCTGACCAACACCGCCCACCGTTTCGTCGACAACGTCTCGCACGAGTTCCGCACGCCGCTGACCGTGATCAAGGAGTTCACGTCGATCATCGACGACGGTCTCGGCGGGCCCGTCTCGGAGCAGCAGCGTGAGTACCTCGGGTCGATCACCAACGCGGTGCACGACCTGACGCAGATGGTGGACGACCTGCTCGACAGCAGCAAGCTCAAGTCGGGGACGCTCCGCGTGGACCGGCGATCGCAGCCGCTCGCCTCGATCCTCGACACCGCGCGGCCGATGGTTGCCGCGAAGGGGCGGACGAAGAACGTGCAGGTCGAAGAGCGGTTCGACGTCGATCCCGACATGCTCGTCTTCGCCGACCGAGAGAAGGCGGCGCGGGTGATCGTCAACCTCGGTGTGAACGCGGTGAAGTTCTCACCCGCCGAGAGCACCGTCGAGATCTGGGCCCGAACGACCGAGGGTGGTGACGTGGAGATCGGCGTGACCGACCGCGGCCCCGGCCTCACGCCCGACGATCGCAAGGTCATCTTCGATCGATTCCAGCAGCTCGGGGTCGACTGCGGCACCAGCACGAAGGGATTCGGGCTCGGTCTCAACATCGCCCGCGAGCTCGCGTGGCTGAACCTCGGCCGCATCGACGTCGACAGCACGCCCGGCGAGGGCAGCACCTTCTCGTTCACGCTCCCGGCCGATGATCCCGAGCTCGTCGTCACCCGGTACTTCGAGCGTCTGGCCGAGCTGGAAGAGACGCGTCCGCGGATTGCCGTGCTCAACGTCACCCCCACGGAAACGCAGGCCGATCTCGAGGAGATCCGCCGGTTCGTCGCGCAAGCGTGCTACCACACCGATCTCGTGATGGCAGCACCGACACGACGCCCGGTGGGGGTCGTCGCCGCCGGCCTGACCGACGATCCCGATGGGTGGATCGATCGCATCCAGGCCGCTCGGGCACGGCTCATCACCGAACATCCCGAATCGAAGGTGTCACGCTTGCGCGTCCAGTGCCTCGGAGCGTGGTCGTTCCAGTCGAACGCCGACGTCGCAAGGACGGTCGTTCGGGAGGCATTGACGGGAGAGGCTGCTCATGTGTGACCGCATTCTCGTCGTCGACGACGACGCCTCCATCGCACGCGCCCTGTCGATCCGGCTCGAGGCGGCCGGCTACGACGTCACGCACGCGGCCGACGGGGCCGCCGGGCTCGACGTGGCCCGGACGCAGCCGCCGGCGCTCATCCTCCTCGACATCCGCATGCCCGGTCTCGACGGGTTCGACGTCAACCGCGCGCTCAAGGAAGACCCGGCGCTTGCGGACATTCCCGTCGTCTTTCTCTCGGCCAACGTACGTGATTCCACCCGCCAGAAGGCGCTGGCGGCGGGGGCCGCCGCGTTCCTCGCGAAGCCCTATGACGCAGCGATGGTCCTCAAGACCATCGCACGCCTGCTGACCTCGACGACCGCGTGAATCGAAAGGAGCTGCCATGCCCGAACCCACGCCCCGCATCCTGATCATCGACAACGACGAAGAGCTTCTCCGCGCGATCGCGGCCCGGCTGGAGCACAACGACTACGAGTGCGCGACCGCGTCGTCGGGTGCGCAGGGCCTGTCGATCTTCGCCGACGAGCCGGTTGATCTGGTGATCACCGACCTGAACATGCCCGGCGGCGACGGCGTCGCGGTGGTCGAAGAGATCCGCCGGTCGAGCGCCGTGCCGATCATCGTCATCACCGGCTTCTCCACCGACTATCGCGAGCGGCTCCGCCACCTCGCCCACGTTTCGTGCTTGCGGAAACCGTTCGATACGGCCGTGCTGCTCGAACTCATCGAAACCGAGCTTGCGCTCGCCGAAGCCTGAATCCCAGGAGGCAACCATGGAACGCATCAAGCTGCTCATCGCCGACGACGACCGGAGCCTGCTCCAGGCGCTGGGTATCCGACTCGCCGCCGCCGGCTACGAGGTCATCGCCGCCGTCGACGGCTACCAGGCCGTGCACTTCGCGCAGGAGCACCACCCCGACATCGTCGTGCTCGACATCCACATGCCGGCCGGAGACGGATTCAGCGTGCAGGAGCGGATGCGCAAGCACTGCGAGCTCCACGGCACCCCGGTGGTCTACCTGACCGGTGACCGCACCGCCGAGGTGCGATCGATGGCCGAAGAGCGTGGCGCGGCGTTGGTCTACAAGCCCTTCGATACCGGTGAGCTGCTGGCCACGATCAAGGAAACGCTGGCAGCGTGCTGATTCGGCGGCGCGGCGCCTCGCCTCCTCGCCACGACGGACAGCAGCGCACCCAGGCGAACCGCTGATCCTAGTCGAGCTCTCCGCCGGGGCGGGCCACGACCTTCGTCTTGTGCGGCGAGAAGCCGTGCTCGTCGAAGACGACCAGCTCGTTGGGCTTGTCTGCGCGCAGCCAGTCGGCCGGCAGGAACAGGCGGGTCTGGGGTCCGGCGGCACGGCCGGTGGCCGTCGTCGTGAAGTACCGCCCGACGTTGTGCCCGTTGACGAAGATCTGGCCTTTGCTGAGCCCGGCGGTGTCGAACCACCAGATTCGGTCGGCGGCGAGCGGCTTGCACGAGGTGCGCCACCAGGCGGGGGCGCCCTTGAGACTCGCGTTTGCCGCCACCGGGGCGAAGCTCGCGGCCGTCGGTGGTTCCCACTTGGCGAACGCCCACCCGCCCTTTTGCGAGAGCACCTCGACGCACTCGTAGATGGTCACGGCCGCGGCCGCGGCCTTGACGCCCGCCGCATCCGTTGCCGTCGGCGCGAACCGCAGCGTGTTCTTGCCGCGTTTCAGCGGCTCGGCCCGCGGCCCGTCGATCGGGATGCCGATCGTGGTGGCCCCGCTTTCACCCGCGAACGACGCGATCGGCACGTCGTTGAGCACGAACGTTCCCGGCACGACGAGATCCTGCACGTCGATCAGCAACCGCGTCTTGCGGGCGTGGGTGAACGACCACGCCACCTGCGTGGCGTCGCTCGGGCGGCCGGCGGCGGCGCCGAACACGAACCCCTTGAGCGCAAAAGGATCGATCGGCTCGGCGGTCACGGTCTTTGGCCGCACCCCGGTGAGCCGCTTCAGCTCGACGACGTCGTCCCAGAGCCCCGAACGCACGGTGCCCGCATCGCCGTCGGCCAAACGCCCGATGTTGTCGACGAGCACGGACAGCGTGTGCGTGCCCTTGGCGAGCTTCAGGTTCACCGGGTTTGGCGTGGCCCCGGGACCGGGTCCGACCACGCCCGCCGCCTTGCCGTCGAGGTAGAGGTGTCGGCGGTCGGCGGCTCCGGCGAAGTGCACCAGGCGGGCGCGGGGACTTGTGCTCTTGAGCTGGACGCGGTACCAGCCGTACCCGGACAGGGCGCCGCAGGCGACCAGACTCTGGGGGCCGGGGAGGCTGGCGAATCGGGGCGAGCTGCCGTCGGCGTACGTCGCCGCGCTCGCGCCTTCCCAGGCCCCGAGGGCGACCGATCGCCCGCCCGACGGCGCCGGGACTCCACCCGGGCTCAGCGATTCGAGGCCGTCGGCGCGGGTGACCCGCCACGCCTTGCCGGCGCCGGCGGGACGCGGTACGCCCTCCGCGTCGAAACCGTCGATCCCGACGTACACCGCCGATTCATCGTGGTAGGTCGTTTCGATCTGCGTCTGGTTGCAGATGACGAAGAGAATACCCCGGTGCTCGATGACCAGCGGCTTGGCGCCGCCCGGCACCGTGAGCCCGCGGGGCGTCCCGTTGACAGAGATGATTCCGTCCGCCCGTTCGGGGCCGAACAGCACGACGATCGCGCGATCCACCAGCGCGAACGGGCACAAGTTGGCGTAGTCGAGCGTGCCCTGACCGTGCAGATCGACGTCGACGACATACCAGCCGACCGGCTGATCACCGAGGTCGATCGGAAGACGCACGCCGTTGTCGAGCAGGAGGGTCGTGCGTTTGGTCGCGCCGTCCCCGAACGCAAAGATGATGCGGCCGCCGGGGCCTCGCAGCGGGACGAGCGCGATGCCCGATCCCCGGCGGGACTTGCGGCCCCCGCCCTTCGCCGGAGCGTCCCCCGGGTCGATGGCGACCGGGTGATAGTCGGGATCGAGATCGAAGAAGACGTGGGCGAACTGGTCCGCGCAGGTCACCAGCCGCCGCAACTGGTGATACCGGGCGCCGCGGCTTCCCGCTTCGCCGAGCGGCGCTCCGGCGGCGGCGGTCGTGGTGCATCCGGTCGACGCCCCGAGGGGGCGACCGGCGAGGAATCCGAAGTTCGTGCCGCCGTGGAACGGCGCGATGATCGGCTGCGCACCGGCGGCGAGGATCTCCGCGGTCCGCCGGAGCATCGTCGCCGCTTCCAGCCCCTCCGGCGCCCGGGTGCCCCACGTCGCGACACCGATCTGCTCGAAGGCGCGGACGAGGCGGGGCGCATCCGGCTGCACCGCGCGGAGCTGACGGAGGTTGACGAGCAGGTCGTCGTCGCCGCGCCAGGTGTCGATGGTGTCGGCCGACTCGAGCCACAGGTTGTTGGCGTTCGTCAGCGGCACGTTGATGCCGCCTTCCCGCATCACCCGGGCGATCTCACGGAGATAACGCTCCGCCTGGGCGTCGTTCGCACACGTCCACCCGTGCTCGACCTGGACGATCACGATCGGACCGCCCCGAGTCGCCTGGAGATCGGCGACCTCCGCGAGGAGCTTCCGGAAGTACTTGCTCACCCGCTCGAGAAAGACCTCGTTGGCCTCGCGGAGACGCACCGATTCGTCCTCCCCGAGCCACGGCGGTATCCCGCCGCCGTCGAAGCCGTCGCCGATGAACGGACCGGGTCGGAGAATGACCCGCATGCCGGCGGCGCCGCAGCACTCGATGAACGCCTTGACGTCATTCGCCCCGTCGAACTGGTACCGCCCCCGCCGCGGCTCGTGCTGCATCCACGGGCACCCCACGTCGACGGTGTTGAATCCGGCCTGCCGCGCGGCGGCAATGCGATCCGTCCACGCCTCCCGCGGGATGCGGGTGTAGTGAAGCCCGGCCGCCAGGAGCCAGAGCCGGCGGCCATCCAGGTTGAAGCACTGCCCGTTGTAGCTCACCGTCGCCATGCGTGGACCGATCTCCATCCGCAGAACCGCGCAAAGACGCCCCGGAGCCATTCGCCGACCGCGGACGCTACGATGCACCGGCACCGCATATACCACGATTCAGACCCCCCTGCATCCGGAGGGCCCCTTGTCGACCATCGCCGCTGCACTTGAAGTCCGCTCCCGCGCGGTGGTGGGCGGGTGGCGTCTCGCGACGCTCGCGGCGTTCGTGTTCGCCGCGGGTTGCGCCAACGGCCTCGACCGCATCGACCGGTCCGTCGAGGCGTTGCTGCGTGAAGGCACCGGCGTCATCAACGCCGAGCACGGGCCGGACCGGCCCGTCGATCACGCCATCGAGACGCCCGCCCTCGACGCGTGGGCGCGCCGTCCTCCCACGCTCAACCCCGACGCGTCCGCATTGTCGTTCGACCCGATCGACCGGGAAGATGCGAACGCGGTGATCGAACGGCTCGCCGGCTACAGCGAGCTGCCGGAGGACGCGCAACAGCTCGACCTCGCCGGCGCGCTCGCGTACGCGGTGACGCGCAGCCGCGAGCACCGGTTTGCCTCGGAGGAATACGTCCTCTCGGCGTTGCGGCTCCTGATCGAGCGTCACCAGTGGGGACCTCGCTTCTTCGACGACGTCAGCGCCACGATCGACGCCGTCGGCGACGACGCGTTGTATGACACGTCGCTTGCCCTGGTGAACGAGTTCACCGTCTCGCAGCGGCTGCCGTACGGGGGCACGGTCTCCGCCACGGCCCTCGCCTCGGCCGTGGAGGATCTGCACCAGCGGGTCGCCGGTGAGAACGTCCAGAGCGCCAGCATCATTCTCGCCGCCGACGTGCCGCTGCTGCGGGGCGCCGGACGCGTCGCGCACGAGAGCCGCGTGCAGGCCGAGCGGGACCTGATCTACGCGGCGCGAAGCTACGAGCGGTTTCGCCGCGAGTTTCTCTTCGACATCGCCCGCGACTACTTGACGCTCGTGGAGCTGCATCGACGCTCCGTCAACGCGGAGGTCGGCGTCGACAGCTTCCGCAAACTCGAACAGCAGCAGCAGGCGTTGTACGACGCCGGTCGCAGCACCCCGTTCGACATGGCGGAAGCGCAGAACGAGACGCTCGAGGCGATCGACAGCCTCAACTCGGCCCTCGAGTCGTACCGGCTCGCGCTCGATCGCTTCAAGTCGCGCATCGGCTTCCCCGTCGACGAGCCGCTCTTGATCGCCGTCGACGCGCTCGATCTGCCGGTGCCGACGGTCGACCTGGTCGAATCGGTCACGATGGGCTTGCAGTACCGCCTTGACCTGCAGACGAGCCGCGACGAGGTGCTCGACGCGCGACGACTCGTGGAGGTGGCGCGGAACAACACCGAGGCGGACCTCGATCTCCTGGCGTCGATCACGCTCCCGACCGACGACGAACGCGACCGGGCGGGGCTCCGGTTCGACACGGAGGCGACGCGGTTTCAGGCGGGCGTGACCTACGGGCTGCCGCTGGACCGTGAGATCGAGCGGTTGGGGGTGCGGCAGTCGCAGATCAGCCTCGCACGGGCGGAACGCGGCTACGCGCAGAGCCGCGATGATGTCGCGATCGACGTCCGGAGCGCGGTGCGGGGAATCGACTCCGCCCGGTTCAGCCTGCAGATCCAGGAGGCCAACGTCGAGATCGCCCAGCAGCGGGTCGCCAGCATCGAGGCGGATCCGGTCAAGGCGGACGTGCGGCAGAAGACCGACGCGATCAGCCAGACCGTCCGCGCCCGCAACGCCCGAGACAGCGCACGACGCGACCTGCAGGTTGCGGTGCTTCTGTACCTGCTCGAAACCGGCCAGCTGCGGGTGGACGGGAGCGGGCGGATCGAGCCGCTCGCGGGGATGGAGCCGCCCGCGGCCGCCGTACCTGAACCAGCGGAACCGGCCGGAGGCCGCCCTGCCGGCGGCTGAATCCGGGAAACCGCGGCGAACGAAGGCGTCTGACCCTCTGGCGGTCGCAATCGGCTGTTTCGAAGCGTAGCCTGAAGGAACTGATCCCCGGTGGTTGGGCCCGCACCCCGGGCCGGGATCGAGAGGAGCATCGATGAATCGTCACTCGCCGGCCCGCCGGGCCGCCGCCAGCACGCTTGCCGTTCTCGTCGTCCTCGTCCTGCTCGTCGTCGTGGCGGCCGGGTGGTGGTTGAAGCGAGGGGGCGGTGACGGAGTCGCGGTGGCCCCCGATCGCCATCAGGTCGAACGCACCAGCTTCGATATCACGGTGCTGGCCAGCGGCGAGCTCGCGGCGCTCACGCAAACCGAGATCGCCAGCCAGCTCGAGATCCGCGCGACGATTACCGAGATCGTGGACGAAGGCGTGTGGGTCAACCGCGGTGATCTGCTCATTCAGCTCGACGACGAGGAGATCCGCAACCGGATCAAGGATGTCGAAGTGGCGGTCAAGAACGCCGAGACGGGGTTGCAGACGGCGCAGAGCGATCTCCAGATCCGCCGTGACACCGCGGCATCCGATCTGTCGCTCGCGGACGTCGATGTCCGATTGGCGTTGTTGGCCATTCGGGCCTGGGAAGAGGGGCATGACGTCTCGCAACGTCAGCAGCTCGCGCTCGAGGTCGAGACGACCAAGAAGGACTACGACCGGCTCATCGCGCGGTTCGCGGCGTCGGCCGATCTGCTCGCGCAGGAGTTCATCAGCCAGGACGAGTTCGATCGCGACGAGATCGAGATGATTCGGGCGAAGAGCCGGTACGAGCAGGCCGAGCTCGCACTGCGGGTCTACGAAGAATTCCAACGCGAGCAGGACATCGAGAAGCTGCGCGCTGACCTCAAGAAGATGCAGGACAAACGCACGGAGACCGCGCAGCGGAGCGCCAACGAGATCACGACCCTCGAGACTGCCGTCGAGAATCGCGAGGTCGCGCTCAATCGCGAACGCGAACGGCTGGCGAAGGCTCGTGCGCAGCTCGAGCGGTGTCGCATCATCGCGCCACAGGACGGTCTCGTCGTCTACGCGTCGAGCCTCTCGACCGGTCGGCACGGCCGAAACGAGCAGAGCCCCCCGCAGGTCGGGACGGAGCTCGCTCGCAATCGCACGGTCATGATCCTCCCCGACACCTCGCAGATGGTGGCGGAGGTCAAGGTGAACGAAGCGTTGAGCGGCCGTATCAAGGCGGGACAATCCGCCCTCGTCCATTCCGACGCGGTGCCCGACGAGTCGCTCGCCGGCACCGTGATCGGGGTCGGCGTGCTGGCGGAGTCGGGCGGTTGGCGGGACCCGTTGCGTCGCGATTACACCGTGCGGATCAAGCTCGACGACGGCAACTCGATGGGGCTCAAGCCGTCGATGCGGTGTCGGGCGAACATCTACGTCGATCGCGTGGATGACGTGCTGGCGGTGCCGGTCGCCGCGGTGCATCACGCCGGTCGCGAGAGCTACGTCTACACCCCCGACGGCTCGGGCTTTGCCCAACGCGCGGTCTCGACGGGACGCGCGTCCGAGTTCCTCGTCGAGATCCACGAGGGTCTGGCGGAAGGCGACGTGGTGCTTCTCCGCGAGCCCGCTCGCGAGCAGATCACGCAGCGTCTGGAACGCGAAACCCCCGGCAGCGACGCCGTTGCCCAGCGGAGCGGGCGACCGCAGGGTTCGGCCGCAAACGCGACCCCCACCGGGCAGCGTCCACAAGGCGCCGCGCAACGACCATCGGGCGAGACAACCCGGCGACGTGGGAAACGCGCGTCGAGCTCCTGAAGCGGTCGAAGGGAACCCCCCGATGGTGCCACGGACAGCGAAGCGTCCGTGCCGGGGGTCGCTCGTCGTGCAGGGGAGTCAGACACCCCATCGGAATGGACGCTGACGGCACGGACGCTTCGCTGTCCGTGGCACCATTCTGCGCTACCCGCCCGCGCCACCCCCCGGAAACGGCCACTCCTCACCCGGCACATACTCCAGCAGCTCGTACAGCTCTTTCCGCGTCTGCATCGCGGGCAGCAAGCCGGCGACCGTGCCCCGCTCCTTCAGCTCCGCCAACCCCCGCGTGACGTGGCCCATCGCGAGCCGCATCATGCTGAGCGGGTAGATGACGAGGTCGTAACCCAGCGACGCGAACTCGTCGGAGGTGATGTCGGGCGTCTTTCCGAACTCGGTCATGTTTGCCAGCAGCAACCCCGGTGACGCCTTCGCAAAAGCCGCGAACTCCTCGGAGGATGTGAGTCCCTCCGGAAAGACCATGTCGGCGCCGGCCGCGCGGTAGGCAGCGGCCCGCTCGACGGCGGCGTTCAGCCCCTCGATCCCGCGGGCATCGGTGCGGGCGATGATCACGAACGCGTCGTCGGGGCGATGTTCGGAGGCGGCGCGGATCTTCTCCACCATGTCGGCCGTGGGCAGGAGCGTCTTGCCGTCGAGATGACCGCACCGCTTCGGGAAGACCTGGTCCTCCAGATGGAGTGCCGCCGCGCCCGCCCGTTCGTACTCCACGACCGTGCGTTTGACGCATTCCACCTCGCCGTAGCCCGTGTCGGCGTCGGCGACGACGGGCAGCCCGCTCGCGTCGGAGATCTCCCGGATCGTGCGTGCCATCTCGGTCAGCGTGATCAGTCCGACGTCCGGATATCCGGCCACGTTGGCCGTCGCTCCGCCGGAGATGTAGCACGCCTCGAACCCCGCCCGCGCGATCGCCCGTGCGACCAATGCGTTGAAGGCCCCCGGGCAGACCACGGTGGCACGCGTCATCGCGTCTCGGAGGAGGCGGCCGGGGTGCGTCGGCATGGGGATCGGCTCCGGGAAGGAAAAACGCACTGTACCGCCGGCCGTGCGACGCGGCGCGTCGCCCGCGGACTCGGCGACTTGCCGTTCAGGCGTCCGCCCGTCTGTCCGATATCGACGACAGCACGTCCACGGCGGGGAGATGCCCGCCACCGCCGACCGACCCGGAGCCCGCCGGATGACCCACGCCGCCCCCCGACGCCGATCTCGCCTGCGGCTTCTCTTGCCGCTGACCGGGGCGGTGCTGCTCATCCTCTGCGGCGCGGCCTTGTTCCGGCCCGCGCGTGAGACGCACACGGTCTCGGAGGTCATTCGATCGATCCAGTCGATCGCGCGCGAGGGCGCCGACCCCGCGGGGCCGCCCGGCGCGGGGCAGATCGGACCGTGGTCCATCGCCGCTTCCGGCATCGATCCCATCACCGGGCATCTCGCCGACTTCCGCCTGGAGTCGGGTCCGCTCGTCGTCGCCGCCAAGCAGGCGATCGTGCACGTCGACCCGGACGACAACACGTTCAGCCTCGAGTTGCTCGAGGTCGTGTACACGCGGATTCCCGAGACGCCCGACGAGGACGGCGACGCGTTCGTTCATCGGATGGACCGGTACGTGCTGGGTCCCGCGCCGTATTCGATCGACATCGTGACCGACAGCGGGGCCACGGCGCGGCCGCGGACGCCGGAACCGGATGGGTGGCTGCCGGACATCGTGCAGGGGTCGGTGGAGCGGCCGTAGCGGCGTGGGTCCGTGTCCATCTCTCCATCTCGACGGTGCCACGGACAGCGAAGCGTCGAAGCGTCCGTGCCGTCAGCGACCATCGCGAAGGGGTGGTCGACTCCCCCTCGCTCCGGCGGGTGCAGGGCTGCGTGGTTACCGGCGGCGTCCTTGCCGCCTGGCACGGGTTGGGTCGTGCGTTTGCGCGATGGGCGTCCGCGTCCGGGTGCCACGGACAGCGAAGCGTCCGTGCCGTCAGCGTCCATCGCGAAGGGGTGGTTGACTCCCCCGCGCTCCGGCGGGTGCAGGGCTGCGTGGTTACCGGCGGCGTCCTTGCCGCCTCGCTTGGGAAGATTCGGACGTGGACCCTTGCGCTGGCATCCTGCCAGTGGACGGTGGTTGTGCTTGCCGGGCGCCGGTGGCTGCGTTGTTCACGCCGCGTCGTGCGGCTCGACCCCAGTCGCAGTGGGTCTCAAATGACGCTCGCATCCTGCGAGCTGGTCAGTGAAGATTTGGACGTGGGTTCGGACTGTTTTTCGCACCGCCTCCGGCGGGTGCAGGGCTGCGTGATCACCGGCGGCGTCCATGCCGCCTCGCACAGGTTGGGTCGTGCGTTTGCGCGACGCGTCCGCGGCTTACCCGAACAACGCCTCGAACAGCTCGAGCACTCCCTGCCCCTGCGTCGCCACCGTCTCGTGGATGTTCCGGCCCCCCGCGATGTCGAGCAGCTCGCGTTTGAGCTTGCTCTCACCGGCGAAGTCCGCCTTGTTGATCACGAACTCGTCGGCGATCTCGAGGATCCCCGCCTTGTCCATCTGCACCGCGTCGCCCATGCCGGGGACGACCACGACCACGGTGTTGTCGACAAAGGTACGGATCCGGACCTCGTTCTGGCCCGCGCCGACGGTTTCGACGATCAGCCGGTCGAAGCCGGCGCCGCCGATCAGCTCGATGATCTCGGGCAACGCGTGGTAGTCCTCGCCCTCGATGGCCAGCGATCTGTAGAAGACGTTCTCGTCAACGCGGTTGAAGTCGACCCGCAGGCGGTCGCCGAGCAAGGCGCCGTTCGTGATCGGGCTCTTGGGGTCGAATGCAACGACCGCGAGGCGTTCGCCGCGTTGCACGGCCTCGGAGGCCATCGCGGCGACGAGGGTGCTCTTGCCGGCGCCGGGCGCGCCCGTGATGCCGACCACGCGGGCCGGGCGGCGGCGGGGTGCCTCGGGCACCTTGGTCTCCAGGTGCGCGAGGGAGATGTTGCGGGCCAGCGTCGCGATCGGGTGGTCGGTGGTGAGTGGGGCGTGACGCTGCGTCGCGTCCCGGACGGCATCGACGATGGCGTCGAACGTCGTTCCGGTGTGGAACACCTGATCGACCCCCCCCTCCTTCAGCGTGGCCACGTCCTCCTGGGGGATGATCCCGCCGACGTGCACGATCATGTCCGGGCGACCCACCGCGGCGCATTCGTCGAGCAGACGAGGCACCAGAACCAGGTGGGAGTTGCTCATCATCGAGCAGGCGATACAGTCGACGTCCTCGTCGCGGGCCGAGATGGCCAGGCTCCGTGGGGTTTGCCAGAGGCCGGAGTAGATCACGTGGACGCCGCTGTCCCGGAGCGCGCGGGCGATCAGCTTGACGCCCCGGTCGTGACCGTCGAGCCCCATCTTTCCCAGCAGCACGCGGGGACGATGCGGCAGATCCGCGCAGCGGTCGGCCTTGGTCAGGGCGGTCGTCGGCTCGGTGGTGGGTTGGGGCATGCGATCTCTGGATCAGGGACGGGGAAGATGGGATCGGGGCGGACATGATAGACGCAAACACGCGAGGCGAATCGTGGCAGCCATGCGCCGGACACGTCCGTCTATACTCCCCCCCTATGCCGTCCGAGACACTCTCAACCCCCGCCTCCGATCCGCAAACACGCCTCGAAGCGGCGTTGCGGCAGGCGATCGTCGCCGTGCTCGGCCCCGAGTACGCCGACGCCGATCCCGTCGTCCGCCCGAGCCAGAATCCGCAGTTCGGCGACTTCCAGTGCAACGGGGCGATGGCGCTCGGCAAGCAGACCGGCATGAAGCCGCGGGAGCTGGCCCAACGCATCGTCGATGCGGTCGAGCTTGCGCCGCTCGCCGAGACGCCGGAGGTCGCCGGTCCGGGGTTCATCAATATCACGCTGCGCACCGAGTCGGTCGCGGAGCTCTTGGAGGCGGCGGACGACGAGCATCTCGGTGTCACCCCCGATCCCGACCCGCATCCCGTCGTCATCGACCTGTGCGCAGTGAACGTCGCCAAGCAGATGCACGTGGGGCACCTGCGCTCGACGATCATCGGTGACGCGTTGGCGCGGGTGTTCGAGCGTCGCGACCGTCTCGTGCACCGGGAGAATCACCTGGGCGATTGGGGGCTGCCGATCGCGATGGTCCTGCACCAGCTTCGCGAAGAAGGCCGCGATTTCTCCACGCTCGACCTGCCCGCGCTCGACGCGGCGTACCGGGCGGCGCAGCTCGGCGGTCGCAACGACGAGCGGGGCCTCGCTGCCGCCCGCCGCCTCGGCGCCGGTCCCCACCGCATCATCGAGCTCGAAGAGCAGAACGACAGCGCGGCCGACACGATCGAGGCGGCGAAACGCACGCTGGTCAAGCTCCAAGGGGGTGACGCCGAGCTCGACCGGCAGTGGCACCAGCTCATCGACTGCACGCTTGCGTCGCTCTACGACGCGCTCGCGATTCTCGAGGTCAAGCTCGGGCCGGAGAACAACCGCGGCGAATCGTTCTACCGCGATCGACTCCCGGGCGTGATCGACGCCTTCGCCGCGGCCAAGCTCGCGCGGGAGGACGACGGGGCGATGGTCGTGCCGTTCGAAGATCGCACGCGGCCGCTTCTGATCCGCAAGTCGGATGGGGGCTTTCTGTACGCGACGACCGATCTGGCGGCGGTGCGTTTTCGCGCCCAGGAGCTCGGCGCGAGCCGCGTGATCTACGTCGTCGACGCCCGGCAACGCGATCACTTCCGCGATGTCTTCGACGCCGTGCGTCTCATGGACTGGCACCGCACGCCCGACGGCGTCGAGGCGGAGCTCGTGCACATCGGGTTCGGCTCCGTGCTCGGCACCGACAAGAAACCCCTCAAGACACGCAGCGGTGCGAACGTCACGCTTCGGTCCCTTCTCGACGAAGCGGTCGAGCGGGGGACCGCCGAGGTGCAGCGACGCGCGGGCGACCCGAACGCGCCGACCCACGGACTCCCGGACGAAGAGCTTCGCGAGATCGGGCGCGCCGTCGGTATCGGCGCGGTCAAGTACGCCGATCTTTCCAATGATCTGGTGCGGGACTACGTCTTCGACATGGACCGGATGATCGCGTTCGAGGGCGACACGGGTCCGTACCTCCAGTACGCCCACGCACGGATCTGCTCGATCTTCTCGAAGGCGGGCGTGGCTCTGGGGTCGGGGCGGGGGCCGGCCCTCGATGCGAAGACGCCGTTCGTCATCGCGGCGGACGCCGAGCGGACGCTCGCCCTCACGCTGCTTCGGTATGGCGCGGTGGTCGCGGACGTCGGCCGCGTGCTGGAGCCGCATCGGCTGTGCGCGTATCTTTACGAGTTGGCGAATGCGTACAGCAGCTTCTACCAGCAATGCCCCGTCATCAAGGCGGACGACGAAGCCACGCGGCAGTCGCGGCTGCGACTCTGCGACCTGACCCGACGCGTCCTCGCGGACGGGCTGGATCTGCTCGGCATCCCGGCGCCGCGGCGGATGTGATTTCCTGTGATGGGCCGGCCGTCCGAGAACCGACGGAACCCCGAGCTTGATGTAAGAAAACCAGGGGCCGGGACGTCTTCCGGATGACAACGGCCGTACGGCCGGTTCCCCGATTTGGACGAGGACGATGGCGAAGAACAAGAAACGGCGATCCGGCGGCGGATCGGGCGGCAAGAAGAAGACGCAGCAGCAACGCAAGGGGCAACCGCGACCGGCGGCATCCCCGCCCGCACCGGCCCCTGCCGCGTCGAGCCCCGCCCTGTGGGGCGTGGGTCTGGCGTTGCTGCTCCTCAGCGTGGCCGCGTCGCTGATGCTGGTCCTGCAGAGCCTCGGCAACCTGAGCCTGCCCGGATGCGGTCCGGCCAGCGCCTGTGGTCGCGCAACCAGCAGCGTCTGGGGGTCGGTGCCCGGTCTGGGGTGGCCGCTCTCGCACGTCGGTCTCGCGTACTTCCTCGGCATCGCCGCGGCGTGGATCGTGTCCGGCGGTCGCCTGCCGGCGGCGTTGCGTTGGATCGTCCGGTTGAGCGCGGTGGGCTCGATCGGGTTGATCATCGTGATGATCGTGGGCGGCTATCTCTGCCCGTATTGCCTCGCGGTCCATCTGGCCAACCTCGCCTTCGTCGGGCTGCTCGAGCTGAAGTTCACGGGTCAGCCGATGCGGCCCGCCCTGCGGCCGATCGGCGCGCTCGTGGGCGTCTTCGTCATCGCGACGGGAATCCTCGCCGCGGTGCAGACCCGCGAAGCGCAGGCCGTCGAAGAGCGGGACGAAGATGCGCTGAGCCAATCCACCGATGCCATCATCGAAGGTGGCGGGGAAGACGCCGGCTTCACCGGTCGGTACCACTACGGCCCCGAGGCAGCGCCGGTCCGCGTCGTGATCATCTCAGACTACCAGTGCCCCGACTGCAAGAACGTCGAGAGCGAGCTGCGACAGATTCTCGCAACCCGAGACGACGTGTCGTTCTCCGCGAAGCACTTTCCCTTCTGCACCGAGTGCAACTGGAAGGCCCGGGAACACAACATGAACCCCCATCCGAACGCCTGCTGGGCGGCGCGGGCGGCGGAAGCGGCGGGCATCCTCGGAGGAGACGAGGGGTTCTGGAAGATGCACCACTGGCTCTTCGACCGCAGCGGTTCCTTCACGCAGGCGGAGCTGCAGCAGGCGTTGCCGACGCTCGGATTCGACTACACGACGTTCGTCGAGACGATGGGCAGCCCGGAGACGCTCGCGCGGGTCGAAGCGGACATCAACCAAGCCGTCGAGCTCGGGCTCCGACAGACGCCCATGGTCTTCATCAACGGGGTCGAGCTCACCGGCTGGCGGGCGCGGAACGCGCTCACGCGAGCGGTCGATCGGGTCGCCGCGACGAACCCGCCACCGTTGACGGCCGACGCCGATCGCCCCCCGAGTGCGCTCCAGAAGGGCGTCAACGACTGGCTCGCCCAGCCCAAGCGGACGCTGCCGTCGGATGGCAGCGGCTGGGCGTGGGGGCCGGAGGATCCGGCCGTCGACATCGTCGTGTGGGGTGATCACCTCGAACCGTTCTCGATCGAGCTGGATCGCCGGCTGCGGGCCGTGGCCGAGAGCGCCCCGGACGTGCGGTACGCCTTCCGGCCGTATCCGTTCGACAAGGCGTGCAACGAGAACATGCAGCCCCGGTCCCCCCAGCACGACGGCGCGTGTGACGCGGCCAAGGCGGTCGAAGCCGCCGGGCGGCTGGCCGGGCTCGAGGCATCGTGGGCGATGCACACGTGGATCGTCGAGAATCCCCGTTCGTTCAGTCTCGACGCAGCGCAACGCAAGGCGAGGGAGCTGGGCATCGACCCGTCCCGGTTCGCAACGCTCGTGGCCTCGCCCGAAGTTGCCGCGACCCTGACCGAAGACATCGCCGCCCCCCGCCCGCTCGGCCTGCGGGGCGTGCCGTTCCTGTTCGTCAACGGGCGGCAGGTTCCGTTCTGGCGGTTGAAGGGGGAGCCGTTGGTGGAGCGGATTGTGGAGGTTGCGCGCGGGGGCGAGGCGGGGTAGCTCGGTCGGCGTCCGGTTCCGTGGCCGTGTCCGTGCCCGCGTCCGCGTCCGTGTCCGCGTCCGCGTCCGTGGCCGCGACCGTGGCCGTGTCCGCGTCCGTGTGCGCGACCGTGACTCCTCGCCGGCGCCGCTTTGCGGCTTCGGCATCGGGTCGTGGTGGGGTCCTCTCGTGGCGGCTTTCTTGAGCGTCGCGTCATGCTCGGTTGTGTCAAGGGCCCCGCGGAAGAAACGAACAGCAATCTCGTCGGGGGTTCGTGGTGGGGTGGGTTGACCCTTGCGCGCGAGATTCCTGCTCGTTTCTTCCGCGGAACCCTTGACACAACCTGCGCGTGACGCGGGGGCGGGGGTGCCGCCATTTACGTTTGCGGCAGAAAGGACTTTGTCGAATGCTGTTGATCTATCAGGACGTTCAAAGCTTGCAGAGCGAGGCTCGTCGATTGTGTTCGCGTATTTCGGTTCACGATGCCAACCTCGCGTCGCAGTTGCGACGGGCGGCGCAGGCGGTTGCGTTGAACACCGGCGAGGGCATGGGGGCTCGGGCGGGGGCGCGGCGGCAGGCGTACTCGGTCGCGTTGCGTGAGACACGCGAGTGCATGGCGGCGATCGATGTGGCCGAGCGGTGGGGATACGCGGAGCGGGATGAGGCGATGGTCGATCGGCTCGACAAGATTGCGGCGACGCTCTATCGGTTGACGGCGACGCGGTAGGACGGACGGGCGGTCCCGGAGGGCGTGATACCCTCCGGGACCGATTGACGCGTCAGCTCGCCAGCTTCGAGAGCCGGACGAGCGTGCCGACGATTCGGTCCTGGCGGTCGGCGACCGTGTCAGCGAGTGCTGGCACGTAGCCCAATCGGCCGGCGACCTCGACCGCGGCCATCGACTCTCGCATTTCGCGAAGAGCCACGCGATAGCAATTCGTCTTGACCGCCCCGACCGCCCCCATGCCTTCGGCCAGATTGAGAACGACCGACGTCGACGAACGACGCAGTTGGTCGGCCAACACACGATCACGACGACCGATCGCCTCGAGCGAAGGACGAAGATCAACGACCCAGTCAACGACCACAGGGTAGATACGCAACATAGGCAACACTCCAGTACGAGAGGACAACGAACGAACACGAACGCGCCCACCCGGCCA
>JABDLI010000207.1 GCA_013003065.1 Phycisphaerales bacterium | reverse complement strand
GGACGACCTGCACATCCACGGGCGGCGTCCTGCCGCCTCGAGAAGGTTGGGTCGGGGGGTTGCGCGATGGGCGCGTTTGGGTCTTACGCCCCGCGAGCGCCAGCGAGCGCCCCCGCGTCCGCGTCCGCGACCGTGTCCGCGTCCGTGTCCGCGACCGTGCCCGCGTCCGTGTCCGCGACCGTGTCCGCGTCCGTGTCCGCGTCCGTGTCCGTGTCCGTGTCCGCGTCCGTGTCCGTGTCCGTGTCCGCGTCCGTGCCCGTGTCCGCGAGCGCGACCGTGTCCGCGTCTGCGTCTCGCGCTCCGCTAGCCCTTTCGCCTCGCGAAGTCCCCCATGAACTCCGCCAGCACCTGGCACCCGCGCTTCGGAAACGCGTTGTAGATCGAGGCTCGAAGACCACCCGCGTCGCGGTGGCCCTTCAAACCCGACATGTCGTGCGTCGCCGCCTCTTCGAGAAACGCGGCGTCCAAATCCGCCGACGGTGTGCGGAAGGTGACGTTCATCGCCGAGCGTGATTCGGGGCGGGCGACGCCGCGGTAGAAGCCGCCGGCGTGATCGATCGCGTCGTACACGACCGCCGCCTTTTCGGCGTTCTTCGTGGCCATCGCGGCGAGACCACCTTGCTCGAGAATCCACTCGAACACGCGGCCCATCACGTAGATCCCGAACGTCGGGGGGGTGTTCAGACGCGAGCCCTTCTTTGCGTGCAGACGGTAGTCGAACATCATCGGAAGGTCGCTGGGCGTCTTTTCGACGAGGTCCTTGCGGATGATCACGAGCGCCATGCCCGCCGGCCCGAGGTTCTTCTGCGCGCCGGCGTAGATCATCGCATGCCGATCGACGTCGATGGGGCGGCTGAAGATGTCCGAGCTGGCATCGACGATCAGCGGCACGTCCGACGCGGCGGGTGGCGGGGCCGGGAACTGCGTGCCGTAGATCGTGTTGTTGGAGCAGTAGTGCAGATACGCCGCATCGCTCGTGCAGGAGAGCTCGTCATCCGCCGGCACGTGGTCGAAGTCCGAGGCGGTGCCGTCGAAAGCGACGTTGACGGTGCCGAACTTCCTGGCTTCCTTGATCGCCTTCGTGGCCCAGACGCCGGTGTTGACGTAGTCCGCCGTCTGCCCGGACGGAAGGAAGCACATCGGGATCAGCGCGAACTGGGTCGTGGCGCCGCCGGGAAGGAACAGCACCTCGTATTCCTCGCCGATCGTCCCGACGGCTCGGCAGTTGGCTTCCGCCGCCTCGATCACGCCGTTGAAGACCGGGCCCCGGTGGCTGTGCTCGAGGATGCCGATCCCGCTGCCGGCGATATCCCAGAGATCGTGCTGGCACTGACGCAGCACGGGCTCCGGCAGTACCGCGGGGCCGGCGGAGAAATTCCAGATGCGGGTCGACGTCGCGTCGGCGGTCGGGGCGGAGGCGGTGCTCGTCATCGCGGTGTGCTCCCGCCGATCAGTGCCGCACGTCGGCGAGATCGGCGCTCAAGATGTGATCGTTGGATCGGATGGTCGACAGTTGCTCCGGTGAGGGGCGGTCGTCGAGTCGGATGCGGGCGCAGGCAGCCTTCGCCCCTTCGTAGATGATGTTCTCCATCTCCTCCACGTTGATCCCGGCGTCGCTCAGCACGTGGAAGACGTGGGCGAGGACCCCCGTGCGGTTCAGATGGCGAACGGTGAGAAGACACGTCGCGGGCGAGGCGTCGGCGCGGTTGACGCAATTGGGCACCTCGCCGCGGGCGAGGTACGTCGCGATGATCCGCACGGTCTCGGCCGCGATGGCTTCCTGGGCCTGATCGGTCGAGGCGCCCGCGTGGTGCGTGCCGTACACCCCCGACTCCTGCACGATCGGATCCTCGAAGGCCTTCTCTGTCGGCGCCGGCTGTTGTCCGTAGACGTCGAGCCCGACCCGCAGCCCCTTCTTCCGGATCGCGCGGGTCAGGGCCGCCTCGTCCACCACCGCTCCGCGGCTCGTGTTGATGAGGATCGCGTTCGGCTGCAACGCCTCGCAGAACCGGTCATCGACGAGCTTCGCCGTGTCGGGCGTGGACGCGACGTGAATCGACACCACGTCCGCGGCCTTGGCCACGTCCAGCGGGGAAGCGCAGTAGACGAGATCCAGCTCCTCGGCCTGCTCCGGGGTCAGGCTCCGCGAGTAGGCGACGACGTTCATCCCGAACGCGCGGCCGCGTCGGGCGACCTCCCGGCCGATCCTTCCGAGGCCGACGATGCCGAGCGTGCGACCGAAGAGACCGCGGGACTTCCCGTAACCCTTCTTGTCCCACACGCCGCGGCGGAGATCGGCCGTCTGGTCCGGGATCCGGCGATCACAGGCGAGGATGAGCCCCCACGTCATCTCCGCGACGGCGCAGGCGTTCTTGCCCGGACAGTTCGCCACGAACACGCCGTGGTCGGACGCGGCCGCGACGTCGATGTTGTCGTACCCCGCGCCGGCCCGGATCACCAGGCTCAGCTGCTCGCCCGCATCGAACGCCGCCGCCGGCACCTTCGTGGACCGAACGATCAGGATGTGGGGGTTCGTCTCTGCGATCGCGGCGGCGAGGTCGGCGGTGTTCAGATCCGGCTGCGACTCCACCTGGCACCCGAGCGCCCGGGCGGCGGCAATCCCCGATGGCTCGAACTTGTCGGCGATCAGGATCGTCGCCGTGGGTCCGGGGGCAGAGGCGGACGCAGGAGACGCCGCCGACGTTGATGAACGGGTCGTGGTCATGGTGCACAAATGATATCGACCGCGTCTCACGGGGACACGCCCCCATTCGCGGGCATGGCCGAATGGGGCGGGGTCCCGGTCTCCGTCTCAGTCGAGCTCATGGACGAACAGCCCGCTCCGCAGCTTGGGCTCGAACCAGGTCGACTTCGGCGGCATCATCTCGGCCGCGTCGGCGACCCGGAGGAGGTCCTCGATGCTCGTGGCGTGCAGGGCAATCGCGGCGGCGGCATCGCCCGTGGCGACCTGCCTCTCGAGTCCGGCGATCCCGTGAACACCGCCGAGAAAGTCCAGACGCGGATCGGTGCGAGGGTCGCCGATGCCGAACGCCGGGGTCAGCACCCGCTCCTGCACGAGCGCGGCATCGAGGCTCGCGACCGGATCGCTCGTGTCGATCGACGCGGGATCCAGCTCCAGCCGGTACCACCGACCTTCGAGGTGAATCCCGAAGACGCCGCGTCGCTCCGGCTGCGGCGTGGACGTCTCCGTCAACGGACCGGCCCGCGTCAGCTCGCGCCGGATTGCCTCGGGCGTGCGATCGCCCAGATCACGCACGAGCCGGTGGTACGGCAGGATGTGAAGCTGGCTCGCCGGGAACAGCACGGTGAGGAACCAGTTGTACTCCTCCTCGCCCGTGTGCGCCGGGTTGTGCTCCCGGCGCTCCCTGGCCGCGCGGAAGGCGGACGCGGCGCGATGATGTCCATCCGCCACGTACGCGCAGGGCACGACGCCGAACGCCTCGACGTAGGCACGCGGGTCACGCACTTCCCAGACTGTGTGCGTCACGCCGTCGGGCGCATCGAAGTGGTAGAGCGGACGCTGGTTGCGATCCTCCGCGACGAGGGCATCGATCGATGGCGAGTCGCGATAGGTCAGGAATACCGGCCCGGCGTGCGCGTTCAGGGCGAGGAGATGCCGGGTGCGGTCGTTCTCCTTGTCCGGCCGGGTCTTCTCGTGCTTCTTGATCAGATCCCGCCGGTAGTCCTCGACGTGGCAGCAAGCGACGATGCCGACCTGCGTCTGATGATCCTGGGCCTGTCGGTAGAGAAAGAGGCGAGGCTCCGCGTCGCGGACGAGGCAGCCCTCGTGCCGCAGGCGGTCGAGGTTCGCCCGTCCCTGGGCGTAGACGGCCGGATCGTGGGGATCGGTGTCGGGCGGCAGGTCGATCTCCGGCCGCACGACGTGGAGGAAGCTCGCGGGGTTTCCGGCCGCGAGGTCACGGGCCTGGTCGGTCGTGACCACGTCGTACGGCACCGACGCCACGCGGGCAGCGAGGTTGGCGGGGGGGCGGAGGGCACGGAAGGGCTGGATACGGAGCATGCGGGCACTCGAAATCGGCAAGGATGGGCAGTGTACCGCCCGGTTCTCGTGCCGGGTTGGGCGGATCGACGTCAAGCGAGGGTCCGATTTGTCCGACGACGGGAGTCGGTGGGGTGGAGACGCAGCCAGGAGAGCCGCCGTGTCTGAGCCAGAGACGAAATCGCCCGACGCGGACCCGCCGCCCGTTCTGCGTTTTGAACGACGCCAGTGCGACCGTTGGCCAATCGGCGGGGTGGCCACTGCGTTCGAGCTGGGCGGCGACGGCTTTGGCCGCACCCACTCGATGACCCTCGTGGACTACTCGCCGGCGGGCATGGGGGCCGTGAGCCAGAGTCCGATCGCGCCCGGCACCGCCATCTCGGTCGGGTTCCAGTCCCCCGGACATCCGGCCCGACGCGGTGCGGTGAGCCGGTGTCTGCCCTGCGGGCACGGATACCGCGTTGCCGTCGTGTTCGAGCAGCGGATGGCCGCCTGAGAGGGCGCGTCGTCGCGTCTCTTTCTCGGACGCGGGCCACGCTGGCAACCTGCGGCGACTGTTCCGGCTGCACCAGCGGCGGTGACGCTGACGGTGACCACCCGCTCGACCGGTGCTTGCAAAGCGTCGATACGAATCGTGATTTGATTGTGTGCACACGTGTGCGTGACCTCGACGAATCCGGTCACGCCCGGGAGGTGCACCCCCGTTCCGGTATGCCCTTTCCGGTGCGGGTGGCGGCCTCGTCTCGCGCTGAAAGTGAGCGGCGGCACACAGGAGGAGGGGCATGGAACCGGCGAAGGGCGTCGCGTTCCGGGTACCGAAGGAACGACTAGGAGTCATCTCACATGCGCAATCCCAAGCGAGCATTCACGCTCATCGAAATTCTGATCGTCGTCGTCATTCTCGGCATTCTCGCCGCGATCGTCATCCCCCAGTTCACGGACGCCTCCGAGGATGCCATGCTCTCCAGCGTGCGCAGCCAGCTGCAGACGCTGCGGAGCCAGGTCGAGCTGTACAAGGTCCAGAACCAGGGCGTCGCCTCGGATCTGGTTGCCGACCAGTGGACGGACCTGACCGGTGGTGACTACATCCAGCAGCCGCCGACGAATCCGTTCAACGACTCCACGACCGTCGCGGGCGCCGCGGCTGCGGGCGTTGCGTGGATCTGGGACGGCGACGATCTCTTCGCCGCCGACCCGACCGACGTCGAGGGCGACGCGGACGGCGTGTTCTCCTTCTGAGCACACCGAACGTGAGCCTGAACGCACAGACCGAAGACGCCGGCGGAAACGCCGGCGTCTTCTTTTCGTTCTCCCGACCAATCGCTTCCGCCATGCAGTCCGCCGCGTCGATTCCCGTGTCCGTCCCCCGCCGTCGCCCGCAGCGTCGGGGTGGCGTGACCGGCACTCTCCTGGGAACGCTGGCGGTCGTGGGCACGCTGACCGCCGCCGCGATCGTGGTGCGTCCGGCCTATCTGCAGGCGCGGGACGGGCTGGAGCCGGAACCCCCCGTGCCGGCGCGGGTCGAGCGGCACCAGCAGGTCATCGAGCTGCTCGGTTCGCTCATCACCCGAAGCCACGAGGTGCGAGCGATCCACCAGCCCGGGGCGAGCCCGTATCTCGAGATCGTGCTGTGGCTGGAGGATGGCGTCAATCGCGATGTGGTCGATCGGGAGGAGATCGCCGTTCTCGCGTACAGCCGCATCATGCAGACCGTCACCTTGTTCACGGCGAACCCGCTCGAGGAGGACGAGGTCGACGACGCGCCGATCTTGCGCACGTCCGATATGGACGAGCCGGCATTTTGCCAGCGGTGGCGGGATCGACCCGATGTCGCTGCTCGTCGCCTCGCCACCGGCGTGGAGCGGATGCTCGTCGAGCCGGCCGGACCCGGCCGTGATGATCGGAACCTCCTCCGGATCACGCTCACTTGGGGCTCGGATTCGACCGATGGTCCGGACGAGGCCTCCGTGCTTCTCCACATCGGCGGGGATTCTCGAGACGGCAAGGAGTGACTGCGATGCGGCAAGGGAACTACCTGAACGGCATCCTGACCGTGAACGCTCTGCTGCTGGCGGGCCTGCTCTGGACGCAGGTCGCCGATGCGCCCGCGTTGGCAGCCGACGCAGTGGCGGGTCCCCCCGTTCGCAATCCGCTCGACGCCGGAGCGCAGCGGCAGCGGATGATCGACAGCATCAACACCATGAACCGGTCGCTGGATGGCTCGCTCCGCGAGCTCACTCGAACGGTCGGCAAGATGAATCAGACCCTGACCTCGGGGCGTTTGCGGGTCGAGGTTTCGAACTCGCACGAGATTCGTGGCGAGGCCGCGCCCAAGCGTCGTGTCCGCGTCCGAGATGAGTGAGGCGGTGAGGAGAGGGGACATGTCGAGTCGCACACGTCACCGAGTTGCCGGGTACACGCTGATCGAGCTTCTGATCGTCGTGGGCGTCCTCGGGCTCGCGGGCTCGCTGCTCGTCCCGCATCTCGTCGGACAGGACAGCATGCGGGTGCAGGCGGCGGTGCGAAAGGTCATCGCCGACCTCAGCTTCGCCCAGTCCGATGCGTTGGCCCACCAGGAGTATCGCCGGGTCCACTTCTATCCGGACGGCAGTGGCTACTGCATCATCCGGGTCGATGACTCCAACTACGCGACCGTGTTCACCGACATCGTCGCCCCGGACTACATCCACGATCCGCTCGGCGCCGCCGCGGAGCTGGGGCGTTACATCGTGAACCTGCCCGACGACGAACGGTTCGAAGGCGTCAGCATCACCGACGTCGACATCGACGGCGGGCAACGCGACGTCGTCTACGACACACTGGGCGGCACGCTCAAGGGGGGCGGCGTGCCCGGATCGGGCGGCACCATCGAGCTGACCTCGGGCGGCGACACGTTCCGGATCACCATCGCTCCCTTCACCGGCAAGCTCACCGTTCAAAGACTCTGATCCATGTCGACCCCATCAGATCAGCCGCCGGCCCGGACGGCGAAGGGGACCGCCGAACCTCGTTTCTCGCGCGGAACGAAGGTGTTCGCCGGCGCCGTGGCCGCGCTCGGGCTGCTGCTGTGGGCGCGTCTGATCGTGCTCTCCGACATGCCCCGCACTGCGATCGCGGAAGAGGAATCGCCGATGCCCGCGTCTGATAAGTCTGCAGTGGAACAGCCGGAGACTCCGACGCCGGCGATTCCGAGCGCATCCGAGCGTGACGACCGAGAGACACGGTTCGGCAATTCGATCATCAAAGAAGAGTTCGGATCAGAAGCAGACAAGTCACCCTCGCAAGTGACCGAAGATCCGGAATAGTCGCCCACGATTGACGTGGGGGCTCGACCCCGTTCGGGTCGAAACGCGGGCAGGCAGTAAGGAAACTGGCTGCTCGTACCAGTGAGGCAGTTTGCGGTGAACCTCGATCCAGGGGCTCCACGCGAAACTGAAGACGAGCCCCCTTCAGGGCACAGTTGCGTCCGGAGCGACTTGCGACGCAGGAGTAGATGCGATCATGAAGGCACACAACCTCTCTCAGATTGAATGGCCGGTCGGACGTCTTGCGTCCATCTGCATTCTCTGCGCCGCGATCACGGCTCCGGCGCTCGGGCAGACGACGGAAGCAAGCCCCGAAGACCCGGTCGCGGTGACGGAGTACGGCACGGTCACCTTGGCGGTGCAGGACACCGACCTCGCCCAGGTGCTCGAAATGCTGTCGATCCAGAGCCAGAAGAACATCATCACGTCGAAGAACGTCTCCGCGACGATCTCCGCCAACCTGTACGACGTGACGTTCCACCAGGCCCTGGACTCGATCCTCAAGGTCAACGGGTACAACTACGTTGAAGAAGGCAATTTCGTCTACATCTACACGCAGGAAGAGATGGACGAGATGGAGCAGGCCCAGCGGAAGACGGAAAGCCGCATCTTCGAGCTGGACAACCTCTCTGCCCTCGACGCGAACGAGCTCATCG
Organism: Phycisphaerales bacterium; assembly: GCA_013003065.1. GTDB lineage: Bacteria > Planctomycetota > Phycisphaerae > Phycisphaerales > SM1A02 > JABDLI01. The sequence goes on along the minus strand of JABDLI010000207.1, from coordinate 16,835 downwards.
CTCCGCTTCTCAGCGAAGCCGGCAAGAGCTCCTTCCGCGGCGACGTCCAGCCCGGCATCCAGCCGGACGAAGGCGACGTCGGTCAGGACAACTGGGCCTTCGCCGCGATGCTCGTGGTGAACGACTATCCGGACAACCTCGACCAGATCGCGAAGCTTCTGCACGACCTCGACGTGCCGCCGCAGCAGGTGCTCATCGAGTCGACGATTCTGCAGACGACGCTCGACGAGTCGAACGCCTTCGGCATCGACTTCAGCATCGTCGGCGACGTCAACTTCAGCGACTTCACCTCGCCGCTGGCGGGCGTGACGAACCTGCTGAACGGCGACGACTCCGCGAACGGGTTCCAGCCGCTCGACAACAAGGCTCACGTCGGCACGTCCACCGTGGGCAACACCCAGGGCCCCGGCGGTCTGAAGATCGGCCTGGTCAACGACGACATCTCGGTGTTCCTGAAGGTGCTCGACGAGGTCACCGACAGCACCGTGCTCGCGCGTCCGAAGATCATGTGTCTGAACCGCCAGCGGGCGGAGGTCCTTGTTGGTGCCCGCGTCGGCTACCTGTCGACGACGGCAACCGAAACGAGCACGACCCAGACGGTCGAGTTCCTCGACACTGGTATTCAGCTTCTCTTCCGGCCCTTCATCTCCCGCGAGGGGATGATCCGGTTGGAGCTCGCCCCGAGCGTCTCCGAGGCGAGCCTGCGGACGGTGACCGACGCCCAGGGTCTCTCGGTGACCATTCCCGACGAGCTGACCAACGAGATCACGACGAACGTCCGCGTCAAGGACGGTCAGACGCTCGTGCTCGGCGGCCTCTACAAAGAGTCCACCCGCATCTCGCGTCGTCAGATTCCGCTTCTGGGCGACATCCCGATCGTCGGCGCCGCGTTCCGCGGCCAGGACGACACGGTCGATCGGGACGAGATCATCTTCCTGATCACGCCCACGATCGTCCACGACGAAGCGTTGTGGGAGGCCGGCGACAGCATCCTCAACGACACGGAGTCGATCCGCGTCGGTGCCCGCCAGGGTCTGCTGCCCTTCAGCCGTGACAAGAACACGGACAACTACAACAACCGCGCGTACGAGTCCTATCACCGTGGCGACCTCGACGCGGCCCTCTACTGGATCAACAACTCGATGCGTTCGCAGCCCAACCAGCCCGAGATCGTGGGTCTCCGCGACCAGATCCTCGGTGCAAAGGAGCAGGGTCAGGATCGCAGCGTTCTGCAGCGGGCGTTCGGTCATCACCTCGGCCGCTCCGTGCAACACACCACCCCGACCGGTCCGGCCGTCGTGCAGTACGACACCACGTTCGTGCCGCGTCCGGCTTCGCCGGCCGGGCGATCGTGGACCACGCCGCCGACCCGTACGGAGTCGCCCGTGGGTTCGACCTTCACGCCGTCGTCTCCGACGACGTCCGTGACCCCGGCGACCGAGCCGTTCGAGCCGATGGAGACGCCCGAGCAGACCGCGACCACCGACGAAGGGTGGCTCCCGGAGCTCGAGGATGGCGTCACGACCGTCGATCCGTGGAACGAGCAGACCCCGGACTTCGAGGATGGATTCGATTCCTTCCCGGAGGACAGCCAAACCGAGGTGTTCACGGATGACGTGACCGCGCCCGACGCGTTCACGCCCGAGACCAGCGAGCCGGCGTTCACGCCGGAGTCGAGCCCGCAGGCATTCACGCCGGAGTCGAGCTCGTTCGAGCCCGGCTCGAGCGAGGGTTCCTTCGACCCCGCGTCGAGCTCGGACTTCGTCCCCGAGGCGACCACCTCCACGTTCACGCCCACCCCGGCTCCGGCCCCCGCGCCGGCGCCGGTGACGGCTCCCATGCCGTCGGCCACGACGTCCGTCGCGACGCCGTCGAGCCGCCAGTCCGGCTCCGTGGACTCGCAGTTCAAGATGGAGCCCTTCGAGCGTGTGAGCGAGACCGAAACCGCCGACGCTGGCGGCCACTGGCTTCCCGAGCTCGGCTCGGAGACCACGATCACGACCCCGCGTCCGGCCATCAAGCCGGCGTCCGGCACCGCCGACGCGACCCCGCGTGGCAATGAGATCTCGGCGGCGTCCCCGTCGTCCTCCTCGATGCCGATGCCGATGCCGGCGAGCCAGACGGAGAACGACCGGATGGTCGATCTCTTCGTGCACGAGTACTTCAGCGCGCTCGGCCTCCAGAACCTCTCGCCGTTCGTGGACGCGACCGGCACGGACCAGGCCAGCGTTCCGTTCGCGACGTTCGACGACATGGTCGAGACCGATCTCGTCAACGCCGAGAACGATGACCGCCCGTAACCGATCGGGCTGCGGTGGGGAGAGAGAGAGTCGAGAACATCCGCGGAGGTCCCGGCGAAAGTCGTGACCTCCGCGTCACTGGAGAAACACCATGAAGATTCGATCGATCCTCACGCTCGCCGCCGTCGCCGGTCTCTTCGCCGCCGGCGGATGCAACGGCCCCACCAAGGCCGGGCTCGAAGCCCGCGCGAACGCCCAAGAGCGTATCGCCGACTTCGGCGCCGAGTTCACCTACGACCAGGCCAGGCAGGAATTCGAGGTCGGGCAGTTCAAACGAGCGTTGCGGACGATCGACCAGGCCATCGCGGCCCGTCCGACCGTTGGCGAGTTCCACGTGCTGCGTGGCCGCATCCTGCTCGAGACCGGTCGTCTGGAGGCGGCAGCCGCGTCGTTCCAGACGGCGGCGGAGCAGAACGAATCGTTGGCCGAGGCGTACTACTACCAGGGCATCGTGCACCAGCGTTGGAACGAGGACGAGCAGGCGTTCGATGCCTACGCGCGAGCGTTCGAGCTCGAGCGCGACAACGTGCAGTACCTGCTCGCCTCCGCCGAGGCGCTCGTCGCCTTCGGGCAGTACGCGCAGGCGCGAGAGAAGCTCGAAGACCGGATGGTCTACTTCGAGAACAACTCGGCGATGCGGCACCTGCTGGCCCAGATCGCCGTCCTCGAGGGTGACGACGAGCGCGCCGCGGAGCTGTACGACGAAGCGCGGGTGCTGGACCCGGAAGACGCCCACCTGCTCGAGGAGCACGCGTGGGTGCAGTACGACGCCCATCGTTTCGGCCCGTGTCTCGAGACGATCAAACAGCTCAAGAGCACGAGCACGACGCCGCGGCCCGACCTCGATCATCTGGAGGCCCGGTGCCTCGCGATGCTCGACCGGTCGAACGAGGCCTACTCCAAGTACATCAACCTGTCGCAGGACGACCCGAACAACGTCTCGATCTGGATCGAGATGGGCACGCTGGCGTGGCGTCTCGGTGACCACCGCCGAATGGCCGAGTGCAGCCAACGCACGATCGAGCTCGCCCCGGACCGCTTCGAAGGCTACATGCTGAAGGGTCTCTTCGAGCGTCACCGCGGTCGCCTCGACCAGGCGATCGAGCAGCTGGAGAACGCGGCTCAGCGTTCGCTGAGCAGTGCATTGCCGCACATGCTGCTCGGACAGACGCTGGAGGACGCGGGTCGTCAGGAATCGGCCCTCGCGATCTACGGCCATGCCTGCCGCATCGAGCCGGCCAACAGCGACGCGGAGATGCTGCGGAATCAGCTCGCCGCGAAGATGGAGGTCGCGAGCGCCGAGTGATCATCGGTACACCATGACCGCCGCCGCCCTTCGTGGCGGCGCGGTCGATCAGGAAGAGTTGATGTGCACGGTCGGTGACGGGCCGTGCATGTCTTTTTGGGGCGGACGCGGACGCTCTCGGCCGAACGGCGGCACCCATTCCAACGGTGCCACGGGCAGCGAAGCGTCCGTGCCGTGCGTCGTCCATGACGCAGGGGGAGTCAGACGCCCCTTCGCAATGGACGCTGACGGCACGGACGCTGCGCTGTCCGTGGCACCATCGTGATGGACGCAGCGGTGAATCGCTCGGCCGGACGACGGCACCCATTCCAACGGTGCTATGGACAGCGAAGCGTCCGTGCCGTGCGTCGTCCATGACGCAGGGGGAGTCAGACGCCCCTTCGCGATGGACGCTGACGGCACGGACGCTGCGCTGTCCGTGGCACCATCGCGGGGGACACCGCCCAGTCAAAAGAACAACGCCCCGGCCGAAGCCGGGGCGTTGAATCAGATCTCGTTGCTTTCGCCGATCAGTTGCGGCGTCGACGACGGCCGAGGAGGCCGAGGCCGAGCAGGGCGAGGGCGGACGGGGCCGGGATCACCGCGAAGTTGCCGGTGGCCGTGAGCGTGTCGCCCGGGGTGAGCGAGAAGTTCAGGCGAATGCCGATCGAGTCGGACACCATCGCCAGGACGCCGCCGGGCAGGTTGTCCGAGGCGGTCATCGTGCCGGGACCGGTGAACATCAGCGAGGAGGGGTGGTCGAAGAGCGACGCGACCTCTGCGCCGTCCGCCATCGCTTCCCACATCGAGATGCCGTCGCCGAGCGTCGCCGCCGTCGCATCGGTGCCTGACAGCGTGAAACCGGTCGAGCCGAAGTAATCAACCGGGCCGCCACCGCCGTCGAGCGGAAGCGTCACCATGATGTTGAACTCGAGCGTCTCGTCCGAGACGTTCTCGATGGTGAAGTTGTTGCCGACGAAGGCCCCGCCGTCGAGCGTGGGATCTGCATTGAAATCCCAGTCGATGGAGAAGTTCGTCTCGTTGAGAGCGCCCATGAAGTTGAAGATCCCGCCGCCGCGGTCGGTGCCGACCGGCTCGAAGGTGGAATCAAATCCATCGCTCACTTGGATGCTGAGCTCGACGGCGGGAATGAGGCCCGCCTGGACGGGGGTCGCCAGCGCGAACGCCGTAGCGGCCACCGCCGCACCGAGAATCAACGATGTCGATCGTGCGCAATTGAGCGGCATTACCTTCTCCTCCTGGTGATGCCTTGGGGTACAGCCATCAGTCGGAGCCGACCCCGGGGGATCAACCCTCGTACAGTCCCCATTTATACCAGTGGGGCGAGGGATTGCAAACGGTTTTATCAGATAGAGATCGCCCACTTCGCGAGGCTTCCCAGCTTGACACCCGATCGTTCTCCAAACTCCCGTCGCGGCCGACCGCAAGGGCCTCTGGGAGGGTCATGAGCCCTGTCCCCAGGCGGAAAGCACGGTCAAGAGATCGAGAAAGCCGACCACTCCGTCGTTATCCACATCCATGGGGCAGTCCGCCGGCGGGGCGGGGCAGTCGCCCCAGAAGCTCAGGATCAGGAGTAAGTCGGTGAAGCCCACGATCCCGTCGCCATCGACGTCGGCGGAGGGGCGAAGATCCAGCATGCTCATGTCCATCACGACCGGCGGGCTCATCCCCCATTGGACCCACTGGTCGTAGGCGAGCTGGCCGCGACCGTCGGTGGTGTTGGCGTCACGCAGGAACTCGATGAACGGCCGGGCGGTCACCTGGTAGTAGACCGTCACGATCGCCTCCGTCGCCCCGAAGGGGATCGGGAAGTCCGAGTCGAGCCAGTGCTGCCCGTTGTCGTAGGTCGCGCCGACCGGCAGCATCTGTTGTTCGGCGGCGACGACGATCGAGAATCCCTGCGGCGGGATGCGGTTGTCCTTGAGGATCGTGTTCGCGAGGGCAAAGTGGAACGTCGGTCCCTCGGGCAGGCCGGTGGCGGCCGCTTGCGTCGCGTCGATGCCCAGCACCGACTCGATCACGGTCGTGCTCGCTTCGTCCAGCTCCGCGGTGTCGAAGTCGTAGTGCCCGTATTCGGAGAGCAACCCACCGCCGTCGTCGAGGAACTGCACGTGGATCCAGATCCGGCGTCCGTCCGGGAAGCCGGTCGGGAGCTTGTGCCCGCTCTGGTTGATGATCCGGGTGCGGAGGAGGCTCTGGACCTGCGAGACCTCGAGATCCGACGCGAGCTCCAGCATCGTTGCGTTTCGTTCCAGCGATGCTTCGAGCGACGGCGTGGTGAGGCCGGTCTGCCCGTCCGGAAACAGATCACGCACGGCGCGCAGCACCCAGTTGTTCGAACCGATGAAGCTGTGCTGGGGGACGTCCGGACGCACCGGGAACGGTGCGCCCAGGCCGCAACCGGAGCCCTTCTGATCGGGCATGTGGCAATCCTGGCAGGTGTTCATGATGCCGGTCGGGTGGTTTCCACCGAAGCGGCCGAAGTGCTGCACGCCATCCTGCGTGTGGTAGTAGCTGTTGAGCCACTCGCTGTACGTGCGGTGCAGCGGGAACATGCCGCTCTGCTCCGCGGTCGAGTGGGGCGTCCCGAGTGTCCCGAGCGTGTAGGTGCCATCCGGCTCCCGCTCGAGCAGCGGATTGCTCACGTCGTGACATGTCCAGCAGACCTCCGAGGTCGCGTGAAACGGGGAGACGAGAATCTCCGGCTGCGGCACGCCGATGTGCGGGTTGAACGGGATGTCGTCGAACGGGCCACGCCGGTTCTCCAGCGGATCGAGGACGTACCGGGCGTTGCTTCCCTCCGGGGGCAGGAGATCGTCGACCTCCAACGCCGCGAGGATCGCTTCGTCTTCGATCGGGCTGGAGCCCTCCTGGTACACCGGATCCACCAAGCGATGACAGAAGCTGCAGTTGACGCCGTTGAAGTCGATCGGCTCGAACGCCGAACCGTCGGTCGGCACGGCGCGGCCGGCGACGAAAGCGCCGGGAGCGTGACAACGCAGGCAGAGCGCGCCCGAGTCGGTGGCGTCCTGGTTGGCGATCGTGAGGGCCGCCCAGAAGACGGGATCACGCGCGGACTGACCGAGCAGCGTCGCGGCCCACGGCCGGAACGGCTCGGCTTCCGGGTCGTATCCGGCGTGACAGGCCGTGCACTCGCCGCCCGAGTGGATCGGCTCGAAACCCTCCGTCAGCGGCTGGGTGCCGGGCTGCATGAAGTCGTTGAGATCCGAGCCGATCGGTCCGCCGGCCGGGAGGCGGCTGGCGATCGTCGCGGTGCACAAGCAGCAGAACAGAGTCGCGGTGCGGCACATGGCCGGGCCCTCCTGCCCCCCCAGACAAGTCAACCGTCGCGCAGACAGAGCGCAAAGAAACTCGCCCTGGGCCAGCGGGCCCAGGGCGAGTATGGGAATCACTCAAGTGTCGAGGCCGATCTCGGTGCGATCAGGCGCGACGGCGGCGACGGCCGGCGAGGCCGAAGACCGCGAGGAGCGACAACGCACCCGGCCCAGGCACGACGCTGAACGTCCCGGAGACTGAGGCCGAGTCTCGGGGGGACAGCTCGAATTCGAGCAGGATCGAGATGCTGTCGGTCACGGCAGGACCGGGGACCTTCACCGGATCGCCGAACGACGTGTCGTCGGAGGCGGTCGCGAAGGGGCCGGTTGCCACGAGCGAGTACGGGTCGTCCCACAGCGTCGCAACGCTGGCGAGATCGATGAGACCCGAGTAGACCGAGCCGCCGGCACCAGCGCGAAGCGTGGCATCGCCGTCGACCTGGTTGTTGGTCACCGTCGCGCCCACGGAACCCGCCATCAGCGAGCTCGGGCCGATCGGGGAAACACCGCCGAGGGTCATCAGCAGCGAGAAGCTCTGAAACTCGTCGGAGTTGTTCGTGACCGTAATGGCAGCGTTGATGAACGGACCATCACCGCCCGTCAGGCCGCCGAACGTGTCGTCGTTGACCGAGACGTCCCAGTCGACGTCGTACGTCGAACCCGACAGCGAGCCGAGGTACTGGAACGTGCCCAGCCCCTGGTCGATGACATCGCCGAAGTCGCCCGGGTCGTAGGCGAACGGGTCAGAGGCGTCGAGCGACGCATCCCAGGTCATCAGGAAGCTCGGCGTCGTAAGGCCGGCAAACGCCGACGATCCCACGGTGAGTGCGATCGCCGCGGCTGCGACGCCGGTGAACATCTTAGCAGACATAGGCCTCATTCCTCCCTAGAGGTCTCTCTGCTTCTCTTCTTCAGCGAGTGAAAGACCGTCTTTCTTCGTCCTCAGGCGATGCGTGGTCGCCACTTGCCCACGGGCAAGCACCAGAAATTACCACCGGCCCGGTGTGGGTTCAAGCCGTTTCGACCAAATTCGCTCCGATTTCTGCCCAGCTTCCCTGGTTGCCCCGATCAAAGGAGATCTCTTCATCCGCCATCGCCCGTTCTCGCCAGGTTTCCAGGGTTCTCCGAATCGCCCCGGTGTCCTCGGCCACCCGAATTGCCTCCTTGTAAGGCTTCGAATGGGGCATGGTCTTGCCGTACCAGCTGATCCGAGACCGAAGACACCGGGTCGCGGCGGCCTCCCCGGCATGCTCCAGGAGCAGCTCGAGGTGCCGCTCGATGACGGCGATCTTGTCCGTCGCGGTCGGTTCGGGGCCGGGATCTCCCGTCGCCAGCAAGGACGCGGTCCGCCGGAAGACCCACGGGGCCCGCAGGGCTCCACGGCCGATCATGACCCCGGCGCACCCGGTGGTCGCCATCATCTGCCTGGCGTCGGCCGGGCTCCGGACGTCGCCGTTGCCGAAAACCGGGATCCGGCTCACCGCCGCCACGACCTCGGCGATCCCGTGGTGGCTCACATCCCCCCGGAACCGCTGCTCGGTGGTTCGGCCGTGGACGATGACGGCCGCGATCCCCACCTGCTCCAACGCGGCGGCGAGCCGCGGCGCAACGATGCGATCCGCCGACCATCCCAGCCGCACCTTCGCCGTCACCGGCGTGTTGCCGGCGGCGACGGCGCCGACGATGCGATCCGCCAGCCGCACCGTCGAGTCCACGTCGCAAAGCAGGAGCGAACCGCCGTTCTTCTTGCACACCTTGTCGACCGGACACCCCATGTTGATGTCGATCACATCGGCCCCGTGGTCGACGGCCCACCGGGCCGCTTCGGGCAGGGGATCGCGCTCGTTGCCGTAGAGCTGCATGCACACCGGGCGATCGAAGCGGCCCGTCGCGGCGAGCCGCAGGGCGCGGGGCCGCTCCCGGAGCACCGAGTGACAGTTCAAGAGGTCTGTCGACGCGAGGCCGACGCCGCCCTGCTCCCGGCACAGGCGGCGGAACGCCAGATCGCAGTAGCCGGCGATCGGGGCGAGCAGCAGGGGAGTGGCGAGGGCGACGGGGCCGATCGAGACCATGCGTCGATTGTAGGGAACGGATGTCGCGGCACATCCGGTCGAAAAAAGGCCCGCGTCCGGCGGGAGGTCGCGGCGTCCGCCATCATGAGACGAACATGATCACTCGCACCCCCCTCGTGATGGTCGTCGCGTGGATCGTCGGGCTGGCCGCAGTCCGCGCGCCGGTCGCCGATGCCGCACACGCAGTGGTCCGCAATCGCGCTCCGGAAATGCCGGCGTCGGCGTCGTCGGCGACCTGGCCGGTCCACTACCCGGGAACCCTGCGCGACAAATCCTCTTCGGCCGATCCCGCGGACACGATGCTGCGTCGTCTCCTGAACCTGCACATGGCGTCCCGCTACGAAGACGCGCTCGCGGTCGCCGACGACCTCTGCCGCATCGCCCCCGATCACGCGATCGCTCACTACAACCGGGCGTGCGTGCTCGCGCGTCTTCATCGATCCGATCCCGCGCTCGACGCGATCGACCGGGCCATCACGCTGGGGTGGGACAACCGCGTTCACCTGGAGGTCGATCCGGATCTCGCGTTGCTGCGTGATCACCCGCGTTTTCGCGTCGCGATGGAACGCGTCGGCGGGGCGACGCGTTCGGACGCCGCGACGGTCGCGCGTCTCCGGAAGCTCCTCCCCACGCTCTACGGCGAGGCCGCATCGCCGATCGTCGTCGGCAGCGTGCGGGAGGGGAGCATGCGGTGGCTGCGGCGTTTCGACCGCGCCCCGATCGGTCCGCGTCGCCGGCACGACCTCCCGCCGGATCTCCTGCTCTTCGTCGCGGCCGGACGCTTCGGCGTCGAGCGTGCGCCGGCACCGGAGACGCAGCTCGAGCACGCCTTCGCGTCACGCCCGCTCGCGTGGCGTCAGAGGCTCGGGGAGCGGCTGGCCACCGAGGGCACGACGATCGAACGCTACTGCCGCGCGGAGATCATCGACGCATTGCCGGCGCCGGACACGCTGACCCTGCGGTCCGTCGCGCCGACCTCCGGGACGCTCCGACGATTGAGGGGGTCGGCCGGGGGGCTCGGGCAGCTGCTCGCCCTCGCGACGCGTGAGCGCGCGTTGGTGGGAGGATCCGAGACGCTCTGGCACGAGTCGGCCGACAACGGCTGTCTGGTTCGGTGGTCGGCGGACGGGACGGAGGCGGTCTTCGTCATCTGTCCCCGCGGCGGCCGTGATGCGGCGCAGAAGATCGCGACGCTCGTGATCGGACGCTGACCGGTCCTCAATCCCAGCCGGCGAGCACCGTGAGCAGATCGAGGATGTCCACGCTGCCGTTGCCGTCGACGTCCGCGATGCACGGCGCCGGCGGATCCGGGCACGGTCCCCAGGCCGAGATCAGCATCAGCAGATCGACGAACCCGACGACGCCATCGCCGTCGATGTCCGCGGCCCGGCCGAAGATCGTGATCGTCTGATCGGTCGCGACCCCCGCGAGGTGCGTGGTGGTGCCGTTGGCCCACATCACGTCCACGGTCACGGGGCCCGGGTGCGAGCCGAGGCCGAAGTGCGCGGACAGCTCGCTCTGGCTGAGGTAGGTCGTCTCGCTCGCGATCGATCGCACGAGCTGGCGATCGTCTGTCGTCACCACCAGGTGGGATCCGACGCCGCGGGGCGCGAGCCGCGTGTCGTCGCGTGTATCCAGATGCACGGTGAGCCAATTGGCCTCCGTCGCAAGATCGTTGCGATAGAGCTCCAGCGGTTCGTTGAAGGAGAAGATCACCAGGTCCTGGTCGCCGTCGCGGTCGTAATCGAACCGGACGAGCCCCCGACCTTGTCCCACGTGACCGAGCTGACACGCGTCTGCCTGATCGGTGAAGGTCCCGTCGCCGACGCTCATGAAGAGCTTCGCCCGTTCGTTCGTGAAGTCGTCGTCTTCGAGCGCGTCGCTCCATCCGTTCGTCTCGACGAGGTCGAGCCGGCCGTCGTGGTCGAAGTCGACGGCCGCCGTGCCCCATCCCCAGCCGCCGTCGTTGACGCCGGCGCGCACCCCCGACTCGACGAAGGCGTGCTCGCCGTCGTTCAGGTACAGCATGTTGCCGGTCCCCGGAAGCGACGGAAGCGAGGACGAAGACCAGATCGAGGAGACGTACCAATCGAGGAGGCCGTCGCCGTTCATATCGCCGACGGTGCTGCCCATGCCGTTGCCGTCGAGGCCCGTGCCGGATGACTTGGTGAGGTCGGTGAAGGTGCCGTCGCCGTCGTTGGCGTAGTAGCGGCTCGTCCCGAAGTCGGAGGTGATCAGCAGCTCCGGATACCTGTCGCCGTTCATGTCGACGAAACGCGGCGTAAAGCCCCGCGTGTTCTCCGGATCGACGCCGGCCGCCGTCGTCACCTCGGTGAAGCTGCCATCGCCGTCGTTGCGGTAGAGACGGTTGCCCGCGCTGAACGCGGCCCACCCGGTGACGAACAAGTCCAGATCGCCGTCGAGGTCGTAGTCGCCGAACGCTGCGCCGAACCCGTCGGAGTGTTCCGGACTCGACGTGTCGACGCCGGCCGCCGCCGCGACTTCGGTGAAAGTCTTGTCGCCGTTGTTGCGGTACAGCCGGTGCGCGCCCGGGAGCGGAGGACCGTCGGGCGTCCGGCTGAAGCTGGAGACGAAGATGTCGAGGAACCCGTTGCGGTCGTAGTCGCCGACCGCGACGCCGCTCCCCCAGTGAGCGTCGGTGAGGCCCCACTCCGCCGCCTCGTCGGTGAACGTGCCGTCCCTGTTGTTGATGAACAGCCGGTCCGGTCCGAGCCCGCCCGTGACGACGAAGAGATCGGGCCACCCGTCGTTGTCGAAGTCACCCACGGCGCCGCCGGCGGTCATGACGGCCTTGGAGTCGGTGATGAACGCCCGGGGCGGGCTGTGGGCCGTCACCAGACCCGCCTCGGTCGCGACCTCGGTAAAAGTCAGTTGGCCGGTCGCCGAGTGACCCAACCCTGCGGCAGCGGCGAGCGCGGCCAAGACCCGGCAGAAGCTCGGTTCCCACATCATCCTCACCTCCGATTCTGGAATTGTACGGGTCTGGCCCCGGAATCCCCACGGGATTCTCCGGGTGAGCGTGCGGCGGGCCGATCACCGGTGGATCGACGCAAACCACTGCGGCGGCTCGACTTGAGCGCCGGATGGGCCGGGTACTCCGCATCACGGCGACCGGGTCGCCGACCGATCGAAGTCATTGTTCATCAAGGGGTTGTGGGCGTCGGTGGCGAAGCGAGTCGCCCGCCCGGGCGGGCTGGAAGGCAGGGCCATCGCTTCCAAAAGAGGCCTATGACAAAGGATGAGCGTGGTGATCGGGTCGTGGACCCCGCGTTACGCTCCAATGCCGCACAGACGAGGGTGTGCACGATGGAACAGGCTTACGTTCAGTCGCCGCAGTTCATGGTGATGCCGGTCGCCCAACGCAACGGCCTGGGTGCGTTCGGTTTCTTCGTCGCCCTGATCGGGCTGTTCATTCCCACCGGGATCGTGGCCTTCCTCGGTCTCATCCTGTCGCTCGCGGCGATCGGTCGCGCGCCCCGCGGGTTTGCAACCGCCGGCGTCATGCTCGGACTGCTCGGAACACTGTTCTGGGCGGCGCTGATGCTGGTGGCGATCGTGGTCGGCCTGGTCGCGGTGGTCGGCGCCGGCTTGTTCGCCGCCGGCGCCTTCGTGATGGTGCAGCCGGAGGTGATCGAGATCACCGGCGACATGGTCAACACGGCGATCGCCGTCGAGGAGTACCGCCGCGATCACGACGAGATCCCGGAGGAGATGGCCGGTCTGTCGCTCGCGTTGTCGGCGACGATCGATCCCTGGGGACAGACCTACAAGCTCGTCAACTTCGACGACGATCCGGGCTACGACGTCGTCAGCAGCGGACCCGATCAAGCGTTCGACACGGACGACGATGTCCGGCTGAGCCGTCTCGACCGCCTCTGGGAGTCGGCGTTCGATCGGTTCGACGAGCGTATGGAAGAGTTCGGTCGCCGCGTCGAGAGCTTGGAGGGCTTCAGCTACTCGTGCTCGGACGACTCTGGCATTCGCTTCAATGAATACGAACGGCGGGCGCGGAAGGCCATCGGGGGATCGTGCTGCCCGGCGGACACGGCGTCCGAGGCGGCCGCCCCCGCCCCGGTCTCGGAGCCGACGCCGGCCGATGCGGACATCCCGCCGGTCGCGACCCCCCGCACGGACCCGGTGATTGCCGGCTTCGTTCCCGGCGTCTAGGCCTCTCTCCGACGCAGCCGGCCAGCCGCCAAACTGGCAGCCGGCCCCCGCCGCATGGCCCGAACAGACGGTACGACCCCCCCTGACGACGTGTCAGCGGGGGTTTCTTGTGGCACCGGCCTTGCGCTCTCTCTAGACGAACTCGATATAGGGCGAGGCGCGTTGCCGGTGTCGGGAGCCGGTGGCCCTTCGCTTCCAGAAAGCAAGGTCAAGACCCATGTCCAAGATTATCGGCATCGATCTCGGCACGACGAACTCGGTAGTGGCCGTCATGGAGGGTGAGCAGCCGAAAGTGCTCATCAACTCCAGCGGCAACCGCACGACGCCGTCGGTCGTGGCATTCACGGATAAGGGCGAGCGGCTCGTCGGCCAGCCCGCCCGTCACCAGCAGGTGACCAACCCGTCCAACACCATCTTCTCCATCAAGCGTTTCATGGGCCGCCGCGTGAGCGAGGTCGAGAGCGAGGAGAAGATCGTTCCCTTCGAGATCGTCGGCGAGCCCGACGAGTTCGTGCAGGTCAAGGCGCGGGACAAGAACTACACGCCGCAGGAAGTCTCCGCGATGATCCTGCAGGAGCTGAAGAAGACGGCGGAGGATTATCTCGGCGAGAAGGTCGAGAAGGCCGTGATCACGGTCCCCGCGTACTTCAACGACTCCCAGCGTCAGGCGACCAAGGACGCCGGCGAGATCGCCGGTCTCAAGGTCGAGCGCATCATCAACGAGCCCACCGCCGCCGCCCTCGCGTACGGCCTGGAAAAGAAGTCGAACGCGCGGATCGCCGTGTTCGACCTCGGCGGCGGCACGTTCGACATCTCGATCCTCGACGTCGGCGACGGCGTGTTCGAAGTGCTCGCCTCCAACGGCGACGGTCACCTGGGCGGTGACGACTTCGACCAGACGCTCATCGACTTCGTGGCGGACGAGTTCCGCAAGAAGGAAGGCATCGACATCCGCGAGGACTCGATGGCGCTTCAGCGTCTCAAGGAGGCCGCCGAGAAGGCCAAGTGCGAGCTCTCCCAGCAGATGGAGACGACGCTCAACCTTCCGTTCATCACGGCCGACCAGAACGGCCCCAAGCACCTCCAGCAGACGGTCACCCGGGCGAAGTTCGAGTCGCTGTGCAGCAAGCTCTTCGATCGCCTGCGTGAGCCGTGCGTGACCGCGCTCGAGGATGCGAAGATCGACGCCGGGAAGATCGACGACGTCATCATGGTCGGCGGCTCCACGCGGATGCCGAAGGTCCAGGAGATCGCCAAGGAGATCTTCCAGACCGCCGAGCTCGACAAGTCCATCAACCCCGACGAGGTCGTCGCGATCGGCGCGGCCATCCAGGGCGGCGTGCTTCAGGGCGACGTCAAGGACGTTCTGCTGCTCGACGTGACCCCGCTGTCGCTCGGTGTCGAGACGCTCGGCGGAGTCATGACGCGGCTGATCGACAAGAACACGACGATTCCGTCGAGCCGGAAGGAGATCTTCTCCACCGCCTCCGACAACCAGACGTCGGTGACGATCCACGTCCTACAGGGCGAACGCGAGTTTGCCAAGGACAACCGGACGCTGGGTCGCTTCGACCTCAGCGGTATCCCACCCGCGCCCCGTGGCGTGCCGCAGGTCGAGGTCGAGTTCGCCATCGACGCCAACGGCATCCTCCAGGTGACGGCAACCGACAAGGCGACCGGCAAGAGCTCCGACATCAAGATCACGAACTCGGGCGGGCTGCCCAAGGACGAGATCGAGCGGATGAAGCAGGACGCCGAGTCGCACGCCGGCGAGGATCAGGCCCGACGCGAGCTGGTCGACCTGAAGAACCAGAGCGAGCAGGTCCTCTACGCCACGAAGAAGAGCCTCGAGGAGCACGGCGAGAAGGTCTCGCAGGAATCGCGGGCCAGCATCGAGTCGGCGGTCTCCAACCTCGAGGAGAAGCTGGCCGGCGATGAGCGTGAGGCGATCGAGGCGGCGCTCAAGCAGCTCAACGATGCGTCGATCGAGCTCGGCAAGGCCGTCTACGAGTCCGCCGCCGCGGACACGCCGGGCCCCACCGCCGACGCCGGCGATGCCGACGGCGGCCAGGACGACGACGTGATCGACGCCGAGTACGAGGTCAAGGAGGACTGATCCCCACTCGGCCTCGCGCTCGAAGCAAGCACGACGCCCGCGGCTCCGGCCGCGGGCGTTTTTCGTTGGCTCCGCCGGTCCGGTACGATACTTCCGGCTGCTCGCCGCGACTTGGCCAGGAGAGAACACGCATGCCCCCGACGACGACGCTGAACGAACCGAAGAAAACCGCCACCTCCGTCGATCCCGGGGGCGCGCTGGCCCCGACCCTGCTCTCCGACTTCGAGCGGGCGCTCGCGGAGCATCCCACCGCCCGCATCGCGCAGAACGCGGTCACGAAGACGCCCGTCACTGACGTGGCGCTCGACCGGTCGGTGGTCACCGGCATCGATCACTCCTTCAGCCATCGACTCGACGCGTGGGAGGTGACGAACCAGAAGAAGTCGGGCCGGTGCTGGATGTTCGCGGCTCTGAACCTCTTCCGCGTCGGCGCGATGCAGAAGATGAACGTCGAGAGTTTCGAGTTCAGCCAGAACTACACACTGTTCTGGGACAAGCTCGAACGGGCGAATTACTTCCTGGAAGCGATCATCGCGACCGCGGATCGCGACGTCGACGACCGCACCGTCGCGTTCCTGCTGGACCGGCCGCTCGAAGACGGCGGCCAGTGGAACATGTTCGTGAACGTCGTCAAGAAGCACGGCGTCGTGCCCCAGTCCGTCATGCCCGAGACGGAGAGCTCCTCCAACACGCGGGCGATGAACGGACTCGTGATCCACAAGCTGCGTGAGGGCGCGCGCGAGCTCCGCCAGCTCCGGGCGAACGGCGCGCCGATGGAAGCGGCGCGGGCCGCCAAGCAGGAGATTCTGCAGGTGGTGCACCGGATGCTGTCGATCCACCTCGGCACCCCGCCGACGCGATTCGACTGGCAGTGGAACGACAAGGACAAGGTATTCCATCGCGACGGAGAGATGACCCCGCACCGCTTTGCGGAGAAGTACATCGACCTGCCGGTGGACGAGTACGTGTGTCTGGTCCACGACCCGCGTCCCTCGAGCCCGTACGGCCGGACTTTCACGGTCGAGTTCCTCGGCAACGTGGTCGGCGGCGACATGGTCAGGTACCTGAACGTCGAGATCGACCTGATCAAGCAGATCGCCGCGAGCGTCATCGCCAGCGGCGAGCCCGTGTGGTTCGGCTGTGACGTCGGCAAGATGATGCAGCGTGACATGGGTCTGTGGGACCGCGCGCTCTTCGACTTCGACCGTCTCTACGACACCGAATTCGACCTCGACAAGCCCGGCCGCCTCGAATACCACCAGACGTTGATGACCCACGCCATGCTGTTCACGGGCGTCGACCTGATCGGCGACCGCCCGCGACGCTGGCGGGTCGAGAACAGCTGGGGCGACGAGAACGGCGAGAAGGGCTTCTTCGCGATGAACGACTCGTGGTTCGACGAGCACGTCTTCGAGATCGCCGCCCGCCGCGACCGCCTGCCGGAAGATCTGCAATCAGCCCTCGACGAACCCCCGATCGTGCTGCCGGCGTGGGACCCGATGGGAGCGCTCGCGTAGA
>JABDLI010000205.1 GCA_013003065.1 Phycisphaerales bacterium | reverse complement strand
GCAGGGATCGCGCGGGGACCGGCGGCGTCGTGCCGCCTCGGTGAAGTTGGGTCGGACGATTGCGCGATCGCGCGCGGGCAGCTTTCGCACCGCCATCCGGCGGTGCAGGGATCGCGCGAGGGACCGGTGGTGTCGTGCCGCCTCGAGCAGGTTGGGTCGGGCGGTTGCGCGATGGGCGGTTTGTCGTCGTGTCAGGGGCCGACGCCGGCAAGGATCCCCGAACTCGATACACTGCGCCGTTCCCCCTGGAGACAAAGACATGACCACGCTCCGACCGTCGCGACTTGCCTGTCTACTCCTGCTCCCGATCATCGCTGCCGTCGCCGGTTGCAGCGGCACGACCGAGAGCGGGACGCCCTACACGATCAAGGTCGATCGCGAGATGCAGGCGTACATCGATGCCGCGCTCGCCACGGTTCACCATTCCGCCGTCGCCATGCTCGAGGACGAGTACCTGTTCGAGGTCTACGACTCGGCGCTCGACGCCCGTGAGGGCATCGCGTTGGCGAAGACCGCCAAGGGCCGGACGGTCCGCATCGAGACGTACTACGCGGGGCCGGACGTGACGCAGGTCAACGTGTACGTCAGCCCGATGGGCGACCAGGTGATGCAGGCCGATCTCTTGTCGCGTCTCGAGACGCGGGTGAACTGATCAGCGCGTGGGGTCCGAGCGTGCGGCCAGCTCGGCGAGGTGCGCGCGGGCGCGGGTGGCCCAGGGGCCCTCGCGATCGAGATCGAGATAGGACCGCCAGTGACCGGCGGCCTCGGCGTCGCGTTCGAGACGCTCGAGGCACAACGCCAGGTTGTAGTGCGCATCGGCGTACGCCGGCGCGATCGCGACGGCAGACCGCAGGCTGGCGACCGCCGCCTCCAGTTGTCCCTGCTCTTCCTGCATGTCGGCGAGGTTGTACCAGCCCTCGGCGAGGGCCGGATCCTGATCGACGGCAAGGCGGAAGTGCTCCTCGGCGGCTTCCGGTCGCCCGAGCGCACGCAACACATTGCCGAGGTTGAAGTGCGCCTCGGGGTACCGCGGGCTCTCGGCCAGCACCTTGCGGTAGCTTTCGGCGGCTTCGTCGAACGACTCCTCTTCCTCGCACGCCACCGCGTGCTCGAACCACCCGTCGGCGTTGCGGGGACCGGCGGCGACGAACTCCGCGATCGGGAGTGACGCCGGCTCCTGATCGGGCTCGTCCGGCGTCGCCGCCACAGCCGGGTCGAAGTCGAGCACGAGCTGACCATCGGGGGCCAGCAACACGCCCTCCACCTCGGCCAGCAACGCACCGGACCGTTCGACGAGGGTGAGCTGGGCAAGAGGGCGATCGGTGTCGGGCAGCACCGAGGCCAGCCCGCGCACGCTCGCGGCGATCCGCGTCGTCGGAACGCCGCGGGCGGTGAGCTCGGCGATGGCGCGTAACGAGAGGATGTCCTGGAAGTCGTACTGCCCGTTGTCGGATCGGATCAATCCGAGCATCTCCCAACGTCGCACCGACGCCGGGGGAAGGTCGAGCGTTCCGCACACCTGCTCGAAGGAGTATTGCTTGGGGGTTGCCGGTGTCGCCGACGCCACTCCGATCGTCTCCCGAAACACCGTCTCGGAGACGATTCGAATCGGCGCCCCCTGCCCGATGAGCGTTTCCGCCCGCTGGAGCTTCCGGCTGATCGTGCCATCCTCCAGCACCGGCCAGCCGTTCATGCCCACGACCAGCATCGACGTGCGCCGCGACACGGTCGTCGTGACCTTTCCTCCCGCCTCCCGCACGAGCGCTGCCGCCCGCCGCCGACTCATCGACGCGAGACGCCCGGTGAAGCAGACCCGCGCAATGGCGTGCGACGTCTTTGGTTGGCTTTGGGCGTTGGTGACCATCGCGAATCGATGATACTCGGCGCGGGTGGGCGCGGCGGTGACGTGGACAACCTGCGTGGTGGGGGTTGGGGCCGGGGCCGGGGCCGGGGCCGTGTCCGGCTCCGTGTCCGCGTCCGTGTCCGGGTCCGTGTCCGGGTCCGCGTCCGTGACCGTGTCCGCGTCCGTGACCGTGTCCGCGTCCGTGACCGTGACCGTGTCCGCGTCCGTGTCCGTGACCCTGTCCGCGTCCGCGTCCGTGACCCTGTCCGCGTCTCCACCCGTGCCCGCGTCCCCGCCCCCTCCCGGCTACAGTTATCGGCCCCACCGAAGAATGGAGGCCTCGGCGCGGGTGAACCGATCACATTCGACCACGCGGAGGTCTCCCACCATGCCCCCACGCGCGACCTGGAAGGGCCATCTCAAGCTCTCATTGGTGAGCTTCGGAGTTCGGCTCTACAACGCGACGAGCTCGGCCAGCCGGATTTCGCTCAACCAGCTGCACAAGGACTGCAATCAGCGGCTCCGGCAGAAGATGCACTGTCCGAGCCACGGAGAGGTGGATCGCGCGGAGATCGTGAAGGGGTACGAGTTCGAGAAGGGGCGGTACGTCGTCGTCGAGCCGGACGATCTGGAGAAGATCCAGATCGAGACGACGAAGACGATCGAGATCACGCAGTTCATCGATCGCGACGAGCTGCGTCCCGTCTATCGCAACGCCCCGTACTACGTCGCGCCCGATGGCGCGGTTGCCGAGGAGGCGTTCCGTGTCGTGCGGGTGGCGCTCGAACGCGCGGGAAAGATCGGGATCGGCCAGTTCGTCCTGGCGGGGCGCGAGCACGTGATCGCGATCGAGCCCGACGGACGGGGGCTTCGGATGACGACCATCCGCGCGAGCAACGAGGTACGTGCGGGCGAGCCGTACTTCGAGGAGATCACCGACGGCGAGCTGGATGCCGATCACCTGAAGCTGGCGGAGGAGCTCATCAAGAGCAAGACCGCACCGCTCGACACGTCGATCTTCCGCGATCGCTACCAGGATGCCATGCTCGAGATCATCAAGGCCAAGATCGAGGGCAAGGAACCGGTGGTGATCGAAGAGGACGAGGCGGCGCCCTCGCTCAACTTCATGGACGCCCTCAAAGCGAGCGTGGCCGAGGCGACCGGCAAGAAGAAGTCGGTTCGCAAGAAGCCGCCCGCGAAGAGCGTCAAGAAGGCCGCCGGAAAGACCCGCAAGAAGGCGTAGAAGGACACTCCGATGGTGCCACGGACAGCGAAGCGTCCGTGCCGTGCGTCATCCGCCACGCAGGGGGAGTCAGATCCCCACCGCGCGGCGGAGTCAAACCCCCACTGCAATGGACGCTGACGGCACGGACGCTTCGCTGTCCGTGGCACCATTGCGTTGGACGTCCCGTTGCATTTACCCGGACGTCACCGCCGGGAGCCCCGATTCGATCAGCATCGTCTCCAGGAGCGGCGTCCCCCCGTTCGGCGGGGTCAGCTCCGTGAGGAATCGCGAGGGCTTCATCAGGATCCGCTGTCGGCGGTAGTTCGACCACACGTGCGGGACGAGCAGATACAGCTCGTCCTTTGCGCGGGTGACCGCAACGTGAAAGACCCGCCGCTCCTCCTCCAGCTCGGCGGTGGTGCCCATCGCCAGGTCGGTCGGGAAGCGTCCGTCGGCCATCCAGGGAATGAGGACGACGGGCCACTCGAGGCCTTTCGCCTGGTGAACCGTCGTGAGCGTCACGAAGTGCTGCTCGTCGGGGCCGTCCTCGCACGTCTCGCCCGTGAAGTCGCCGGTGATGGCCACGTCCGACAGGAACGCCTCGGGCGTCTTGTACTGCGCCGCGAAGTCACGCACGGCTTCGATGTCCTGGCGACGCTGCGCGGCGTTGGGATACCGCGCGTCCAGGTGGTCGCCGTAGTACTCCTCGAGCACGAACGTGAGCTGTTCCGCCGGATCCGCCCGCTCGACCATGCCCGCGAGAAGACGGGCGAGACGCCGCAACGACGGGCGGGCCGCCGGCGGCAGGATGGCCGCCAACATCGGGGCGGAGGCGGCCGTGACCGGGTCGGGCTGCCCGGCGATCGCATCCCACACCCGTTGCGCAAGACGACCCCCGATCCGGGGCAGCAACCGCAGCACGCGTTGCCAGGCGAGCTCGTCGTGGCCGTTGTGCCCGATCCGCAGCATCGCCAACACATCCTTGATGTGCATCTGCTCGAAGAAACGCAGACCACCACGCACCGTGAACGGGATGTCGCGGGCCGTCAGCTCGAGCTGGATCTCCATCGCGTGCCAGTGGCTGCGGTACAGCACCGCGATGTCGAACAGGTCGCGTCCCTGATCCAGGAGATGAAGAATGTATTCCGCGATGAACCGCGATTGCTCGAAGTGATCGGCGCACGGCACGAACGCCGGCCGCAAGCCGCCCGTGCGGCTGGGGCGAAGCTGCTTCGGCAGACGCGTCCGGTTGTGCGCGATCGAGGTGTTCGCCACCTCGAGGATCTCGGGAGTGGACCGATAGTTGACCTCCAGCCGGGCCTCGCGGGTGTCGGGATAACGCGACCGAAACTCGATCATCCCCCGCACGTCCGCACCCCGGAAGCTGTAGATCGCCTGAGCGTCGTCCCCGACCACGCTCAGATTGCGGTGACGCGTGGCGAGCCGATCGACGATGCGGCGTTGGAGCGTGTTCGTGTCCTGATACTCGTCGACGAGCACGTGCTCGAACCGCTCGGCGAGCTGTGCCCGCACCGCCGGATGTTCGTCCAGCAGACGCAGCCACTCGACCAGGAGGTCGTCGTAGTCGACGAGCTGCTGGCGGCGTTTGCGTTGGTGGTACAGCGTGAGCACGGCGTCGATCGGCTCGCGGAGCGCGGCGAACATCGGGTACCGCTCCTCGAGCACCCGCTCGAGCGTCTGGGCGGTGTTGACCCGAAAGCTCGCGATCGCTCCCAGCACCCGCGGCCGGGGAAACCTCCGGCGTTCGATCGGCACCTTCAGCTCGCTCACGCAGACGCCCAGCAGATCGCCGGCGTCCTCCCGATCCAGGATCGTGAACTCGGACGACAAGCCCACGTGCGTGCCGTGGGTGCGGAGCACGCGGTTGGCAATGTGGTGGAACGTGCCACCCCAGATCGCGCCCGACTCGTGCGGCACCAGCTGTTCGACCCGCTGCAGCATCTCTCGCGCGGCGCGGTTCGTGAACGTCATCAGCAGGACGCGATCGGGCCGCACGCCCTGGGCGAGCAGCCACGCCAGGCGGTAGGTGAGCACGCGGGTCTTGCCGCTCCCGGCGCCGGCGATGATGAGCATCGGACCACCGGGCGCCATGACCGCCGCCCGCTGCTCGTCGTTGAGATCACGCTCCCAATCGACGGCGACCCGTCGTCCCCCGAGCTTGAACGTGCGCACCATGCGGCCTCCTTGCCGGGTCGGCCACATTGTAAGCCGCCCCGAGACGAACACAGCCCGCCGGAGTCGGCGGGCTGCGTGCGAAAACTCGGTTTGGCCGGCGTGACTCAGTCGGAGACGACGTCGCGCCCGCGAATGCCGTCGGTCGTGAGGATGTGGAAGCTCGTCGCCGCCTGGTCGTAGCCCCAGTCGATGAGGTAGCCGTCGGCGCCGTACGCCGTGTCCTGACTCCACAGTCCCCAGTTGGGGATGCCGGTCTGGGTTCGCATCCGGCCGTCCGCCCGCATCGCCTTGCGGACACCGACGCTCTCGACGTGGCCGTCGTAGAAGAGCGTGACCGGGCTCGATTCCCACGCGTGGTTGAAGTAGTACGGCTCACAGCCCTGGTAGCTGCCCGGGGAGAAGCCCGGGTTGCAGTCGGCCTGCGTGTTCTGGAGCCAGTGGTGCTCCAGCTGCCGTGTCTTCAGGCTCGGGTAGCTGCACTGCGACGGTGAGGGCGACCGGAATCCACCGGCGAGGTCCCACGGGTCGCGGGCGCCGTTGAAGGTGTCGTCGCTGGGATCGTCGTGGGCCATCACCTGCGGGTTGAACATCGCCGCGGGGCTGAGGGCGTAGCTGGTCCAGACCGGGATCTCGCCCTGGCCGGCGACCACGGGGCGGTCGCAGTACTCACCCGGATCCTCGAAGCAGTTCGCGCCTTCGTAGCCACCGGTCTCGATCGTGGAGATCACCACGGTGTCCTTGGGGGCGTAGAAGGTCTCGTCGTAGAACCGTCCGCTCACGTACTGATTGAACTGACGAACGTTGCCGAGACGGAAGGCGCCGAAGAACTCGTTGATGCCGCCGAAGTCGATCGGCATGTTCATCGCGGCATTGGCCGCGTTGAAGCCGCCGAACTGCTCGTCGGCCCCTTCGTGGGTCCAGTAGGCGAAGAGCACGTACATGTTGCTCGGGTCGCCGAAGAGGTAGCCCCAACCGAAGATCGGACCCGGATGGGTGTCCGAAAGACCCTGACCGCCGTTGGCCTCGAAATACGCCTGGAAGGCGGTGGAAACGTTGCCGCCGTAGGACGCGATGCCGTCGTTGACGAGCGTGAACTGCCGATCCGCCCACTCGGCCTCGTAGCTGCCGTGGGCGGTGCCCAGGTTGCGGAGGTTGGAGTAGGAGATCGTCGTTCGGGCCTGGTCCCGCGCCTTGCCGATCGCCGGCAGCAGGATGCCCACCAGAAGCGCGATGATCGAAACGACCACCAGCAGCTCGATGATTGTAAAACCCTTGCGAATCTTCATGATGACGTCCCTCGAGTGGAGTCGTCGGCGGGTTCGAAGAAATGAGGCTGGAATCCGTGGCGCACGGCCCCGGCCCGGCGTCCCGCCGAACTGGAAGTTGGAACTCTATAAGGGTCCGGCATCCGGCCCCCCTTTGCAAGGCCGAACGGCCGAAACTGCCCTCCGCGCGGCCAAAAAACGCACCCCGGCCCCGGCGGGCGGGGTCTCGGCCCGGTCCGCCATCAATCGGGCAGGATGTCCCGGCCCCGGATTCCATCGGTCGTCAGGACGTGGAAGCTCGTGGCCGCCTGGTCGTAGCCGGCGTCGATGAGGTAGCCATCCTCGCCGAAGAACGTGTCCTTGCTCCACAACCCCCAGTTGGCGACGCCGGTCTGGGCCCGCATCCGCCCGTCCGCCCGCATGGCCTTCCGCACCCCCACCCCTTCCACGTGCCCGTCGTAGAACAGGGTCATCGGGCTCGATTCCCAGGCGTGGTTGAAGTAGTACGGCTCGCAACCGCCGTAGCTGCCGGGCGAGAAGCCGGGGTTGCAGCCGACCTGCGTGTTCTGAAGCCAGTGGTGCTCGAGCATACGGGTCTTCAGGCTCGGGAAGAGACACTGCGACGGCGAAGGGGAGCGGAAGCCCCCGCCGAGCGTCCACGGGTCGATCCAGCCGTTGGCGCCGGGGTCGGAGGGATCGTCTCGGCTCATCACCTGCGGGTTGAACATCGCGGCCGGGCTCAGGACGTAGCTCGACCACACGGGCACCTCGCCCAGCCCGGTGGGGTGCGGGCGATCGCAGTACTCCCCGGGATCGTCGAAGCAGTTGGAGCCCTCGAACCCGCCGCCGGTGATCTCCTCGATCACGACGTCGTCCTTCGGAGCGTAGAACACCTTGTCGTAGAACTTGCCGCTCACGTACTGGTGAAACTGCTGAACGTTGATGAGGCGAAACGCCCCGAAGTGCCCGAACGTGGATTCGAACGAAATCGGCAGCGTCAGCGAACAGTTCGCGCGGTTGAGCACACCGTCGTGCTGCTCATCGGGGTTCGTCTCGTGCGTGCGGTACGCGAACAGGACGAAGTCACCGGTGTTCTCCAGAAACCCCCAGCCCAGAATCGCGCCGGGGTGCGCGTGCTCCTCGAGCTCGCCGCCCGCGGCCTCGTAGTACGCCTGGAAAGCGGTCCCGATGGAGCCTCCCCACGCTCCGATCGTGTCCGCGACCAGCGTGAACTGGCGGTCGGCCCATTCCGCCGCGTAGCTCTCGTGCGCCGTTCCGAGATTCCGGAGGTTGCTCTGCGAGAACATGAGCTTGGACTGATCACGCGCTTTGCCGACCGCGGGCAGCAGGATGCCGACGAGCAACGCGATGATCGAGACCGCGACGAGCAACTCGATGATGGTGAACGCGTGGAGACGCGAGCGACGCTTCATGGCGGAGGCTCCGGGTTCGGGCGGGTCGGAGGGTGGCCGTTCGTCGACACCAGCGTCGCGCGCGGGGGGCGGGGATGCAACCGGTTGGTGGGAAATTGTGCGGGGGGTGTCCGGGGCCGGGGCCGGGGCCGGGGCCGCGCCCGTGCCCGTGCCCGTGTCCGCGTCCGGGTCCGTGACCGCGTCCGCGTCCGTGTCCGCGTCCGTGTCCGTGTCCGTGTCCGCGTCCGCGTCCGTGTCCGCGACCGTGTCCGGGTCCGTGTCCGTGACCGCGTCCGTGTCCGTGTCCGTGACCGCGTCCGTGTCCGTGACCGCGTCCGCGTCCGGGCCCGTGCCCGTGTCCGCGTCCGGGTCCGCGTCCGCGTCCGTGTCCGTGCCCGTGTCCGCGTCCGCGTCCACGTCCGTGTCCGCGTCCGGGTCCGTGCCCTTACGGACACCCCTCGACGTCGCATGATGTCCCGTCGCCGCGATATTCCCCACCGAGCACGTCGCACACTGCGGGCGCGACCGTGAAGCAACGTCCGTCGGGCAGACAGCACGCTCCGCGGGTGCAATCCACGGCCCCGCACGTCGTGTCGTCACCGAGGTAGTGTCCGCCCGCCGCGTCGCACGCGTCTTGCGAACGCAGCGTGCACGGCTCGCCCGGCAGGCAGCAGCCGCCGAACGCGGGGCACGATGCGCCGCCGCACGCGACGCCGCTCTGGAACACGCCACCGGCGTCCCGGCAGGCGGCGGGATCGACGAAGAAGCAGCCGCCGCTGGACAGACAGCACGCGCCGGGGCACTCGACCGCCGCACACGCGACGTCATCGCCGCCGTACTGACCGCCGACGAACACGCAGCCCGTCTCGGTGCGTGCTCCGCAGGTTCCGTCGGTGAAGCAGCACGCGCCGAGCGGCGGGCAGTCGACGAGGGCGCAGTCGGTGTCGTCGCCGATGTAGACGCCACCGGTCGCGATGCACCCGCCGCCTCCGATCACGGCCGCCGCCGTACACGAACCGTCGGGCCGGCAGCATGCACCGGGTTGCGGGCAGGCGACCGTCGCGCAGACCGTGTCGACGCCCTGCGGCACGCCGCCACGGGCGCGGCACGCGGTGTCGAACTGCGGTACGCACGTGCCGTCCGGCAGACAGCACGCCTCCGGCAGGCAGCGGGCGTCGCCGCACGTGGTGTCGTCGCCCTGGTACCGCCCTCCCGTCGCCACGCACGTTGCGCCGCCGACGTCACCCACGACGCACGCCCCGTCCGCGAGGCAGCACGCGCCGGGCTGCGGGCAGTCGACGCTCCCGCATCCCGTGCTGTCCCCCTGGTAGACGCCCCCCGCGGCGACGCACGCCTCGCCGCCGACCGCGGACGGTGCGCACGAGCCGTCCGGCAGGCAGCACGCGCCCGGTGCCCGCCAGGTCGAGAGCACCGCGAGCAGGTCGGTGAAGCCGACCACCCCGTCGCGGTCGATGTCCGCGAGACACGTTGCCGGCGGCGCCGGGCAGACGCCCCACGTCGCCAGCACCTGAAGCAGATCCGTGAAATCGACATCGCCGTCGCCGTCGAGATCGGCCGGCGCGCGGAGTGGCACCGCCGGAAACGGCGCCAGCACGATCGGCAGGTCGATCCCGTCGTCGACGGCGATCCGAAACCGGTCGACGCCCTGGACCCGACCGGCGGTCAGACGGACCTCGTACAGACCCCCGCCGACGTCGGTGATCGCCCCGATGCTGCTGCTCCCCACGCTGCCGGCCGCGTGGGTGACGTCGACGGACACGACCGGGGTCGTGATGCCGAGGCCCCGCCAATCACGCAGCGCAATCGTCATGACCCCTTCGCTCACGCCGTCGGCCGGCAGGTGGGCCGGCGTGAACGCGACCGTCGACTGGATCGCATCGGCCCGGCCCGTGAGCATCGCGCGCCAGGCCGCGAACTGGGTGCGGAGCTGCACCACCGGGTCCGGATCGGTGACCGCCGCGGTGGGGACGTTCAGACGCAGAAAGTAAGTGCCGTCCGCGCACCCCTGCCCGGTGCAGCCGCTGTCGTCGACGTCGCCGACCCGCGCGACGATCACGCCCCCGACGTGTCCGGACTTGTCGAAATCGTCCGGCGGACACCCGCACGAGGTCGGCGTCCCGGTGAGGCACGCGCACCGGCCGTCGCCGCCGGCGGCGCGGGCCGCCGCCATCCCGGCCATGAGCTTCTCGGCCATGTCCCCGGGCGTCGTCAGGAGCGCGTCCTCGATCGCGTCGACGACGCAGGGACCGACGAGGATGTTCCCCTGGATTGCGTACACCATCGTTCCGTCCGCGCCGGTCACGCCCCCGGCCCACGCGAGCGTCGAGTCGCCGGAGAAAGTGAGCGTCTCCCCTCGCACGTCGGCAATGCCGTACTGACGCTGGGCGTGCCCGGGCAGCGGCTCGAGCTGCGTGAAGATCTCCGCGAGCGGGAGCTGATCCATCAGGCCTTCGAACATCACCAGCCGCCGCGCGCCGTCCCCGTCGATCGCCGCCTGCGAGGCGGCCGCCCCTTCACCCACCACCACCACCGGCACCGCGCCGAGCAGGTCCACGCCGGTCAGGCACGTGACGGTTCCAACCGCCACCTCGCGGGTCTCGGTGTCGGCGATGCAGATCGACCAGGTGGCGACGGAGGTCGGCGGGCAAAGGGCGATGACGGAGGCGATGAGGGGGACGAGGAGCGGGCGCAGCATCGTCGTTCTCCTGCCCCGGTGTGGTCGATCGAGTATCGGGGGCGGGGACTGGTGGGTCAACGAGTTTCTGGGCAGACGCGGTCACGGTCGCGGAGACGGGCGCGGACGCGGACACGGACACGGACACGGACGCGGACACGGACACGGACACGGACACGGACACGGACGCGGACACGGTCACGGACGCGGACACGGACACGGACACGGACGCGGACGCGGGGGCGCTCGCTGGCGCTCGCGGGGCGTAAGACCCAAACGCGCCCATCGCGCAACCCCCCGACCCAACCTTCTCGAGGCGGCAGGACGCCGCCCGTGGATGTGCAGGTCGTCC
>JABDLI010000203.1 GCA_013003065.1 Phycisphaerales bacterium | reverse complement strand
GTCCGTGCCCGCGTCCGGGTCCGGGTCCGTGCCCGCGTCCGGGTCCGCGTCCGCGTCCGGGTCCGGGTCCGTGCCCGCGTCCGTGCCCGCGTCCGGGTCCACGTCCGCGTCCGTGCCCGCGTCCCCTACCTCCGGTCCGGCACGATCACCAGCAGCCTCACCATCTCCGACACCCCAACCCCCGGCACCTCCAGCACCGCCGCCCCCGCCGGGGCGGGAATCGTGGCCGTGGTTTCCAGCCTGCACTCGCCGCCCTCCGACCGCATCTGGAGTTCGACCGCGAGGGAGAGGACGCCGGTATCGGGGCCGACCGCCGGCCGGACCGACAGCTCGACGCGACCCGCGTCCTCCTCGGACGCCACGGTCCACGCTTCCTGGAGGGCGACCGCGCCGGCCGCGCGCCAGAGCGTCGTCGTCGCCGGGGCAGCAAGGACCGATCGCGCGAGGATCGCGCTGCCGCGGTCGTGCCGGCGCGTCAGGCGGTCAAGATCGCCGCGGACCACTTCGACGACCGCGGCCGTGAACGTGACGCCGGTCGGACGCGCTCGACGCAATCGCCTCAAGACGTCGTGAAAACGGCGGTGCGTGGTCGCGGGGGCGGAGACCATGAGCAGGCCGTTGTGCTCGGTGATCGACGCTCGGGTGCCGCCAAACTCGAGCCACGCTTCGGGATCGACGTTGTCGGCAATCAGCGTCATCAGCCGCTCGCCCGGCGTGAGCACCCGCACCGGCGGCAGCGTGCCGGCACTCTCATCGTCACCACCGTCACCGTCGTCGCCATCACCCTCGGCCGGGTCATCCGGGGCCGGGATCGACGCGGGGGGATCGATCGGCGGCGTCGCTGCCCGCAACCGCGCGAGCGCCGTGTCGTCACGCAGAAGGTCACGCACGTCGTACACCTCGGCCAGCCGCATACCGGCCGCGGCCTCGTCGGTCGTGAGGATGATCATGCCCTCGTGCGTCTCGATCTGGGGGTGGTCGTAGGCGTCGCCGAGCTGCAGAACCAGGGCCGCCAACGCGGTGGCGAGCGAGACGTTGTCGAGCTGGAGATCGACGAGGTCGTCGCGGGAGACGGCGATTCCGTCGAGCGCCCGCCAGTCCGCGCGAATCGGCGCGGCGTGCGCTGCGTCCAGCCGCGGGAGCACCTCCTCGAGCGTCGCCTTCTGGGCGTCGATCGAGATCTTCACCTCGTCCAGCGTCGCGAGCAACGCCATCGCCCGCTCGAGGACGCCGTCCCCCGCAAGCGCCGGCGTGGTCGTCACGGTCACGACCGTCGAGAGGATCATTGTTCGCACCATCGATCGCAGCATGAGAGGGCATCCTCGCGTTCGTTCCGGGCTCTGATACCGCCCGCCCGCGGTCGGGGCTGCACTCAGCGGATCACGCCGCCTGCCCCCCCTGTCCCCCCGCCGCCGTCGAGCGTGAGGATACGCGTGGCGATCGGGGTGAGGGGAGCCGGTGGTCGATCGCGTTCGCACCAGCGAAGCTCGGTGTATTCGTTCGTGACGGGCGCGCCTCCGGGCCGGGCGTCGAGCCGGGCGACGATCTCCCAGCACCGCAGCACGTCGTCGAAGAGGATGGCGACGGGAATCGGCTCCCCCGCTGCCTCCAGACCCGTCTCCTCCCGCAGCTCGCGGGCGAGCACCGCCGCGGGATCGGTCCCCGGCTCGACGACACCGGCGGGAGCGAGCTCCCACTGTCCCGGGTAGCCGCCGACGAACTCCGCGCGGCGTCCCATGAGCAGTCGACCGTCACGCTCGACGATGCCCTTGACGCCAAGCGGCCGCACGCCGAGATCGAATCGCTCGTCCTGCACGGCGAAGAAACGGTACGCGCACTCAGCGACGTGCAGCACCGCCCCCCCGCACCCGTTGCGATGGACACCGATGACATGACAGACGCGGCCGTCGAAGAGCGCCGGATTGTCCCGGCACCGTTGCTCCCAGCGACAGGCGATCTCGTCGAAGAGCGCGCGGTCGCCGT
Source organism: Phycisphaerales bacterium (assembly GCA_013003065.1). Classification (GTDB taxonomy): domain Bacteria; phylum Planctomycetota; class Phycisphaerae; order Phycisphaerales; family SM1A02; genus JABDLI01. The sequence continues at coordinate 15,234 of JABDLI010000203.1, read as the reverse complement.
CCGGCACGAACGGGGTGCCGACGCCCGACACCTGCGGGGGCCGCCGGAGACGGATCGCGCGGGCGGTCATCGCCCGGTGCCTGCGGAGGGCCGCTTCGTCGCCATCATCCGAACTCGATGCCCTGGGCCAGCGGCAGATCGTCGCCCCAGTTGATCGTGCACGTCTGCCGACGCATGTACGCCTTCCACGCATCGCTGCCGGATTCGCGACCGCCGCCCGTGTCCTTCTCGCCGCCGAACGCGCCGCCGATCTCGGCGCCGCTCGTGCCGATGTTGACGTTGGCGATGCCGCAGTCGGACCCGCCGTGGGAGAGAAACCGCTCGGCGGAGCGGACCGAGTCGGTGAAGATCGCGCTCGACAACCCCTGGTCGACGTCGTTGTGGATCTCGATCGCCTGTTCGAGCTCGTCGAACTCGAACACATAGAGAATCGGCGCGAAGGTCTCGTCACGCACGATGCGGGGGCGCGCCCCGCGGGGCACCCGCACGATCGTGGGCGCGACGAAGTGGCCCGGCTGGTCGCGGAAGCGCCCGATGCCGTCGAGACCACCACACAACACGGTGCAGCCCTCGGCCGACGCCTGCTCGAGCGCTGCCTGCATCGCGTCGACGGCCCCTTGATTGATGAGGGGGCCCATGAGCGTCCCCCCGTCGAGGGGGTCGCCGATCGGCACGGTCTTGTAGGCGGCCACGAGCCGCTCGGTCACGGTCTCGACGATGTCGCGGTGGCAAAGCAGACGCCGGGTCGTCGTACAACGCTGACCGGCGGTGCCCACCGCGCCGAAGACGACGCCACGCACGACCAATTCCAGGTCGGCGTCGGGCATCACGATGATCGCGTTGTTGCCGCCGAGTTCCAGCAGCGAGCGTCCGAGCCGCTCGGCCACCTTCGCGCCGACGTGCCGGCCCATTCGGCAGGAGCCCGTCGCGCTGATCAGCGGCAGCCGCCGGTCGGCGATCATCGTCTCCCCGACCTCGTCGTCGGTTCCGATGACGAGCCCGAACACGTCACACGGATCGCAGCCGGGCGGCTGGAAGAGATCCTGCTCCCGCATGACGCGGTGGGCGACGTTGGTCATCGCGATGGCGTTGAGCGGCGTGAGCAGGCTGGGTTTCCAGATCATCGCGTCGCCGCACACGGCAGCCAGCATGGCGTTCCACGCCCACACCGCGACGGGGAAGTTGAATGCCGTGATGATGCCCATCGTGCCGATCGGATGCCACTGCTCGTACATGCGGTGCTGCGCCCGCTCGGAGTGCATGGTCAGTCCGTAGAGCTGACGTGACAGGCCGACCGCGAAGTCGGCGATGTCGATGCACTCCTGCACCTCGCCGAGCCCTTCGGGTTTGATCTTGCCCATCTCGAGCGTGACGAGTTCGCCGAGCGGGTCGAGCTGATCGCGGAAGGCGTTGCCGATGCGGCGGACGATCTCGCCTCGCTTCGGCGCCGGCAACTGACGCCAGTAGACCTGGACGGCCTGACACCGCTGGACCTGGGCGTCGTAGTCGGCACGGGATTGGAGCCGGACCGCCGCCAGCGGCTCGCCCGTCGCGGGATTCTCGCTGACGACGCAATCGGCACCGGCGGCGCCGGCATCGGTCACGCGGGGATCGGCAAAGAGATCGATGGCATCGAGCACGTGGTTCTTCATGCCCGAAGTGTACTGAGCCTGGACGCCCGGTTCGACTCGCGATCTCAGTCCAGCGGGCCCGGCGCGCCTTCCGGCAGATTCATGAACCACGGCTCGCGGGTGAGCTCGACGTTGGGGCGGGCCCGCTCGATCTGGACGACGACCTCTCCGTAGACCGGTGTCTTGGTGATCGAGCGGAAGGGCAGGAGAACGCCGGCGATCGTGCGATAGTCCTCGTACCGGACCGACGTCGGGATCGTGCCGCCGCCGGCGACCCGCGTGCCGCCCTCGGCGCGCACGACCCGCCCGTCGCTCGTGTCGATCACCATCTTGACGGCGGGAAGACCGGCGGGCTCGGCCTCGAGCAGCATCATCGGAACGCCATCCTCGGTGAGCCCGGTGACCGTCATCGACTCGAACCGGGTCGCCCAGTGATCGAGCACCAGGGCGGGGTGACCGAGCCGAAGCTGCGTCAACATCGGTCCGTCCAGCTCGTCCAGGGGTTCGAACGCCGATTGTCGCCAGCCCTCCTCGCCAATGCAGGATGTCTGGATCCACCCGAAGACGCCCAGGTCGATCCGCTGCCAGAACCGATCGAAACCGGAGACGAGCGTCGTCACCGTTCCCATGATGCCCTGGTTGCGGAACTCGATCGTGCCGTCGAGACGCAGGTTCAGGAGCTGCTCGTACGCGTCGCGTCCGCGTTGCTCGTGCACGACGTGCATGAGCTCGGCCGCCGTCGGTGTCGTCGTCTCCTCGTCACGCGGGGGCGGCGGGGCCGAGCGGTCGAACCGCATGTCCAGCCCGCTCTGGTTCATCGTCACCGCGGTCACGTCGTCGTTCTCGTCGCGTTCAAAGCGTACGGAGATCGCGTCGGTCATGCGAAAGGCCCAGCGGCCTTCGTCGTCGGGCGCATGCAGTTCGTACACCATCTGGCCGGGAACGTCGACGGCGAGGCGACCGTTCTGACGCAACACCTCGATCTCCATCTGCATGGCGGCGCTGCGGTAGCGGCCCAGGTACGGCCACGCGTCGGCGGCCGTGATCTCCTCGGGGATGTCGACGCCCGCGCGGGGAAGCTCGAAGACAACGCCGGCCTGGTCGAGCGTGAGGGAGACGATGACGCCGTCGTCGTTCTCGTTGAAACGCACGGTGATGGCCTCGAAACCGCGGAACGCGCGACGCCCGTCGGCGTCCGGCGGAAGCAGGTCGTAGACCATCTGGCCCGGCACGTCGAGACCGAGCTGACCGTCGCGGAGGAGAACGGTCAGATCGGCGTCCATCGCGTCGAAGCGATACTCGCCGGTGAAGCGTTCGAGGTCGGCGGGATCCTCGGCGGCGACCGGTGCCTTCGACGCGGGATCGCCGATGACGGCGTCGAACACGACGTCGATCGAGCCCGCCTGCAGACCGCTCGCCGACACATTGCACAGGAGCACGAACCCGACCCCGTCGTCCGGCAGGAAGGCGGCCTGCGCCGAGAAGCCGTCAATGTTGCCGCCGTGCTCGACGAGCCGCTTGCCGTTCCAGGTGCGGAGGAACCAGCCGAGCCCGTACTGGCGATTGCCGACGGCGATCTGAGGGCTCCAGAGCTGCGGCTCGAACTGGTTCTCGCCGATGACGCGACGCCCACCGACCTGGCCGCGGTGAAGCTGAAGCCGGATCCACTGCGCCATCTCCCGGACATTCGCGTTGATCGCGCCGGCCGGGGCGATGTTGTCGAGGTTTCGCATCGGGAGACGCTCGAACGTCTCGGCGTCGGCGTCCCAGACGTACCCGCGGGCGAGACGCTCATCGGCCGCGACGTCGGTGATCGACAGCCGCGCGGTCCGCATCTCCATCGGATCCAGCAGGCGATCACGCACGAGCGTCGCGTAGTCGACGCCCCCCACTGCTTCGGCGACTTTGCCCGCGACGAGGTAGCAGACATTCTGATAGTTGAACGCGGTCCGCAGCGGTGCCACCGGCTCGGCTCGCGCAAGGGCCGAGCGAATCTCGGGCCACCCGGCGGCGCCGCTCGCCCACAACAAGTCAGTGCCGAGCAGCCCGGTGCGGTGGCTCAGAAGATCGCGCACGGTGACCTGCGCGGCGAGCGTGTCGTCGGCGAGCGTGAAGTCGGGCAGATGCCGGCGGACCGGATCGTCCCAGCCCAGCCGTCCTTCGTCGACGAGCGTGGCCAGGAGACCGGCGGTGAACGATTTGGTCACGGAGCCGATCGCGTAGATCGTCTCGGCCGTCGCCGGCTTGGACGCCTCGAGATCCTGCAGACCGAAGCCGCGGGCGAAGACGATCTCATCGCCAACGACGACGGCGATGGAGCACCCGGGCACGTGCGCGCGGATGCGGGCGGCGTCGAGCTCGGTCGCGAGACGATCGAGCCGAGCCGGATCCACCTCGCGGGCGGTGGCGGGAGGCGTGAGGAGGAAAAGCAGCGTAGCGAGGAGGATCAGGGGCGTGCGCATGGGGTGATGGTAGCCGCCAGCGCGCCGGAGCCGCGGAGATCAGCGTCGGTCCCGGTTCGCCTCTCAGCGAAATGGTTCCTGACACCCTTCCCGCCCCTTGAGCGGCCTGTTAGTCCACGTAGCGCGTCCGCACCCGCCCCGTCGCCTCGTGCTCGATCGACACCGACCGCTTGGAGCTGTTGATCTCGGTGATCATCCAGCCGCTGTTGCCAAGCTCCTCACCGACGCGGTACCGGGCCCCATCGATGAGCGCGATGTTCCCCCCGCCCGTCGCCATGATCATCTTGATCTTGAAGTCGGGCACGTAGTCGACATCGGGAGTGGGATCCGGTGTATCCACCGTGGTCGGTTTGGATCCTCGCGGTGGGTGGTAGAACGGCGTGGCGCCGAACGGCTCCGCGGCGAGCGTGTCGATCCGCGCGACGGCCGCGGCGGCCTCTGCGGTCGGCGCGGGCGTGTCGCGGGGCGGGGTCAGGCCGCCGCCGGGCGCGAGCTCGATGGGGTTGACGCTGCCGGCGGTCGCCTGGCTCGGACCGCTCAGCATCTGGGACGTGCCCCAGACCAACGCGATCGGAAGACCGAAAACGGCGAACGTCGCGAGCTTGGTCTTCATCTCATTGCTGGGCATCGTTCTCCTCCACCATCGACGCGAGCGCCTCGGGCAGCGTGAAGCTGACGGCTTCGCACGAGAACTGAGCGTCGACGAACTCGTCCCCGGCGTGCCCCTTGGGCGCGAGCGTGAGCGACACGGGCCGGACGAAACCGTCGATCGAGTCGATGGCTTCGAGGAAGTTGGCGAGCTGGTCGTACCGGGCCTCGACGCGCATCACGAAATTCGTCACCTGCACCGGGGAATCGTCGTCCCCGCGGCGATTGGAACCGGGGTCGAGCCGCCGCATGGCCACGCCATGCTCGGCGGCGAGATCCTTGATCAGACCGTACATGGTGTGCGAGTCGCGACCGAAGCTGCTCTGGCGTCCGATCAAGTCGATCTCGGCCCGCACATCGTCGAGCTGTCCCGCCATGTCGGCGACGCTCTCGTGATTGCGGAGGATCGGGTTGTTCTGAGCTTCGTTGATCTTGGCCTGCAGGTCGACGAGCTCGCTGATCATCGGCTCGACGAACATCACCCATCCGCCCACGCACAGCGCGACGAGGATGGCGAATTCGGCGACGAGCTTGCGGTCGATGGCGCCGTTCATGGGGTTGTCTCCTCCGTGGCATCGGCGGTTCGCTCGAGCCCGCGGGCCATTCCGACGATCGTGAAGGTCGCCTCGAAGCGTTCACCCTTCCGTTCGTGCATCGCTCCCATGGTGACGTTTCCGAGCTCGACACTCGTGAACAGCGGGCTGTCACGCAGCTGCTCGATGAACGTGTCGAGCCCCGTTCCCCTGCCCTCATCGCCGAGGTAGGCGAAGCCGCGAACGATGCCGCCGGTGCGGCTGCCGTCACGGGCGAAGTTCATCGACAGCAAGCGGATCTGCTGCGGCGTCGTCAGGCTGAGCTCCTTCAGACACGCAGCCAGATCGACGCGAAGCCCGACTTCTTCGCGAATCGTGGCGTCGAGCGCGTTGGTCGCCTCCATCACGGATCGCAACCGAGCGACGTTCTGCTCGAGCGCCTCCAGGTCGGCGATCTGCGAGGCGTAGACCGCCGCTTGGTCCCGGGCGGTCCGCAGACGTGCGTGCTGCCGGACCCCGTCGAGGGCGATCATCGCGAGCGCCGCCGCGGCGCCGGTCCAGAGCCAACGACGCAGCCGGCCGAACCGGCGATGCTGGTTCAGTTCCTTCGGCAGCAGGTTGAGCTGCTGCAGCACCTTCGGGTCCTTGAGGGCGTCACGCAGCTCGCCTTCGGTGGCGCCGGGCGTCGTCCAGCTCGTGGTGCTCGAGTATCCATCGTCGGCGCGGGTCTCGACGCCAAGCTCCTTGCCGATCAGATCCGTCAGCCCCGGGATCGACGCGCCGGGGCCGGTCACGCGGATCGAGAGGTTCGATCGGTCGCCCTCGCTCAAACCGAAACGCAGCGACTGGCGAAGCTCGACGATGAAGCGCTGGAGCACCGGCTGGAGCAGCGGGATGACCTGACCGCCGGTGAGCTGAAGCTCCTCGTGCACGATGGCGTCGCGATCGGGCACGCCGTGGTTCTGCAGCATCGTCTGGGCGTCTTCGTCGCTCAGCTCGATCGTCTCCCCCCGCCCCCGAACGGTGAGCGGGCTGGTCAGGCTGCTGGCCAGCGACTCGAGACCCAGATCGATACGCCGATCGAAGAGCAGCGTCCCGCCGCTGGAAACGACGAAGAACGATGTGTATTCCCCGACGTACAGCGACCCTTGGTGCGTGGCCTTCGTCGCGAGCTCACTGCCGACGAAGTTGGCCATGACGGCCGCGTCGAGCGGGGTCGCGGACACGAACTTGAGGCCGGCTTCCTCGACGAGGTGCACGATGGCCTCGGCAATGTCCTCACGCTCGGCGGCGACGAGGACGTGCATCTGGCGGGGATCGCCGCGGGTATCACGACCGACGATCACGGCCTCGGTGACGGCGGACATGGCGGAGTACGGCAGGGAGTCGGCGCAGCTCAGGACGGCGGCGTCGATCGCCTGATTCGGTGCGCGAACGCCGAAGCTGGACAGATCGACGGACTGCGTCGGGCTCCGGTAGAGCACGCGGGCTTCACCGCCTTCGACCTTCAGCTCCTCGACGATCTTCTGGAGCGACACGCCACTCCGCCGCACGGTCTTGGCCCACTCGCACGCATCGCCATCCGTGCTCAAGGGCAGCCGTCGCGCATCGACCTGGCGTGATCCCTCGAAGACGATCACGTCGATCCGGCCCGGCAGCAGTTCAACGACAGCCTGTCTGCTCTTCACGGGGAAATCTCGCTGTTCCGTGCCGTCTCGGCACTGTGGGTCATGTCGTCCGATTCTGATGCGAACTTGACGGAAGCCGGCGCGGCAGGTGTTGGATTCACGTTCCTTATGGGACGCGTCCGCGTTGTGCGTCCGGGGCCGGGGCTGGGTCCGCGTCCGTGTCCGTGTCCGTGTCCGTGTCCGCAACCGTGTCCGCGTCCGGGTCCGCGTCCGGGTCCGTGTCCGTGTCCGTGTCCGCGTCCGTGTCCGCGTCCGTGTCCGCGACGACGACGGGATCACCCGCTGCCGCTGAGGGTGGAGCGGACGAAAACCTTGCTGCGAAGCGTCTCGCTGACACCGTTGCGGGTGATCGTGACCTCGAGCAGGACCCGCCGAATCGGGTCACAGCCGGTGCCCGTGAGCACCGTTCCGAGCAGGGCGTTGCTCTCGTCGTAGGTTTCGAGCGTGAAGGCCGTCACGTCGCGGAGCAGTACGTTCGCCGCTCCGCCGTCGAGGTTGAGATACCAGAAGGACCCGGAGCGCCAGAGCTTGGTCTCCGGAGTGTGCCAGCGGATCTCGGTCGCGGTCACGCCGTTGATGTCCGGCGCCACGCCGGTGGCGGCCGGGTCGCGGTCGATCTTGCGAATCTCGCGGACCGCGCGATCCATGGCCAGCGACAGCTCGGTGTGCAGCTGCGCTCGCGTGCTCGCTTCGACGAAGCCGTCGGTCGACTCGTAGAGGACGGTTGCGCCGACCGACCCGAGTGCGGTCAAGACGACGATGGTCGCCAGCGCTTCGACCAGCGTGAAGCCGCGGCGGCGATGCGGGCGGCGGCGGGTCACGGGGTGTACTCCGTCACGACCGTTGCGAGGGTGAGCGTGCGGGCGGTGCCCTTCGCGTCGTCCCAGCTCACGGCGACGTCGACGACCATGTAGCCGCCGTCCGTGTCGGTGGTGGCGAGATCCGCCTGGTACTCCGTCAGCGTGACCGTGCGGTCGAAGCCGGTCCAGCCCGTGACGGGCGACTCGGCCACGTAGTTGGCGGGAATCAGATACGACCAGCCCCGGGTGGAGCTGTGCCGGTCGGCGATGACGTCTTCGATCTTCTCCATCGCCAGCCAGCGGGCGCGGGAAGCCATGACGGGGTTGACCCGCTGCGTGTGCGCCTCGCGGATCGCCCACACCATCGGCGGGACGGCGATCGCCAGGATGACGAGCGAGGCCACCGTCTCGATCAGTGTGAAGCCGTGACGACGACGAACGGGCATCCCGATCTCCTGGCCTCAGGAACCGTACATGTAGCCGGTGGCCTTGACGATGGTCACCGACTTGCCGCCGGTCAGCGTGACGCTGCCCGTGGCGGCCGTCATCTCGGCGCCGGTGTCGTTGAGGGGGCGTCCGATCCAGTCGAAGCCCACGTCGTCGCCGGTGTCGAAGGTGGCCGCGAGGATCTCCACTCCGACGAAGGAATCGACGTCGAGCGTTTGCGTGAAGTCGCGGCCGGTCGCGGGGTCCGTGATCGCCAGGGCGTTGGCCTTGCCCGGGTTGCTCGGGTCCTCGGCGAGCACGTCGTAGCTCTCTCCCGCTTCGTCGAACTCGACCCACGTGATCCTGCCGGTGGCCATGGCGTACTGGCGAGCGAAGGACAGGTCGCGCAGCAGCTGGTTCTTGGCCATCTCCTCGCGAGTGTTCGTGATCGAGCCGATCGCCGGAACGGCGGTTCCGGCGAGGATCGCGGTGATCACCATCACGGCGAGCACCTCGGTCAGCGTGACCCCGCCGTCCCTCCGTGGACGGCGGGCCACCGTGTTGGTCGCGGGTGCTGGCATCTGGTCTGCTTAGAACAGGTGCTCGTTGACACCCGCGGTGGTGCTGTTCGCCCAGAACTTGCCGTTGGTCTCGTCGTACGACCAACCGGTGGCACCGGTGACCGGAGGCGTGGCCATCCACAGCGTGTCCTGGTCGAGGACCGTGTTGAGGTCGTTGTATGGGTTGTCCGGCAGCTCTTCCTGCATGACGGTGCCCGACGTCGTGAGCTGGGCATACGTCGGGTAGGCGGCGGTTCCCGAGATGGCCGCGTCGGCATAGAAGTTCGCGACGCCGGCCCGCACGCCGCCAAGCGTGCCCTTGCAGGACGCCTCCTTGGCCTGAGCGGAGTAGTCGAAGTACTTGGGCAACGCAACCCCGGCGAGGATCGCGAGGACCACGATCACGGCCATCAGCTCAATGAGCGTGAAGCCCTTGCGATTGCGGTGGGTTCGAGTGGTCATTTTCATCTTCCTTGCAACCAGGACGGACCAGAGGTCCTCGAGTTTGGGAACCGGTCCATCCGGCCCCGCGACACAACGAATTGTTTCGGGCGTTCGATCCATCGAAGCCCGGGTTTAGCTGAGCAGTGCACCCATCTCCCACATCGGAAGGAAGATCGCCAGAGCGATGATGAGCACGACGGCGGCGAGGCCCACGATCATGACGGGTTCGATCACCGTCGCCACGTTCTTCGTCAGATGCTCGACATCCCGGTCGTAGTTCCGGGCGACGATCGAACACATTCTTGGGAGCTCGGCTGCCTCCTCACCGGCGGCGATCATCCGCCGCGTGAACGTCGGAAAATACTGACAAGTCACAATGACATCGGACAGCCGTCCGCCGATATTGACCTGATCTCGCAGTTTCTGGGCCTCCACCTCGAGCAGCGGACGTCCGGAAGCGCGGCCACCCATTTCGAGCGCGTCGATGACGTTGAGGCCGCTGCGCAGCGAGATGCCCAGCACGCGAGCGAACCGCGAGATCGCGACGCCCCGCAGCACGTCCTTGAGGAACGGCACGCGGTGCATCCAGTTATCGATCTTGCGTCTGCTTTTCGGACGTCGCCAGGCTGCCCGCAAGCCGAAGAATCCGCCGACGGCGCCGGCGAGGAACAGATACCAGTAGACGCGAAGGACGTTGCTGATCGCGATGACGACCTGCGTCGGCACCGGCAGCTCGAGGCCACGCCGCGAGAACAGATCGGCGAACTTGGGCACGACGAAGATCATGAGGAAGGTGACGGCGAGGGTCAGGGCGACGATGACGCACGTCGGGTACAGCAACGCACCCTTGACGTTCTTCTGCATCACGTACTGTCGCTCGAGCATCTCGGAGAGGCTCGTGAGCACCTCGATCAGGTTGCCGCTTGCTTCGGCGGCCCGGAGCGTCTCCACGTAGACCTCGCCGAAGACGTCGCGGTGGGGCGTGACGGCGTCTGTCACCGTGTTGCCCGCCTCGATCTGTTTGGCGATGTCCTCGACGACCGAACGCAGTCGCTCGTTGTCCTCCTGCTCGACGATCGACCTCAAACCTTCGACGATCGGGATCTTCGCTTCCATCAGCACCGAGAACTGGTGCGTGAACTGCGACAGCTCCTTGAGCGTGATGCGTTTGCGACGTCCTCGACGCCGCCGACTGGTGATCCGCAGAGGCTTCATGCCAGCGGCCACGAGCTTGCGGTACGCTTCCTCGCGGCTGTCCGCCTGCAGAACGCCGTTGGTCGTGTTCCCGCGGGAACCGATCGCGCGATAGTGGAACGAGAGCTGACTCATGCGATCATCCTCTCAGCGTTGGCAACGGGGGCAGGGGCGGGACGGCGGATGATGTTCGTGACCGACGCCACCTTGGTCACCTCTTCCAGCGTGGTCTGTCCGAGCCGCGCTTTCTCCAACCCCTCCTGCCACATCAGACGCATCCCGGTTTCCATCGCCATCGTGCGGATGCGTTCCGTCGAGCCCCCCTCTTCCACCACCCGCTTGATCTCGGGCGAGAACTTCAGGAATTCGTAGAGGCCGACCCGACCGCGGTAACCGGTCTGGACGCAACGCCCGCAGCCCTTGCCCCGCACGAACCCCTGCGAGTCGGCCGGCAGGTCGAAGCGATGGCGAACGAGATCGGTCAACGTGTCCGGCGTCGTGCAGTGCTGACAGACGCGGCGAACGAGCCGCTGCGCCATCACCCCGAGCACGGCCGAATTGATGACGAACGCCGGCAAGCCGTAATCACGCAGACGCGAGATTGCGCCCACCGCGTCGTTCGTGTGCAAGGTGCTGAGTACGAGGTGACCGGTCAACGCGGCCTGCAACGCGATCGTGGCGGTCTCGTTGTCGCGAATCTCACCGACGAGCACGATGTCCGGGTCTTGACGCAGGATCGACCGCAACGCCGTCGCGAAGGTGAGGTTGATCTCCGTGTTGACCTGGATCTGCCGCACGTACGGCAGCCGGATCTCGACCGGATCCTCGATGGTCATGATGTTGCGGGACGGGTCGTTGAGGCGGCCGATCGCCGTGTAGAGCGACGTCGTCTTACCCGAACCCGTCGGGCCGGTGACGAGCACCATGCCGTGGGGCTGCTTGATCAGATCCTCGAACTGCGTGGCGAGCGGCGCCGGCATGCCGAGCTCGAGGAAATCCTGGTAGGTCTGCGCGTTGGCGAGCAGACGCAGCACGACGTTCTCGCCGCTGACCGTCGGAATCGTCGAGAGACGCACGTCGACGGTCTGGCCACCGTGCCGGAACCGGAACTTGCCGTCTTGGGGACGCCGGGTCTGGGTCAGGTCGAGGTGCGACATGACCTTCAGACGCTGCACGATGCCCGCGTGCATCGACAGTGGCGGCCCCTGCTTCTCTTGCAGGACGCCGTCGACGCGGTACCGCAGATGCAGTTCGTGCTCGTCGGGATTGATGTGAATGTCGCTGGCGCGCTGCTGCACGGCGTCGGCGAGCATCGAGTTCACGGCGGCGACGACGGGAGCGCTCGACTCGGTGCCGTCATCTTCCGTCTCGACCTCCGCCACCGCGTCGGTGCCGGACGGGCGGGCGTGGCCGAGGCTGTACGCCTTGGCGATGAGACTGCGGATCTGTTCTCGCGGCGCCAGCACGGCGTCGACCTCGCACCGGGTGAGACGCCGGATTTGATCGGTCGCGTCGAGGTTGAGCGGGTCGTCCATCGCGACGGTCAGGACACCGTCGATCATGAACAGCGGGAACGCACCATACCGCTCGGAGATCTCACGCGGGATCAGCGCGGTGTTGGCGTAGCAAGTCTCGTAGTCGCCGAGCTCGACGTAGGGGACCTCGCAGACGTCCGCCTTGATCAACGCGATCTGACGACTGGTGACGACTTCCGTCGCAACGAGACCCTCGACCAGGTCCACCCCGTGCTCGGCGGAATAACGACGTGCGGCGTCCAGCTGCTCGGCGTTGAGCAGCCCTTCCTGCATCAGGGCGCGTTGGAGGAAAACGTCCTGATCAGCCATCAGGTCCGCCCTCCCTGCTGGCCTTCGCCTTGGCCTTGGCGCTCTCGTCGAGCAGACGTTGGACGCGTTCCTCGACATCCGGGGCCGGATCGATGAACGCCATGCCGATCGCGAAGCTCGGATCGTGCGTCTCGAGCGTGACCCGACGCACCTTGGCCGTATGCTCGAAGATCACGTCGTAGACCGGCGCTCCGTCGCTTGCGAAGCTCACCGCCTCACTTCCGTACACCCGCACCGTGCCCTCGCACATCCGCGGGACGAATTGGGGGCAGATGAGCCCCATGCCGCCGGCGCTGATGTCGGAGGCGACGCCGCGGGTGACATGCGCTTCGGTGGAGCCGGACATCGGGCTGAACCGCACTTGTTCACGGTGCGCATCGCTGACCACGAACTCGGCGCGCAGCTCGAGTGATTCGCGCGCGTGCTGCCGAATAGTGAGTCCGCTGGTCTGCGACATTCAGACGACCCTACTCTCCACTACAGCGACGTGACGGCCTCGCGAGCGCGGACGCTGCACGTCAACCGTCGCCGGCTTGTGCCGTGGTTCATACGAGGGGCATCGGTCCATTCAGACCGGCAATGAAGGAAAGGTCTATCGGGCGGACCTTCCCTGACACGCTCGATAACCGCGTTTGACCCTCGGCGGGCGACGCAAGATCGGCGCGTCAGACGCCGCCGGTCAGGAGTCGATCACACATGACGCGGCGGCACCAACGGACCGGTTCTCGGACCCGGCCGGCGGTCGGACGGGAACGGTCCGTCCTAGAACTCTTTCGCGCGGTGCTGCATTTGCGCCTTGAGCCGCGCGAGGATCGAGCTGTGCATCTGGCTGACCCGCGACTCGGAGAGGTCGAGGGTCATCCCGATCTCCTTCATCGTCATCTCCTCGTAGTAATAAAGGATGACGATGAGCCGCTCGGCGCGGGAAAGCCCCTTGGTGATCAGGAGCTTGAGATCCTTGCGTTGGATCTCCGTGAGCGGGTTTTCCTGCCGCGTGTCGCGAATGACGTCGATTTCCCGGACGTCCTTGCTCGAGTCGGTCTCGAACCACTTCCGGTTGAGAGAGACGACGCCGACCGGTTTGGAGTCCTTTGAGAGCTTGTCGAACTCCGCCTGCTGCACCTGCAGCCGCTGGCAGATTTCGTTGTCGGTGGCCCGGCGGCCAAGCTCCATCTCCAGGGCCTTTCGCGCTCGCTCCACCTTGGCGGTGCGGGACCGCACCAGCCGCGGCACCCAGTCCATCGCCCGGAGCTCGTCGAAGATCGCGCCGCGAATGCGTTGGGCGCAGTAGGTCTCGAACTTCACGCCACGCGCGAGATCGAACGCGTCGATCGCATCCATGAGCCCGAACAGGCCGGCGGACATGAGGTCCTCGACGTCGACCTCGCCCGGCAGCCGCATGTGCATACGCTCGGCCGTATATCGGACGATGTCGAGATAGTGCTCGATGAGGTGGTTGCGGATCTCCTCCGTCCGCGTCTCCTGATACTGCACCCAGACGTCGCCGATCGGCATGTCCTTGAGATCGACCCGACGCGTTCGTCGTGTCGTCTTGCGGGGTGCGGCCTTGTCCGCCGGCGCTTTCGGTTGCTTCGCAACGACGGACGTCTTGGCCGAAGTCTTGGCCGCAGTCTTGGCCGACGACTTGGCGGAGGACTTGACCGTCGACTTTGCCGGCGGCTTGGCCGGTTTCTTGGTCGGCGTCTTCGTTTTGGTCTTCGGCATCGGTCGTCTCCTTGACCCTGGCCTGCCGGCCTGCCTCTCGTTTCACCGATCCTTGGTGAGTGTCTGCATAACTAGAACGAGAGCAATCGGATATGTCAACCCTGGCGATCGGCCGTGGTCACACGACGATCGGCTCCTCATCCGCCTCGACGGCGGCATCCTCATCGACCAGCCCCACCTCCGGATCGGGCTCGTCCGCGCGACGCGCAGCCAGATGATCCTCCACCACGCGCCGAGCCACCCCCGCGACGAGCAGTCCCACCGGATAACAGATGATCAGAGCGACGATTGCGCGGCGCAAAATCGACGCGGCGGCGTTGCCGGCCGCCAGTCCGGAGATGATCGCCACCGCGAACGCGGACAACGCAAAGCACCCGGCAATCGAGGTGACGGCCCGATTCCTCATAGGCCCGACTGGTCTCCACGCCCCCGGTCTCCACGCCCCATGCTCCACGTATCGCCAAATCGCACCTTCGGCTCCATTCCTTTATCGCTCCTTGCCACTTCGTTCGAACCACGAGCTGACCCGTGTGAAGAAACCCGCCCGACGCTGCGGCGGTGGATCCGGCTCCCCCGCCAGACGCGTTGCGAGCGCTTCGAGCGCCCGGGTCGCCGCACCGGTCGGGGAATACAGCGAGAATGGAAGCCGGTGACGCACGGCCTCCCCGACCTGCGGGTCGAACGGGATCGCCCCGCCCCAGCCGACCCCACGCTGGAGGAAGGCGTGGGTGACGCGGTTCATACGCTCATGCACGCCTCGGGCCTCGTCTGCGTTCGCCACCATGTTGACGACCAGCCGAGTTTGCGCGTCCGGCGACCGCCGAAGCAGGCTCTTGACCATTCCGTAGGCGTCGGTCACGGCCGTGGGCTCGGGAGTCGTGGTGACCACGGTCGTGTGGGCGGCCGTCGCGAACGCCAGCACGTTGGCGCTGATCCCGGCGGCACAGTCGATGATCAGGATGTCGGCGGCCCGCTCGAGCGCGGCGAGCTGCTGGAAGACGATCGCGCGGTGGCGGGCGCCGATGTCGGCCATCCCGGAGACGCCCGACGCACCCGGAATGAGTCGGAATCCGCCCGGTCCGAGCAACATGGCGTCGACGAGGCGGCAGCGTCCGGTCACGACGTGCTCGAGCGTGAGCTTCGGCGTCAGGTTGCAAAGCACGTCGATGTTGGCCATACCCAGGTCGGCGTCGAGCAGGCAAACCTTGCGCCCGCGGCGGCTGAGGGTCACGGCCAGGTTCACGGCGAGGTTGCTCTTGCCCACGCCCCCCTTGCCGCT
>JABDLI010000202.1 GCA_013003065.1 Phycisphaerales bacterium | reverse complement strand
GTCCGTGCCCGCGTCCGTGCCCGCGTCCGCGACCGTGTCCGCGTCCGTGTCCGGGTCCGTGCCCGCGTCCGTGCCCGCGTCCGTGTCCGCGTCCGCGTCCGTGTCCGTGTCCGTGTCCGCGTTCGTGCCCGCGTCCGTGTCCGCGTCCGTGTCCGTGTCCGCGTCCGCGTCCGTGTCCGTGCCCGCGTCCGTGCCCGCGTCCGTGCCCGCGTCCGCGTCCCCGTCCCCGTCCGTGCCCGCGCCCGCGCCCGCGCCCGCGTCCCTCCCCCCGATAACCCCCCGCACATCCCGCACCACCGCCGCATCCCCTGTCCTCTCCCACCGCCACCACCCGTCCCGCCCCAGCCGCCCCCGTGATCAAGCCGATCGGAGGGGAGCCCGGTGAGCGGATCTACCGGGAATGCGCCACGACTTGCGCTCACGGCCATCATCAACGGAGTCACCGCCCGAGGGGGGGGTTCGCTCCGACAGGCGGGGGGCGGCAGGCGATATGAACCGAACGATCCTGATTGCGGATGACGATCCCGTTGCCCTTCGAATGCTGGAACATCAGCTGACCGAAGCGGGGTACGACGTCCTGACCGCCTCCGACGGCCGGGAAGCCCTTCAGATGATGCTGAGGGACAATCCCCCGATGCTCATCACCGATTGGCACATGCCGGAGCTGTCCGGGCTCGAGCTGGTCGGACGATGTCGCTCGCGCGAGGAGTTCGGCTGGGTCTACACCATCGTCCTGACCAGCCAGTCCGACGACGATCTCGTCGTCGAGGCGTTCGAGGCGGGCGCCGATGACTATCTCTGCAAGCCCGTCAACCAGCGGGAGCTGATCGCCCGGATTCGCGCGGGTGAGCGGATCGTCGATCTCGAGCGTGACATCGCGAAGAAGACGCGGGAGATCTTCCGCAACAACGCCGAGCTGGAAGTGGCCTACCGCAAGCTCGCGATGGCGAACGAGAAGCTCCAGCACATGGCCCGGACCGACGAGCTGACCGATCTCGGCAACCGGCGGGCCGCACTCACGGCGATGGAGCAGAAGTGGGACGAGATCGAAGACACGTGGATTCCGATGGCGGTGGTCATCCTCGACCTCGATCATTTCAAGGCGATCAACGACACGTACGGCCACGACATCGGGGACCTCGTCCTTTCGGAGACGGCGGCGTTATTGCGTGCCAATACGCGGTCGTCGGAGGAGGTCTTTCGGATGGGGGGCGAGGAGTTCGTGCTCTTCTGCCCGCAGGCCAACGCGTCGATGGCGGCCGTGGCCGCCGAGCGGATGCGGGCGGCGGTGATGGAAAACGTCTTCGAGCGTGACGACGTCACGCTCCGGATCACCGTCAGCCTCGGCGTCGCGGAGCGGACGCCGGAGATGGAGTGTCTCGACGATCTGCTCAAGGCCGCGGATGACGCGCTCTACGCCGCCAAGGACGCCGGTCGCAACTGCGTGCGGATCGCCCCGACGGGCCCGCTGCCGCTCCCGCCCACGGCGGAAGACGAGGACACGCCCGAGGGCCGCGTCTCGGCCTGATCGGGCCGCCGCGGATTCGTCGCCAAGTGCGCCGATCGTCGAGTTCGAGTGAACCGCCGCGCCCGAGCATCCGATAGCACGAACGAGCTTCCGCTGGGGAAGCCGCGGCAGCTTTGGCCATGACTGCCACGCTGCACGAAGAGACGGGGAACCCGCGCGGCCCTATCGAAAGAAACCAGACGCGGGTCCCCGCCATTTTCGGCGATGCAACTTGAGCCACGGCGATCATGCGGCGCACCCTGCACGCCGTTGGCCATGTCGTGTCGAGATGTGCGGTTCTGGTCCACCCGTGTACTCAGGCACGGGGTACCCGCGCGGCCCCATCGAGAGACCAAACGCGGGTCCCCCCCATATCGGTGGCAAGTCGAAACACAACGGACTCAGGCTGACTTCGTCTGCATGTACGGCAACGGATTCACGCACTTGCAGAGAAGCGCGCGGCGACACGGCTTCAGGAGGAGGTGATGCCGGCCGCCGCGCGATAGCCCGGGAGGAGGTCGAGGATCGTCTTCAGGCCGGTGCCGATCGCGTCGTGATCCACGGTGCTGCCGTGAGCTTCGGTCACCGCATCGGCGGCCAGGTCACGCGTGGTGGTGGCGTGCTCGGCCAGGCCGGTGGCGGAGACGGTGGAGTCGGCCGCGCCGGCGTCGACCGGCAGCAGACTCGGATCCTGTTGGGGATCGAGGATCTTCGCGATCAGCCCCTCGGCCGAGTCGAGCGCGTCGGTGACGGCGAGGAGGGTCGGCCCCGCGAGCGGGCCGCTGCCGCCGCTGACGTGTTGAGCGGCTTCTTCCAGGTCCTTCTCGATCTCCTCCAGCGTGTCGATGAGGTCCCCGAGCAAGTCGCTCTCGGGCCCCAGCGGCGTGGTCGAGGCCGGAGGCGGAGCCTGGGTCAACCCCGGCGCGGCCCCCAGCCCGGCCAGCAGGACGGTCACGGCAAGGAGGCGAGGCAGCCTTCTTTTGGTGGATCCAGGAGCGGGCTCCGTTCGGCGGCTGGTAAGCTGGGGTGGGCGCAGGGACAGCATGGCACGTCTCCCGATGGTGAGTTGGAGAGGGGGATGGGCCGCGGCACGATGGCGGCCCCAGGTGGAGGCGAACGAAATCGCGTCCGCGTGACCGCAAATCTCTGGATTCGAGAAAAATACTCTCGTGACCCGACTCGTGACCCCATCCCCGCCGACTCCCACGCCCGAAGACGAAGAGGTCGAGGCCCTGCTGCGGCGGATGCGGGCGGATGATCGCGAGGCGGCGGCCACGTTCATCACCCGCTACGGATCGCGGATCCGCCGACGGATTCGGTGGAAGCTCCACCCACGGGTTCGGAGGGTGTTCGACTCGCAAGACATTCTCTCGACCGTTGGCCGCCGGCTCGACCAGTACGTCGGGGCGGGGCGGCTGGAGGCGCAGAGCGGTGGAGAGCTGTGGGCCCTCGTCTTTCGGATGGCCTCCCGCGCGGTCATCGACAAGGGACGCGTCTTTCAGCGGCTCCATCGGGCCGAGGCCGAGGACAGCCCCTTCGCGCGTCAGATGCTCGAGCGTCTGGAGGCGGAGCCGGCCTCGAAGGATGACACGATCGCGCACGCGTTGGACGCGTGCGAGACCGGCTCGGATCGCCAGATCCTCTCGCTGTGGCTCCAGGGCCACGAGCTGACCGAGATCGCCGACGAACTCGGCACCGAACCCGCCATCATCCGGAAACGCTGGCAGCGTCTGCGCGCACGGCTTCAGGTCGCGCTCCGTCACGAGGCGCGGGGATGACCGCCGCGCCGCTCTCGCTCGCAATCGAGCTGGAGCGCCTGTACCGGGCGTCGGAGGGTGATCCCCCCTTCGCGGAGGTTCTCCGCCACCTCGGCGCCGAGGTGGCGGCGGATGTTGCGGATGTCATCGAAGCCGATGGACGCCGGCGACTGCGAGAGGATCTGCCGCTGGACCTCGAGCGGTATCTCGCCGGCGTGCCCGACCTGACAGAACGGACGGACGCGTTGGACGCGGCCATCGACATGGCCTTGCGCGCGCTCGCACGCTCCGGCCGCGCCGACGAGGACGCAGTGGATGCGTTGGCCAGGCGGCATCCCGAGCTCACGACGCCGATCCGCGAAGCGGCCGTCCTGAACAACGCACTCTGGTCGACGACCCGGCTGCAATCGCACGTCGCGATGCCTCGGCTCAAGTCACTGCCCTGCGGGTTCGGACCGCCGTGGGCGGATGCACCGCGGTACGAGCTGATCGAGGTGCTCGGCACCGGCGCCTTCGGGCAGGTCTACCTCGCCATCGACCGCAAGCTCTCGGATTCGGATCACTCCGCGTTGGTCTCGATCAAGGTCCTCCCCGCCACCGACCCCGACTCGTGGGCGCGGCAACGCGGTATCGACGAGGCGACCAAGGCTCGACGCATCGAGCATCCCAACGTGGTGCGCGTGCTCGATCGGGGAACGTCGGGAGATGACGAAGATTACATCGTCTACGAATACGTCGATGGCGGCGATCTCGGCAAGTGGGCGCGGCGACAACACGCCCCGCTGGCGCTCACCGAGGCGACGCGTTTGATCGCCGCCATCAGCCGCGGCGTCCACGCCGCGCACATGGCCGGCTTGGTCCACTGCGACCTGAAGCCCAACAACGTCGTGTTGACCGCCGACGGCACGCCGAAGGTGGCCGACTTCGGCGTGGCGATACGAACGGGCGACGTCTCGACCGGCCCGGCCGGTGAGCCCAACGGCAACCTCGCGTTCATGTCGCCCGAGCAATTTCGCACGGAGCCCCATGCGCTCACGATCCCGACCGATGTCTATGCGTTGGGGGGCATGCTGTTCTGGCTCGTCACGGGCAAGCTCCCCAACGGGGACTCCGCCAACGAGATCGAGATCGCACACTCCGAACCGGGACCGGCGTTCGCCAGCCCGCGTCTGATACGGCCCGCCGTCGATCGCGACCTCGAGGCCATCATTCGGCGGGGGTTGGCGCCGCGGCCGGGCGCGCGGTACGCATCCGCCGCCGCACTGGCGGCCGATCTGGAGGCGTGGCAACGCCGCGAGCCGTTGACCTGGACCCGGCCGCCCGTCATCCACCGCTTCAAGCTCTGGACCCGACGTCGCCCCGGGCTCGCCATCGCGAGTGCGCTGATCATGCTGCTCGCGGGATTCGGGGGCCGGGCCACCTACCTGGCCTCGATGCAGCGACGAGCGAACGAAGTCGCACAAGGACGCGTCGGCGTCTTCCGGAACAAGCTCGTCGAAGCGACCAAGGCCGGCCTCGGCCACCAGGTGCTCACCCCGCTCTGGCTCGCCGAGTGGCTGTACGGCCCGACGGTGCTCGGCCTCGGCGATGCTCGCTTCGAGCTGTGGGAGCTGCGAGTTACAGTCGTTCAGGACCTGCTCGCGCGGGCGGAGGCCTCGGGAACCGGACGCACCTTCGAGACGCTGATCTGGAAGAGCTCGCTCGGATACTGGCTGGTCGAGGGCGGAGATGCGGACGCCGCGCGACCGGTTCTTGCGGACGCCATGTCGCTTGCCCGCGAGCTGCTGCCCCCCGGCGACCCGTTCCACGAAGACCTCGCGGCGATGGACGCGTTGGCGGACCTGGCCGATCCCGCGTCGGAGAGCCTGGTCCACGACCCGATCGGCGTGCTGGCCGTGTCCGAGGCCCGGCTGGACCGCCTGCGTCCCGGCGCGCCTCTGCACCGCCTCATCCTGAAGGGCCTGATCGACGCTCATCGGGAGCGAGGTGGCGACGCCCCTGCCCTCGAGCGGTACGCAGCCCGCTACGCCGAGCTGACGGACTGATCGGCCGCTTCCCGATTTCTCCGGGCCCGTGGGTGAATCGCGGAAGGGCAACTTCCCTATAAGCCGGTTGGCGGGTTGATACCATACGACGCCTGTAGTAGGATCGCTACGACACTTGTAGTAGGACCTGCCCGAGAAACGCCCGTGGCCCCACCCGAATCCGATCTCTCGACGGCCGAGCTGGAGGTGTTGAAGACCCTCTGGGACGACGGAGCATCGACGGTCCGCGACGTGCTCAACCGGCTCCACGGCCGCGGGCGGAAGATCGCGTACACCACGGTCCTGACCTTCTTGACCCGGCTCGAGCAGAAGGGCTACGTCCGCAGCGACAAGAGCGGCGTGGCCTATGTCTACCGGCCCCGGATCTCCCGGGAGCGGGTGACGCGATCGCGTCTCCAGACGCTTCTCGAGGAGCTGTACGACGGGGCGGCGGCCCCCCTGGTCCTGCAGCTCGTCCGGGATCGGCGGTTCACGGCAGACGAAATTGCCGAGCTGCAATCACAGATCGACGAGCTCGAGCGTCGCCCGCGGACGCGTGGAAAGAAGAAGAAGTAAGCGGCTCTTTCGCAAGGGGACGAAGACATGCTGCCTGCCCTCGACCAGATCTGGCGTTTCGCCCTCGCGGCGATCCCGCTGGCGATCGTGGTCGGGCTGCTGTGCCGCTGGCTCCCCTGCCGGCCCACCACGCGTCACATGTTGTGGCTGTCGGTGATCGTCTTCCTGGTCGTCGCGCCCTTCCTGCCGTCAGCGCCGGCCCCGGATCTGATCACCGCCGCCGGCGTGGCGACCGTGTCCCCCGATCCGCGCGAACCAACCGGAGCGCCGAGGTCGTCCACGCCTCGGGCGGCGGCGCTCGACTCCACCGAGCCGAGCGCTCGCCCGCGATCCCCGGTCGCCGCCGGGGCATCGCGGGCGATCCGCCGCTTCGACCACGCAGGCTCGACAGACGTCCCGCCCGCCGTCGATTCGCGTTCCGTGCCGTCGCGCGAGCGGGTGGTGCAAACGCCGCGTCGACTCCGGCCTCCGACGCCCACGCGTGTCCACGAACCCGCCCGCGTCACGCCACCGCCCGCGTCGCCCCGAATACCCGCCGCAACCGCTCACGCCGGGCCGGCGCCCGACCGGTCGTCCCCGGTTGCGTCCCCGGCGCCCCAGATCGCCGCTTCCGGGTCCACCGATGCGTCCCTCGGCGACGCCTGGGTCACCGGGCTTGCTCGTCTCCGGGACGCGGTGCTCGCGTTACCGGCCCTTCCCGCGGCCGTCTGGGGCGGCGGGGCGATGATGCTGATGATCACCGTCCTGATGCGGACGCTCTTCTTCCTTCGGACGGTCCGGGCCGCCGAACCCGCACCGGAGGCAGTCACCCGCATGGTGCACGCGGCCGCCGCCGACCTGGCGTTGCGACGCGTCCCCACGGCCCGAATGATCTCGCGTCGCATGAGCCCGATGGTGTTCTGCGGTCGGGCGCCGGTCCTGCTGCTGCCACGTGATCTGTGGCGTGAGCTGGATGACACGGGTCGACGCGCGGTGGTGTGCCACGAGCTGGCGCACGTCAAGCGACGCGATCACTGGTTCTGCTGGATCGACCTGCTCGTCGGATGCCTGTATTGGTGGCACCCCCTCGTCTGGTGGATCCGGCGGCGGCTCAACGAGGAGGCCGACCTGTGCTGCGACGCGTGGGTCACCGCGTTGCAGCCCACGGCGCGTCGCGCCTACGCGACCGCCCTGCTGACCACCCAACGATTCACGAGCGAATGCCCGAGGCCGGCGCCCGCCGTGCAGCTCGGTTCTCCACGGACCCACGCCAAGAAGTTTGCCAGGAGGCTTACGATGGTCATGACACAACACAACAGCCCGCGACACTCGATCGTCGGTGTGACGCTCGCCGCACTGATCGTCGGCGCCGGGTGGATGGTGAGCCCGACGCTCGCCTGTCCGCCCTCCAAGGATGAAGCGAAGCACAAGGCGAGCCGGGCAAAGGCGCCCAGGCCGAAGCTGCGGCTCGTCGTCCCGCCGACGGCGCCGACGCCGCCGACCCCCTTCACGGCGCCGTCCGCCCCGACCGCGCCGCGAGCGCCCGAGAGCACCTTCGAGCGTTACATGCGTGACCGCCCGAACCAGCAGCACCGCGGCGACGCGTCGATCGAGGAGCGGCTGGGCGAGCTGGAGTCGCACATCGAGATGCTCATGCACCAGCTCATGCAGTGGCTGGAGCGGTTCGAGGACGAGATGCCCGAGCTGGCCGAGCAGTTCGGACGCTGGGCCGAGAAATTCGAGATGCCCGACATCGACTTCGGTCAGTTCGGCGAGATGATGCGGCAGCATGGCCACGCCGCGGAGGAACATGCCCACGCGGCGGAGGAGCACGCCCACGCCCGCGAGCATGCCCACGAGATGGCGAAGGAAGCCCGTGAGCACGCCCACGAGATGGCGAAGGAAGCCCGCGAGCACGCCCGTGAGGATGCGAAGCGAGCACGCGAGCAGGTCCGAGAGCAACGTGAGCGACGCGAGGAAGCGCGCGACCGCGAGCGGGAACGCCCGAGCACACGCCGGGCCCCGGGTCTCAGCGGCGGCGGCCGCGGAGGCGCGGGAGGCGGATTCGGCGGCGGCGCCGGTGGTGCCGGGGGTGCCGGGGGTGCCGGTGCTTCAGACGCCACGGTGATCCGTGCGTACGAGCTTCCCGAAGGCAAGCTGGCCGCCTTGACCGAGCTCATGGTGCGGGCGGACGTGCCGATTCTCGTCTCCCCCGGTGAGTCGCGTATCGAAGTGCACGCGACACCCTCGCAGCATGCGATCTTCGGTCTCTTCTGCGCGATCATCGATCAGGACGACGAGGACGAGCAGCGGGTCGGCTACACGCTTCCGAGCGGCAAGCTCGAGGCCATCACCGAGCTGATGGTGCGTGACGACGTGCCGGTACTCGTCTCGCCCGGCGATGAGCGGATCACGGTGATCGGCAACTCCGTCGAGCAGCAGATCTTCCGCGCGTTCGTCGAGATGATCAATCCGGGGAACGCCGATCGTCGGCCCAGCTCGGACGCCGGTCCCAGCCGCTCGCGCGCCGAAGCCTACGAGCGTGCGGCGACCGAAGAGCTTGCCGCCGTGCGTTCGCTCGAGCAGAGCCTGCGCAGCGTGTCGGCGCAATCGCGCAAGAGCGAGCGTGAGGCCGAGCAGCTTCGCGCCAGGATCGAGAAGCTCCTCGAGGCGGCGAGTGAGATGGACGCCGAGGCCGACGCGCTGGACGACGAAGCAGCCGGACGGAGCGGCCAACGCGCCGAACGTGCGCACGCTCGCGCCAATGAGCTGCGCACCAAGGCCGACAAGATGCGAGCGGACGCCGACTCGATCGGGCGCAAGATCGGCAGCGTCAAGCAGAGCCTCGACTCGCTGCACGACGTCGCCGCGGATCTGGAGCAACGCCTTGCATCGCTGCAAGAAGGCACGGGCCGCAGACGATGAAAAACCTTGTGCTATGATCGCTCGGCGAACGCACCGCGGTGGGCGGCAGCGGGCTGATGTGATCTGAAGATGCCCTCGATCTCGACCCGCCCCACCGTGGTGATTCACCGCCGGGGCGGGTCGGTTTTTTTCTCGACCCGGCGTTCGAGGTACAGGAGGATCGAGTCATGAGGATGCGGTGGACGCAGCTGGCGATTGCCGGGGGTCTCGCGCTGGCGATCGCGATGACGCCCGCACCCGCGCAGTCGACCGGAGACGAAGCAGCGTCGTTGCGGACGTTCAACGCTGCGAGCGGTTTGCTGGGACGTGGCTTGTACGAGCTGGCCGCAGCCGAGTACCGAACGTTCCTGAATGACTACGGCGAGCACGCCCGCGTCGCAGAAGCGCGCTACGGTCTCGCCGTGTGTCTCTACCGGCTCGAACAGACCGCCGAGGCCGCCGCGGAGCTGACGCGTCTGGAACGCGTCGACGGTCTCGCGTACGCCGCCGAAGTCGGGACGATGCTGGGCCAATGCCACTTGCGTCTCGGCGCTCCCGCCGACGCGGTCGGCCCGCTCGAGCGGGTGCTCGCCGATCACGCCGATCACGACCTGGCCGACGACGCGGCCGCCCTGCTGGCCGAAGCGCACTACGCCGCGGGGGCCTTCAAGAACGTCGCGGCGCCGGTCCAGCGTCTGGCCCGGACGTGGCCCGACAGCCCGCGTCGGGAACGCGCGGAGCTGCTGCTCGCATTGTCGTCCGTCGCGCTCGGTGACGATCAGGCCGCCGCCCGGCAGCTCGCATCCATCCGACGCGCCTTTCCTCGCGGCGTCTATGCCGACGAGACGGAATTGCTGCTCGCCCAGTGCCTGGATCGCGCCGGCGGGCTCGACGCCGCCGTCAAGCAGTACCAACGCGTCATCGAGCACGGACGCGATGCGTTCGTGCCCGAGGCGCGGTACGGCCTCGCTTCCCTTCAGTACCGGCGGGGCAACCTCACCCCCGCCGCCGCCTTGCTCGATGCGTTGTTGAAGCAGACCCCCGCCCACGGCCGCGCGGCCGAAGCGCAGCTGCTGCGGGGACGGATCGATTTCGACGAGGATCGCCTCGACGAAGCCCGCCGCCGCTTCGATGCGTTGCTCGCCGGGGACCTCGGCCCGCTCGACGAGGCCGCCTACTGGCGTGCGAAGTGCGATCTCGCGGGCGGCAAACCTCGGGCCGCGGCCACGCGACTCGCAGCAACCATCAAACGGCACCCCGACAGCCCCTTGCTCGCGGAGATGCGGTACGACGCGGCCGTCGCCCTGATTCGCGCCGACGCGGCGGGGGACGCGCTGACCGCGCTCGAACGATTCCGGACGACGCACGCCGACCATGCGTTGGCGCCCGAGGCGGCGTACCTCGCCGTCGCGGCCTTGCACGAGCTTGCTCGATACGAGGAGTGCGGCGTCGCGTGCGAGGCGTTCCTGGATGCGTACCCCGCGCACGCCCGGGCCGACGAAGTGGCGTTCCTCCACGCCGAGAGCGCCTACCTCGACGACGACCTGCCGACGGCGGCGCAGCTCTACGCCGCCCACCGATCGACGCGTCCGCAGTCGCCGCACCGCGAACGCGTGGCGTTCCGACTCGGTGTCGTGCTGCACCAGCTCGGCCGGGACGACGAGGCCGTCCCGCTGCTTGTCGCCATCGCGGAGTCGCCGACGCTCGACGCCGCGTTCCGCCCGGCCCTGCTCGCCCTCGGTGATCTGCACTTCCAGCGTGGCGAGTGGGACAAGGCTCGCGTCCGGCTGACGGCCTACCTGGAGGCCGACGAGACACCCGCCGCCGCCGACGACGCAATGCTGAAGCTCGGTCTCTGTCACCAGCGGCTCGAGGACCCGGAAGCGGCGTTGACGGTCTTCGACGCACTGCTCGAGGATGCGCCCGACAGTCGCCACCACGCGCACGCGCAGTTCGAACGCGGCCAGACCCTCGTGACGCTCGACCGCAACGAGGACGCGGTGACCGCGTTCGAGACGCTCCTGCGCGAACACCCGGACGCCGAGTTCGCCGCCGCGGCGTTCGACCACCTGGGAGCGCTCGCGTTTGCCGCCGGCGACCACGCAACCGCCGCCGAGCACTACCGCGCTGCTGCCGCCAGAAGCACCGACCCCTCCCGCGTCGCGCTCGCGCAGCTCCAGCGTGGCCGCGCGTTGTCGGCCGAAGCGGCCCACGGCCCGGCCGCCGACGTGTTGACCGCGTTGCTCGAAACGCACCCCGATGCGGACTGCGCCGACGAGGCCCGTGCGTACCTGGCCATCGCCCTCTCCCGGAGCGAACGCCCGGCGGAAGCGTTGGCGGCGATCGGGGGTCTCGAACGCGGTGCCCTGGAGACGCTGCCGCCGGAGCTGCAAACGGCCGTGCGGTACGAAAAGGCGTGGACACTGCGGGGACTCGAACGAAAGGCCGATGCCGCCGTCGCTTACCGGCGGCTGATCGAACACGCCCCGAACGACCCGCTGTCGCAGCACGCGCGGCTGGAGCTGGCCGAGCTGGAACGGGACGCCGGTCGCGATGGGGAGGCAGCGACGCAGCTCCGCGCCTTGCTCGCGGGCGACCGCCCGCCCGCCCCCCTGCGGTCGGAGGCGCTCTACCGCCTCGGCGCCGCGGAGTTCACCCGCACCCGGCACGAACCGGCGGTCGAGGCGTTCGAGACGTTCATCGCCGACTATCCCGAGCACGAGCTCGTCCCCTCCGCCCGGCTCCTGTGCGGCGAGGCGCTCTTCCACCTCGGCCGGCATGAACGCGCGCTCACCCACCTGGCCGCCATCCCGAGGTCGAGCACGGACGCCGAGACGGTCGGCGCCAGCCTGCTGCGCCGGGGCGAGTGCCATGCGGCGCTCCAGCAGTGGGCGAAGAGCGCCGCCATGTTCGAGACCTACCTGAAGCAGTTCCCCAAGGCGGACCTGTGGTTCCAGGCACGGTTCGGCGCCGGATGGGCGCTCGAGAATCAAGACAAACGGGCCGAGGCGATCACCGCTTACCGCGACGTCGTCGCGCGCCACCAGGGGCCGACCGCCGCCCGCGCGCAATTCCAGATCGGCGAGTGTCTCTTCGCCGACGAGCGGCACCAGGAGGCCGTGGCCGAGCTGCTCAAGGTGGACATCCTGTACGCCTATCCGGAGTGGAGCGCCGCTGCGCTCTACGAGGCCGGACGGTGCTTCCGCGCTCTCTCGGATCCGGTGGCGGCGAGGAAGCAGTTCGAACAGGTCACGCGGGATCATGCGGAGACGAACTGGGCGCGGCTGGCCGCGCGACAGCTCGAAGAGCTGGGACGCGCGGCGTTGCCCGGTCACGACCGCGCAGAAGGCAAGGGCTCCTGATCGCAGGACACCGACAACGCAAGGAGGGCCGACGTGGCTGCATGGTTCGACAACATCACGGGCGTCATGCTCGCACAGGCGGAACCCGCCGCGGCGGCCGGTTCGGCCGTTCAAGTGCAGAGCGTCTGGGACTTCATCCTGAAGGGGGGATGGATGATGCTTCCCATCGGGTTGTGTTCGCTCGTCGCAATGACGGTCGTGGCCGAGCGTCTCATCAGCCTGCGGCGCGGGAAGGTCATTCCGTCGGCCTTTCTTCCGGGGCTCAAGAAGACCGCGACTCGATTCGGCCACGATCCGCGTCGGCTCGCCGAGTACTGCCGGCGTGACGGCAGCACGGTCGCCCACATCTTCCTCGCCGGGGTTCGCCGGCTCGGCGCACCGATCGAGGCGATCGAACGGAACATCCAGGAGGCCGGGCAACGCCAAGTGCTCCAGCTTCGGAAGCACCTGCGAGTGTTGTCGGTGATCGCGGCGGTGAGTCCCCTGCTCGGTTTGCTCGGCACCATCTTCGGCATGATCATCGCGTTCCAGACCGTTGCGACGAGCGCCGAAGCGCTCGGCAAGACCGAGCTGCTCGCGACCGGCATCTACCAGGCGATGATCACCACGGCCGCCGGTCTCATCGTCGCCATCCCGGCGCTCATCTGCTACCACTGGCTCTCGTCAAAGGTCGTTCGGCTGGTCATGGACATCGATGAGATGACGCTCGACTTCTTCGAGGACGTGGTCGGCACCGCGCCCGCGCCCGCCATCGATCTCGGCACCGACGGCGCCGCCACCGAAGACGAAGAGCCCGCCGCCGGATTCGGCGGAATGGAAGCCGGCGTCGCCGCGACGTGAGGAGGTCCCGCCGATGATCAAGGTGCACGAAGCAGAGGGCGGCGCGGCCATCGAGCTGACCCCCATCATCGACATGGTGTTCCTGCTGCTCATCTTCTTTCTGGTCGCCACGACGTTTCACCAGACGGAACGGGAGATGCAGGTCGCGTTGCCGGAGGCGGCGCACGCCGGCCCCATTACCGCCTCGCTGCGTGAGATCATCATCAACGTCGATCGGAACGGTCAGATCATCATCAGCGGTCGCACCTTTGCCGCGCCCGAGCTTCGCGCGTTGCTCGAGGAGGCCGTGACGAACCAACCGGAGCAGAAGGTGACCGTCCGCGGCGACAGGGATGCCGCGTACGCCCACGTCGTTCGGGTGCTGGACATCTGCAAGGGCAGTGGCATCCAGGAGCCATTCCTCGACACCGTCGTCGGCGGGCCGGAGGGCTAGCGACCGATGCAGCGTCTTCTCGTTCGACTCGCCCTCTTGGGACTGGCGGCCCTGACCATCGTCGCGGTGGTCGGTGTGTGGTGGTACCAACGCGAGCGTTCGATCGAGGTGTACACCGACGCCGACCGCATCCGCCTCCCCGCCCTCGACGCCTCACCGCGTGACATCTTGTGGCAACCGGCGGAGGTGCTGCCGGGGGTCATCAACCAAAGCGAGGACGAGTTCGAGCCGCACCTCGCGCCCGACGGTCGTTCGCTGCTCTTCGTTCGCGGACGCGTGGGGCTCGGCACCGATCTCTACGTCAGCGAACGCACGCTCGGGGGCTGGACGCCACCGCGACCGCTCAGCGTCGTGAACTCGGAGGCGGACGAACTGGGACCGGAGATCAGCCGCGACGGGATGCGTCTGTACTTCTCCAGCAACCGAGGCGGGGGTCACGGCGGGTACGACCTGTGGGTGAGCGTGCGGGGTGACGACGGCTGGTCGACGCCGGTCAACCTCGGAACGGGCGTCAACTCGACCAACCACGAGTCCGGACCCGCGCTCACACCGGACGGACGATCGATCTACTTCGCGAGCGACCGACCGCGACCCGCGTCGCCCGCCGACGGACCGCCGACGCCCGGCCCGGGGCCGACGCGGGCGAGCGCACAAACCGGCTTCGACCTGTACGCAGGCGTCGTGACCCCGACCGGCATCACATCGGTCAGGCGCGTCGATGAGCTCTGCTCGTCCGCTCACGAGACGGCGCCCGCCGTCAGCCCCGCCGGCGACTTCGTGTACTTTGCTTCCGACCGCGTCGGCGGCGCCGGCGGATTCGATCTCTACCGCAGCCGCCGTATCGACGGCGTACACCAGAGGCCCGAGCCGCTCGGCGATGGCGTCAACTCCGCGGCCGACGAGATGGATCCGGCCGTCGCCCTCGGCGGTTTCCAGCTTCACTTCACCTCCAACCGCACGCCGGACGACGCCGGCCCCGGCGATCTCGACCTGTACCAGAGCACGTCACGCGAGGTCTTCGCCGATCGGGACGTCCATCGCGCGCGGGTCTCCTGGCAGGAGCTGCTCCCGCTCGCGCTCTGGATCGCGATGCTCCTCATCGCGCTGATCCTGTTGTGGCTGCTCGCGCACGCGTTCCGGTCCCAGCTCTTCCGCCAGCTCAGCCTCATCGCCCGGTGCCTGCTCGCGTCGCTGCTCGTCCACGCCTGCGTGCTGTTCCTCATGACGTTCTGGGGCGTCGGCACGTCCCTCACGAACTGGCTTCAGGACGGCGGCGGCATGCAAGTGCGTATCGCCAGCCCGACGCTCGGCTCGGTCGCGAGCCAGGTGCGTGGCAGCGTGACCGACATCACGGTGGAAGCGAGCGCCGAGACGCTCTCCCGCGCCGAGGCGATACCCGCCGACGCCCCCACCGCGACGCTGGCCACCGTCGCCGCCGCCCGGGCCGAGATCACCCGGACTCCGACGCCGGCGGCGACCGCGGATGCCCGCGACGCCCCGTCGCGTCCGCCCGCGCCCGCCGACTCGTCGACCGATACACCAGCGGCAGCCTCCGAACCCACGGTGACGCTACGAACGCCGGCCGCCCCGGCGCCGACACGCACCGCCGAGGCGGCAACGACGGTCACCGCCACCGCCGCCCCG
>JABDLI010000201.1 GCA_013003065.1 Phycisphaerales bacterium | reverse complement strand
GTCCGTGCCCGTGTCCGGGTCCGCGACCGCGTCCGTGCCCGCGTCCGCGTCCGCGTCCGTACCCGCGTCCGTGCCCGTGTCCGTGTCCGCGTCCGCGTCCGTACCCGCGTCCGCGTCCGTGCCCGTGTCCGGGTCCGCGACCGCGGCCGTACCCGCGTCCGCGTCCGTGCCCGTGTCCGGGTCCGCGACCGCGTCCGTGCCCGCGTCCGCGTCCGCGACCGCGTTCGTGCCCGTGTTCGCATCGGCGTCCGCGTCCTGGGGTATGATCCGCGGCAAAGAAAGGACCCACCATGGCGACCGCAACCGCACGGCACATTCTCGTGAGCGACGAAGCGCTCTGCCAAGAGCTGAAGACCAAGATTGCCGATGGCGCCGAATTCGCCGCGCTGGCCCGCGAGCATTCGCAGTGTCCTTCCGGGAAGGAAGGCGGCGAGCTTGGTTCGTTCGGGCCCGGGCAGATGGTGAAAGAGTTCGACGAGGTGGTGTTCAGCGCGGAAGTCGGAGCCGTCCAGGGACCGGTGAAGACCCAGTTCGGGTATCACCTGCTGGAGGTCACGAGCCGCACGTCGTGACGCTTCGGTTGCGACCGGCCGCTATTCGGACGCGTATCCCATCGTGAGATTGGTGTCGCCCTTGATCGTGACGGCGAGCTGCGCTCCCCGCTCGGTCTCATTGAGGAAGACGGCAACCGTGTTTGCGTCGAATTGCTGTTTGGCGATCGCGCCGGGCTCCAGCGTCGCCAGCTTCGTACGCGTGCCGTCGGCATCTTGAGAGAGCACGGTCACCGGGACGTCCCCGTCGTTCTCGGCGGAGACCGTGAACGCCCCGTGCTGGTTTTCGCCGAGGCGGAACTCCTCACCCGGCGGGATGTTCAGGCCCGAGTTGATCGTGCCGCAGGAGGCGAGCATGATGATCGAGAGGGTCAAGAAGATGGAGTGCATCGGTCGCATGTGCAGGCCTCCCGGGCGGGTCAGCTTCAGAATCGAATGCGAAGTGTGAACCCGACGAAGCCCGCCGGGTCCGCGTCGTCACCGGCGACGAAGTTGCCGTCTTCATCTTCGAGCGTGAGTTCACCCGCGAGGTTGATGCCGCCGATGACGCTGGCTTCCACGTTGTCCGTGGCGTTCCAGGTCAGCCCGGCGTAGATCGGGAACGACTCCTCCTCGCCGACGCCACGCGGTGCCACGCCTTCGTCGTCGAGACGAAAGCGAAACCGCGAGTACCGAGCGCCGAACGTGAACGACCAGTCGTCGTCGATCTCCCAGACCAACGCCGGGCCCGGTCCCCGCATGGCCCCGGATCCACCGCCGGTCCGCAACGAGAGCGTGTCGGTGATTCGCCAGTCGACGAAGACGACCGGGATCACGTTCACGCTGTCTTCGAGCTGCGAGGCGACACCGATGCCGGGCCCGATCGAGAGCCGGTCGCTGATCTTGTACGACACGCCGGTGATGATGCCGGCGGTCAGTCCGTCGTCGAGGCTCACGCCGCTCTCGGCCGCGAACCGCAACGCGGGCGTGGCGAACACCGTCAACGTGTCATCGACCGACCATCGCATCGAGACGCCGAGACGCACGCTCTCGACGTCGTCCCAGGGACGGAGGCCCCCGAAGCCGGCATCGCCGGCGAAGCTGTATTCGTCCCGCCCGAAACCTGCGGTGAACGAGACGCTCAGCCGCGGATCCGGCGTCCAGGTCAGGCCGGACCGGACGAAGCCCCGCGTGACGTCGAAGTCGCCGCCGGTGTCGAGGTCGGCCCCGAACTGCCCGACCCCGCCGCCCTCCGCGAAAAGACGAACGGGCGAACGCTGTGCGTTACTCTCCGGCGGCTCCTCACCGAGGGCGGGAGCGATCAGCCCCATGGGTCCGGTGGCGACCAGCGTCACGACGTGCCGCGCCACCGCTTGCCAGGGCCACGATCCGGTTGTTTTCGAGGTTGTCGGGGCCACTGGGGTTGTCCGTGGTTGGAAAAGAGAACGTGAACTCATCAATGGCCGCTTGGCGGAGCGTCTCCTGAAGATCGCCGGCGATCACAGGCTGGATGCAACCGGATCCAGAATAGCCGGGCCTCGTGACGGGGCGGTCGGCCGCGGCCAGAGGCGAGTTGGCAGATTGCCTCCGAGTTGGCACGCTTTTCGCGGGTGAAATCCCGTACTCGCCGTCCTTCGACCGCGACGATGATGTCCCCAATGGACCGTGAACCCATGGACGAGAAGCTCATCGAGTTCGTCGACCACGCCCGGGACAAGGGGCTGGACCACGCGACGATCCGCCAACTGCTGCTCTCGGCGGGGTGGCGCGAGAAGGACGTTGCCGAGGTCATCTGCCGGCGTGATCTGGAGCTGCCGATTCCGCCGCCGACACGCGTGGCGTCGCCGCCCGTTCCGCGGGGGCGCCGGTCGTCCTCGCCCTGGCCCCGCCGCGCGCGCGAGGCCTTCCTGCACCTGTTGACCTTCGGAGCGCTCTTCACGTGGGCGACCAACCTGATCGTCCTCTTCTTCACCTACATCAACTCCGCCCTGCCCGATCCGGCGTGGCGTCTCAGCCAGTCCTTCAAGGATCAGATCGTGTCGGCCACGCGGGCGCAGCTCGCCGCCGTGATCGTCGCCTTTCCCGTCTTCCTCGTCCTGTGGCATTTTCTCCTTCGCGAGGTGCGTCACGATCGCGAGAAGGCGAAGGGCGCCATTCGCCGCTGGTTGATCTACCTGACGCTGTTCATCGGGGCGATCGCGCTCTCGGGCGACATCATCACCCTCATCTACTTCATGCTCGAAGGCCAGCTCACGCTCCGTCTGGTGCTGAAGGCGGCGGTGCTGTTCCTGATCGCCGGAAGCCTGGTGCTCTATCTGGGCATGACCCTGCGGAGCGAGACGGATCCGATGCGATGACGACAAGAATCCACACGGTTTTCTCGGTTGTGTTTTCGGTTCTCGTCATCGGGGCCGTCGTCTGGGGGGTCGCCCTGGTCGGAACCCCGGGGACGGCGCGTCTGCAGCGTCTGGACCGGCAGCGGCTGGCGGATCTGCGGACGATCTTCCGCGAGGTGCAGTCGCTGTGCCAGGATCCGGACCTCAAGGACGAGCTGAAGCGTGCCCTGCCGGCGACGCTCGACGACCTGGCGACGCTCGCGCGATCCGAGCGGATCAACGTCGCCGACCCCGTGACGAGCGAACCGTACGTCTACGTCGTCACGAGCGAAACCACCTACGAGCTGTGCGCGACGTTCGCGCTCGAGCGTGACTCGGACGTCGACGTGTTCTGGAACCATCCGCCGGGCCGGCACTGTTTCACGGTCGATGCCCTCGACCCGCCGTAGGGCGTTTCCGTCAGTCGTTCCCGACCCGCGCCCGCACGGTGCGGCGGTCGAGGCCGAGGCGGCGGGCGGTTTCGACGTAGCTGCCGCACTGTTGGTAGACGAGCGTGCAGTAGCGCCGCACGAGCTCGTCCGCGGTCAGGTTGGCCGCGTTGATGCACGCGAGGCTCCGGGTCAGGTCGTCACCGCCACCGGGCGTATCGCCTGCCGCAGCCCCCGCCGGCCGGTAGACGCCGCGGATCAGGATGTTGCGAACGCATTGCTCGAGCTCGCGGATGTTGCCCGGCCAGGCGTAGTCGCGGCCGAGGTTGGCGTCGATCCAGGTCAGGGTTTCGTCGACGAGCGTGTCGTCGGTGTCGCCGAGCTGCCGCTCGATGATGTGGGCGACGAGATCGCTCAGCTCCCCCGGCTCGTCCCGGAGCCGCTCGCCGAGCGACGGCGTCCGGATGAGATCGGAGCACAGGCGGTAGTACAGGTCGTTCCGGAAACGCCCGGCTTGCATCCCGGCGGTGAGATCGCGGTTGGTCGCGGCGATGATCTTTCCCTCGAAGACGCGGGGCGTCGTGTCGCCGATGCGGTGGAATGTCCGCGTTTGCAGGACCCGCAGAAGCTTGACCTGAATCGAACCGTCGAGGTCCCCGATTTCGTCCAGGAACACGGCGCCTTCGGCCGGGCACGCCTCCAGCCAGCCGACGTGGTCCGCCACGGCGCCGGTGAACGACCCCCGCACGTGCCCGAAGAGCTCCGATTCGATCAGCGTCGGCGACAACGCCGAAAGGTTGATCGCGCGGAACGCGCCCACCGCATCCGCGGTGAAACGCCGCGCGTCGGGGTCGAACGCCACGTACCGCGCCCGCCCGATCGCGCTCGCCACGAGCTCCTTTCCCGTACCCGACGGGCCGGTGACGAGCGTCGTGAGATCGCCCATCCGATCGTACAGCCGACGCCGGTACCGCCGCATGTCGTGCGTGAAGATCGACTGCCACACCTCGGCGCGGAGCCGGACCGCGGGCGCCGACACGCCGATGATGCAGCTGAAGATCAAGTCGAACGCGCGACGCATCTGAAAGAAGCACGCGAAGAGATGCGGCAGCTCGCGGTCGTCGGGAAGGGCAACGCCGGGCACGTCGAAGAACGCTCGGGCGTCGGCGACGAACTGTCGATAGAACGCGACCGGACGCGGCTTCGACGCCACGCCGCCCGCGTGATCAGTCGACGCGTCGGTCACGGGGTGGCGGAAGCGGGGGAGGTAACGGTAGTAGAGGACGAAGAGCGCAAGGTCCTCGTACTGCTGCCGCTCCGCCTCGCGTGGCCGCGCCCCTTCGCGCATGCGCGCTCCCAGCTTCGCGACGAGCGGCTCCGCCCGTTCCATCAGCCGCGTGAGGTTGACGTCGACGCCCGCCCGATCGGGGTGAACGTTCCACGGCTTCCCGCCCTCGACGAACGCCGGTCCCAGGGCCGCCTGCTCGTGGGTGATCCGCTCCGGCAGGAACGGGTTGCAGTACGCGAGCCGCGAGACGGCATCCATGAAGGCCTGTTCGGTCGTGCTGATCATCTGATGTCCCATCAGTGTACACTGAATGTACAGCGGCGGGCGACCTGGCTTTCGGGCGAGATGCGACACGTGCATGACCGCGACCGCGGTGCCGGCCACGCGGGCTGGCGCGGCGGTTGCACAGGGAACGGCCGAAGGAGCCACCGTGAACACCACTCAACGAGCCGGGCTCGTCGTCTGCCTGCTGGGTCCGGCGGGGGGCGGCGGGGGATGCGTCACCATGGACTCGTCCGCGATCGCCGATCTCGACTTCGATCGGCATGAGCTGAGCCTCGCCGACGCGGAGCGATCAACCGTCGTGACCGGGTTCCTGCTCGGAGACGACGTCGCCAACCTCGCGGTGTTGACCGTCGACGACGACGGCGCGCGTCGAGTGCGGATCGACGCGTTGGACGATGGCGGCTGGGTGCCGCGGGTGGACGCCGCGTTGCGTCCGGAGGTGTCCTTCGTCGACGTTGCCACCATCGCCGGACGCGACCGGCTTATCGCGTACGGCGGCGGCCGTCTGACGTGGTTCGATTCCGACGCGGGACGCGAAGTGGAGCTCGTGTCGGTCGTCTCCGACTTCGACCCGCCGGGTCGAGCCGGGATTCCGCACGTCGACATCACCCACGACGTGAACGACGACGACCGCGATGATCTTCTCGTGCCCCAGACCGATGGGGTGTCGGTGTTCGTCCAGACGGACGGCGGCGGCTTCGCCGATCCGGTCACGCTGGTGCTGCCGCCCGGTCTGGACCGGAGCTTCGCGGGCGACGGATACCGCTCCGACCCCTGGGGGTCCGGCCGCGTGCATGCGGCCGACTGCGACCGGGACGGACGATCGGATCTCGTGTACTGGAACGGCAATCACTTCGCGGTCCACCGCCAGGACGATCGCGGGCGTTTCGATCCGGCCCCCCGGACCATGACGACGGACATCACCTTCGACTCCGACGAGCTCGCCACGCTCGCGGCGCCTCTGGAGATCCACGAGCGTCGCATGGACCACGAGCTGACCCGCGACCTGACCGGCCGGGTCCTGCACGATATCACCGACATGAACGGTGACGGCGTCGCCGACCTCGTCATCTTCACGCTCGAGGGCGGGAGCCTGTGGAAGATGTCCACGACCTACGAGGTCTATTACGGCGCCCCCGGCCCTCCCGGCGCCGACGGCGGCATCGTCTTCGGGTCGGAAGCCGGCGCCGTGATCCGGCGCAAGGGCATCGCCTTCGGCATGAGCCGGCACGACTTCGAGGCCGACGGCCAATCAGACCTGATTTTCGTCACGATCAAGCCGAGCCTGCTTAAGGTGGCCGGACTGCTCCTCGAGGCGTTCTTCACCGGTTCCGTGTCGATGGAGCTCGCCTTCCACCGGATGGAGGATGGTCGCTACGCCACGAAGCCGCACGGCAGCCGCACGATCAGGTCGGAGGTGGCGGGAGCGTCCGGAACGCGGGCGCTTCACCCGGCCGTCCTGGTCGGAGACGTGAGCGGCGACGGGCGGGCGGAGCTGCTGGTGCAGCGGGGCCGACGGAAGCTGCAGATCTTCGCGGGGGTGCCGGGGCCCGAGGTCTTCGCCCGGCGGCCGCAGACCCTGGCGGTCGACATGCCCAAAGACGAGGAGTACACCTGGCTCGTGGACCTGAACCGCGACGGCAAACAAGATGTGCTGATGCATCACGCCTCCGCCACGGAGCCCGACCGGGTGACGACGCTGATCGCGCGGTAGACGCATTGGAGACGAGGTCCGCCCACTCGATGACACCCACCCCACCCGATCCCCCGTCGATCGCACGGACGCGTCTGCGTCTCCTGACGGCGTTCGCGCTCTTGATCGGCATGGTGCTGCTGCTGACCCCGCGGGCCACGGGCATTCCCGCGCACGAGTGGGTGGGGCTCGCCGTCCTCGTGCCCCTCTTCATTCATCTCGTCGTCGACTGGAAGTGGATCGTCGGGACGACGCGTCGCTTCTTTCGCCGGACGCCGGGCCGCACGCGATTCAACTACGTCTGGGACTGGCTGTTCTTCGTTCTCGTGACGGTGGCGTCGTTCTCCGGAATCATCATCTCCGAGGCCGCCCTGCCGGCCCTCGGCGTCCCGGTGGAGATCGACCTGTTCTGGTCGGGCATCCACACCCTGAGCACCCGCGTGCTGATGCTGGTGATGGGCGTCCACGTCGCGATGCACCTGGGGTGGATCTTCAAGGCCCTGACGCGACGTCCGCGACACGTCGCCCGGCCCGCGCCCGCGACGCGGCGACCGTCCCGATCGATCGTTTCCCGCGCCGGACACGCGATCATCCCTTCACTTGCCGTCGCCGTCGCCGCCGCCGTCGTCGTCTTCGCCGTGCGTCCGATGGCGGGCACGGGATGGGCCGAGGCGTTGCGGTCGAACCCGAGCGTATCAGCGGAGGTCATCGGGAACCGGCCGAGCGACGTGGGGACGATCGTGACCGATCTGACGTGGGTGGTGCTGCCGATCGGCGTGGCGGCGGGTCTGACGTTGGTGGTGTTGGGGATCGGGCGGGTGATGCGGGGGGTGAGGAAGGCGTAGGGCGTGTCCGCGGCCGCGGCCGGGTCCGTGTCCGGGTCCGGGTCC
>JABDLI010000198.1 GCA_013003065.1 Phycisphaerales bacterium | reverse complement strand
CCATCGGACGGTGTCCGTGTCCGCGTCCGTGTCCGTGTCCGTGCCCGTGTCCGTGACCGCGTCCGTGTCCGTGTCCGTGTCCGTGTCCGTGTCCGTGACCGTGTCCGTGTCCGCGTCCGCGTCCGTGTCCGTGCGGTCCGCTCAGCAGCCGCCCCATCCACTCAACACCAGCAGCAGGTCCACGATCCCCACGTCGCCGTCGTCGTTCAGATCACCCGCGCAGTCGACGCACGGTCCCCACGACGCCAGCACCGTGAGCAGGTCGGTGATGCCGACCGCGCAGTCGCCATCCGCGTCGCCCGGACACGAGATCTGCACCCGCACCAGGAACGCGAACGGGTTCTGGAACGGTCCGTCGTCCATGATCTGGAGGACATCCTGGTGGTTGCCGCACGCGAGGGTCGGGTCGGCGCTGATCGTGAACTCCGCCTGCTCGTCGCCGGCGAGGGTGGCGGGGGGGCACTCCACGAAGCCGAACGGCGGGGCGAGGGTGGGGCAGGCCAGGTCGAGCGGGAAGCCGCCGACGTTGCGGGCGGTGATCGTGAGCAGGGCGGGCGCCCCGTCGCCGGGCTGCGGGCCGAAGTCCGCCGCGTCGCCATCCATGATGCGGGTTTCGCCGAGCTGGAGAACGAGCTTTCCCGACACCGTGCGTTCGATCGCGACGCAACGCTCGCGGGTGTTGCCGGCGATGTCGCGGGCGACGAGGCACAGGCTGTGCGGGCCGAACGTGAGCGGCGTGGTGATCGAGAACGCGCCGCCGGGTCCGAGCGGCGTCGCCACCGGGGGCGCGCCGTCGAGAGACCACTCGAGCCCGCCGGGCCGCAGCCCGGTGTCGTCGGTCACGTTGCCGGTGAGGGTGTACGTTGGGCCGACCACGAGCGGGCCGGTGTCCATGACGTCGATCTGCGGCTCCTCCACGTCGAACGGCGCGAAGATGTGGATCTCGGTCGACCCGGGCGTCGTGGCGAAGAGCACCTTGCCGTCGCCCCGCCACGCGATGGAACTCATCGCGGTCGCCACGCCGCCGAGTCCCTCCAGCCGCGCGACCTCCGCGCCGGTCGCGACTTCGTGCACGGCCACGCCGGCCCCCGGCAGATGGCTGGCGATCCACTCCCCGCCGGGGGCGTAGGCGAGATCACCGCCACCGGCGACCGCGAGCGGGTAGTCGTCGACGAACTCCCCGTTGCGGTCGAAGCGTTGCACGCCGCCGGTGCCATCGTCGACCGCCACGAACTGTGAGTCGCCGGACCAGTCGATGCCCGCCGGCACGACGCCGGTGCCGAGGGCAATCTCGTCGATGACGACGCCATCGGTGTCGAGGATGACCAGGAACGCGGCGTCGGGATCCGGTTCGAAGTCGACGAAGGCGACGGCCACGCGGGTGCCGTCGTCGGCGTACGCGATGTCGCGGGTCTGGTTGTCGAAGCCGGCGAGGTCGTGCAGGGTGCTCGCCAGCGTCGCCGCCGCGGTGAACTCGTCGTACCGGTACGTGACGACCGGTCCCGGCCGCCGCCGGGCGAAGGCGAAGCGTTCGCCGTCGGGACGCCACGCGGCGCCCCCGGAGTCGGGGAACCAGTCGCTCCCGAACGCGAACGTCGTCACGCCGGACGTCGTGAGGTCGATGGTCGCGATCTCGGTGACCGACGTGAGACCGATGCGGGCCGCGTCGTGCGCGTAGGCGAACGCGGGCGCGTCGGCCGGCAGCCCGCTGCCCCAGGCGGCGCCGCCGGAGGGAATCGTCTGGATCATCTCGAACGTGTGTGCATCCCAGACCACGACGCCGCGGCCGGACTCCAGAGCGGCGACGTGCACGCCCTGCTCACCCGTGTCCAGCGAGCCGAGCTCGTCCCCGAACACGCCGGTGAGCCGGCAGTCGCTCGTCAGCATCGCGATGCAATCGCAGCAGAGCTCGACCTCGAAGGTCGCGCAGTCGGCCGTCGCCGCGCACGGGGCGGACGCGTCGGCCAGGAAGCACGCGGTGATCGTTGCGATGCCGGTGGCGGGGACCGACACGTTGACCCGGGCGATGCCGCCGGTCGACAGGTCGACGCACACCGAGGGGCCGGGCGCGCCGTCGCCCTCGACGAACGTGCCGAGCGTCGTTGTCAGGTGAACGCGGCCGAAGGAGAGGGGCTCGCCGCTGCCGGCCAGGCTCGCGGCGATGATCACCTCGTTCAGGCACGGCGTCGCTTCCGGCTCCACGATCAGCTCGAGGTCGACGTCGGGCTCGACGCCGGTCAGCGTGGCCGTCGCCGACCCGACTTCGGTGACCGCCGCAAACTCGCACGCGCCGAGCGACGCCGGGAGGAAGAACGTCGTGCGTTCGCCGTTCTCGTCGGTCGGCCCGTCGTTCGGTCCCAGCTGCGGCGTGCCGCCGGCGTCCGTCCAGGCCCCCGGGCACGGCTCGATCTGGTCGAAGGTGACGAACACGTCGGGCAACGGCGTCCCGTCGCCGTCGAGAACCGTTGCGACGAGCGTCGCCACCGAGCCGTCGAGCGGCACCGACGGCGGAGTGATCTCCAGGGTCACCGTCTCGTCGCCGACGGAGTCGATCCAGCCGCTCAGGACGGTACTCGCCCAACAGTGCATCCGCCCCGCCTGTTGCGCGGAGTACTCGGTCCGGCAGGAGTCGGGCCCGAAGCCCATGTGGTTCTCCGGCATCGTCGGTCCCCACGAGAGCCCGCTGCACGGGTCGGTGCCCGTCGGGGGGAAGCAGGTGAAATTCTTGGGCGTCGCCGGCGTGTCGCTGCACAGGTCGCCGGTCGTGTCGCCGTCGGCGCCGTCGGCGCGTTCGTAGCA
The DNA here is from genome assembly GCA_013003065.1 of Phycisphaerales bacterium. Classification (GTDB taxonomy): domain Bacteria; phylum Planctomycetota; class Phycisphaerae; order Phycisphaerales; family SM1A02; genus JABDLI01. Next base: position 19,453 of record JABDLI010000198.1, on the reverse strand, counting down.
CGCGCTGCACACCTCGACTTCGGAGACGCCGTGGTGGGTGTGCCAGAGCCCGAGGATGTGTCCCATCTCGTGCGTCATGGTCGTGCGTTCGGGGCCGAAGCACAGCTCATGGACGATCACCCCGCCCACGGCCTCGAGCGCGTCGGGATCCCAGGGGAAGGTCGCGAACCCGCACACCGGGAACTGGAGATTCGCAATGAAGATGTTGCACGCCGTACCGACGTCGGTGGCGATCGCCGTCTTCATCGCGTCGATCTCGTCCTCGGCGGGGTTGCGGAACTCCGAGGAGGCGACGAAGCGGATGGTGGCGTCGAACTGAATCTGGTACGGCTCGAAGTCGGCGTTCATCTTCTCGAGCTGCGCGAGCACGGTGGCGGCCGACGCCGCGGGGTTCGACCCGTCGTCCTCGGTGAGCACGTTGAAGATGATGCGGACCATCTTGACCGGCGTGTCCGCGTTCGGAATGTTCTCGTCGCGTGTGGCCGGATCGTCGCAGAGCCCCAGCGGCGGGCACGTGCCGACGGGGCTGGCGTCACCGCCGCCTTGCTTGGCCTCCCACGCCTCCTGGGTCGTGCACCAGTTCTCGAACGGGGGATCGGCAAAGGCCGGAACCGAGGACAGAGCGACCGCGAAGAGCGCGAACGACAGCGTCATCCGACGAGCATCGCCGACCCGCGACCTGCCCCAGCGAGTGTTCCGCACGTGCCTCCTCCCCGATCCTCCGTTTCTCGCCGCTTGCCCAGATCCCCCGGTGTGGTGTCACGACGGTCCGATCACCGATCACCTCCCGAGTGTGACCGCGGAATCGGACCTTGCAAGGGTAGAGTCGGACGCGAGCGTGCGGGCCACCGCTCGGCCGGAATCTCCCCCGAAACCACCCGATCGGCCCGCCGGCGTCGACCGCCGCCCCCGAACGTCACCCAAAACCGGAGGGCCCGCTCGTCCATCCGAGAGCGAAGATCACCCCACCCAAAGGGCATGGTGTATGCTGCATCTGGCGTCTCCGGGGTGCCGAGGCAAGGTGGTGGTACGGAAACCGCCCCGTGTCTGGGTGGAGTCGCCATCCATATATGAGGAGTGCGGAATGCACAATGGTTCTCCCCGATGGACGCGGCGCACGGCGATCGCGTTGGTTCTGTCACTGGGTGTCGCGGGGTCGGCATTCGGCGCGGATGTTCCGGCCGAGATCCCGAGCGATGCTCGCGTCGTTGCGGTGCCGGATTCACCGGTGATCGTTCGCGTGTGGGAGGCGGCGGACGCCACCGGGCTCCCCGTGCCGTTCTTCTCGGTCGCGCTCGACGGCACGACCTTCTCGCCGCCCAAAGCGACGTCGTATCGGATCGAGCTCCGCTATCACGCGTTCGACCCGGCCGGCCTCGTGACGGGTCCGCCCGTCGATCCCGAGCTCGCCGCGGACGTCGACACCAACCTCTACATCGTGCAGTACCTCACGCCGCCCCTGGAGGCGTACGGCGACGCCCTGCGCAAGCTCGGGGCGGAGATCTCGTTCTTCATGCCCTCGAACGCGCAGATCGTCCGCCTCGACCCGGCCACGCGGGACGCGGTCGCGGCGTTGCCGTTCGTCCGGTGGGTCGGTGCGATGCACCCGGCGTACCGCCTGGAAGAGTTCATGCTCGACAACCTCGACGCCGCCGCCGAGGTGTATCCCGAGCTCAAGTACAACATCATGCTGACGGCCTCGGCCCTCGAGACCAAGCAGGACGTCGCCGAACGCATCACGACGCTCGGCGGCATCGTGGACCGGGCGCACGCGGGCAAGTACCTGCTCGAGGCGACGCTCACCCACGAGCAGCTCCTCGAGGTGGCGCGGTTCGACGAGGTCATCTTCATCGACCGCTGGGGCGAGTTCGAAGAGGACATGGACGTCGTCCGCGAGGCCACCGGGGCCAACTTCCTCGAGGCCGTCGCCGGCTACACCGGCGAGGGGGTGCGGGGCGAGGTGATCGATACCGGCTTCAACACCGGTCACACCGACTTCGCCGGCACGCTCGAAGCGCACACGTCAATCGGCTCCGACAGCCACGGGGCGTCCACCTCGGGCATCGTCTTCGGCAAGGGCATCGCCGACGGAAGCGCCCGCGGCCTTCTGCCCGACGGCACCGGCATCCTCGCCGCGTGGTCGGCGGTCAGCACCGGCATGCCGCGGTACGATCACACGGGTGAGCTCACGCAGTCGCCGTGGTTCGCCGTCTTCCAGACCGCCAGCGTGGGCAGCCCGCAGACGTCCGCGTACACGACCGTCTCCGCCGACACGGACGCGGCCCTGTTCGACTTCGACATCACCCACCTGCAGTCGCAGAGCAACACCGGCACGACGGCGTCGCGACCCCAGGCGTGGGCGAAGAACATCATTTCGGTCGGTGGCGTGCGACACAACGGCACGGCCGACACCGGCGACGACAGCTGGAGCGGGACCGCTTCGATCGGTCCGGCCTCCGATGGCCGCATCAAGCCGGACATCACCCACTTCAACGACGGCATTCGCACCACCAGCTGCTGCGGCTCGACCGCCTACACCAGCTCCTTCGGCGGCACGAGCGGCGCGACGCCGATCGTGGCCGGGCACATCGGCCTCATCTACCAGATGTGGGCGGATGGTGCGTTCAACAACCCCGTTGACCCCGACGCATCCGTCTTCGACAACCGCTGCCACATGACGACGGCCAAGGCGTTGCTCATCAACTCCGGTCGCCAGTACGAGTTCGAGGGCGGCGGCGTGGATCTGACCCGCGTCCACCAGGGGTGGGGGCTTCCCGATCTCGAGCGGCTCTACAACAACCGCTTCAAGACGTTCATCGTGGACGAGTCCACCATCCTGCAGCCGTTCACCAGCGTTGGTTTCATCGTGGTCGTGAAGGCCGGCGAGCCGGAGTTCCGGGCGACGATGACCTACGCCGACCCGCCCGGCGTTCCCGGCGCGGCCATGCACCGCGTGAACGATCTCACGCTGCGGGTGACCACGCCCGACGGCACCGTCTACTGGGGCAACAACGGTCTCCTCGAAGGCAACTTCTCCGTCCCCGGCGGCGTGGCCAACGTCGTCGACACCGTGGAGAACGTGTTCATCGAGGATCCGACTCCCGGCGAGTGGCTCGTGGAGGTCTTTGCCGACGAGATCAACCAGGATGGTCACGTGGAGACCGCGGCCCAGCTCGACGCCGACTTCGCGCTCGTGGTGAGCGGCGTGCAGGAAGAGCTTCCGCCTCTGTTCGCCCGTCTGCTCTCGCCGATTCCCGCGCTCGTCGACCCCGGCACGCCCGCCGACTTCGTCGTCGAGTTCATGGACGGCAAGGAGACGATCGTGCCCGGCAGCGAAACGCTGTTCTACCGGTTCGATTCGGCCGACCCCTTCACCGCGGTCGCCCTCGTCGATCAGGGCGACGAAACGTACATCGGCACCGTGCCCGGTGCGGCGTGCGGGGAGACGCCGGAGTTCTACTTCCAGGTCGAGGGCAGCGCGGGCACGATCCGCACGCTCCCCGGCATGGCGCCCGAGAGCCTGTACACGTACGACATCGGTACCATCGACGCGAGCTTCACCGACGACTTCGAGTTCGACACCGGTTGGACCGTCGTCGACGACCCCGGCGTGATCGAAGGCGGCTGGCAACGCGGTATTCCGCAGGGTGACGGCACCCGCGGCGATCCCGCCGTCGACTTCGACGGTTCGGGTCAGTGCTGGATCACGGGCAAGGCGATCGACGTCGATCTCGACGGCGGTCCGACCATCCTCACGTCGCCCGCGCTCGACGCGACGACGCTGCCCGATCCCAAGGTGACGTACGCTCGGTGGTTCACCAACGACGACGCGGACTCCGATCGCCTCGTGATCGAGATCTCCGGCGACGACGGGGGAAGCTGGACGTTGATCGAGTCGATCGCCGGCGGCGGCACCATGTGGACGGTGGTCAGCCACCGCATCGCGGACTTCGTCACCCCGTCGACGCAGGTGCGGCTGCGGTTCACCGCCAGCGACCTGCCCAACAACTCGGTCACCGAGGCCGCGCTCGACGCCTTCGAGATCAGCGACCTCGTGTGCGTCGACCCGGGCGCCCCCGGCGACGTGAACGGTGACGGCGCGGTCGACTTCACCGACCTGCTCGCGCTCCTCGCGGCGTGGGGTGACTGCCCCGATCCGCCCGCGGACTGCCCGGCCGACTTCGACGACTCCGGCACGGTCGACTTCAACGACCTGTTGGTGCTGCTCGCCGCCTGGACCGGGTGATCATTCGCCGATCCCGCAACGACCAAACGGCCGGGCCCCACGGGGCCCGGCCGTTTTCGTTCGAAGATCTCGTCTACGGGGCGACCAACGCCGCTGCTTCGCCCCGTCGGGCGGCCCGCTTGAACCGCTCCCAGCTCTCCTCGAGCGCATCGTCGAAGATCGTGACCGTCGTGGTCGTGAGCAGCCGGCGGGCGAGGTCGTCCATGAGCACGCGTTCGCGGGCGGCGCGAACGCGACGCGTGAGCTCGGCCCGCACCTCGGCGCGGGGCGGCATCTCCGTCTCCGTGACGGCATGCAGCTGCACGACCGCGTAGCCGCCGGGCAGGAGGATCGGATCGGACACGGCGCCGATCTCCGGCAGTCCGAACGCCGCCTGTCGCAACGCGACGGGGTAGGTTGAATCGTCCCGGGTCATCGGTTCCAGCAGACCACCCCGCGCGGCGCTCGAGTCGGTCGAACGCTCGACCGCGAGATCGCCGAAGAACACGCCGCCGCGGGCGTCGGCCGCCACCGCCTGCGCGGTGGCCAGGTCGCCGACGGTGATCAGACGCACCTGCCGACGCGGACCGTACGTGGCGTCGTACAGCCGCGCGACTGCCTCGGGCGTCACGGTCACGTCGTTCTGCACGAGCCGCCGGAGCAGCGCGTTGCGGGAGAGCAGCCGTTCGAACCGCCGGGTCCCGAGCGTCTGCCGATCGCGGAGCTCCGCCAGCAACCGCAGAGCCTTCGACGGATCCTTGTCGAGCGCTTCCAGCAGACGCCGGCGTTCGGCGACGACGTCGTCCTGGCTCACCGTGACCCCCGCCTCCGCCGCGGCCTCCGCGAGCCGCTGGTCGAGGACGACCTCCCGCAATGCCTCCGCGCCGGCGGCGTCGGAGAGGATCGGTCGCAGATCGCCCCAGAGGACGGTCCGGCCGTTGATGAGCGCCGCGGGGCGGGCGTCCACGAGGGTCGTGACGGGCTCCGCGGGCAATTGCCCGCCGGTCGGGCTGGCGGGCGGGGGGGAGACCGGCCGATCGAAAGATGACGCATCCGTCGGGCTGCTGCATCCGGAGAGGAGGGGGGCCGCGACCAGTGGCACGCCGAGCAACCAAGCGAGGCTTCCCCCGCGACGACAAGCGAGATACGGTTTCATGACCGATATGCGACCACAACCCACCACCTGCTGTCAACGGGGGCCCCGGACCCGATGAGCCAGAGCAAGCTCGTGATCTGTCCGTATTGCGGGGCGACGCAGCCGGCCGCCGAGTCGTGCCGGGAGTGCCGCGGTCTCTTCGAGCCGCTGTCCCGCCAGGCCACCCACAACGAGATGGGGCCGTGGTTCCTGCGCGAGCGTCCGCATCACCCCGGGTGCAGCTACGAGACGCTCGTTCGGCTCGTCGAGCGGAGCCTGGTGACGAAGTACTCCATCGTCCGCGGCCCGACGACGAAGCAGTTCTGGACCGTCGCGAAGCACGTGCCCGGCGTCGCCCATCTCCTCGGGTTCTGTCACGTCTGCGATGCGACCGTCGACGCCGACGCGCACGGATGCCCCGACTGCGGCGTGCCGTTCGGCGCATACCTCGATCGCAACCACCTCGGCCTGCCCGAGGTCAGGCCGTTGGAATGGGAGTCGCCGCAGGCGGGCGGCCCGGCCGGCCACGTCACCACCGGCGCGCGGGGGCTTTCGAGCTTCGCCGCCGACGAAGAGCTGCTCGCCGATCATCCCGGCGGCCCGATGGTCAGCCGGTCGGCCGCGCCCGTCGCGTTGCCCGACGAACCGGTCTCCGGACGACGCGACGCCACCGACGACACGCAGGCCGCCGATCTCCGGCTTCTCCGCAAACGGCTGTACCGGCAGGATCGCACGATCGGTCGGTTGCGGAACGTCGTGGTGGTCGTCGCAATCGCCGCCGCGGCGTTGCAGCTCTTGACCCTGACGATGCTGCGTGGGGACAACGGCGGCAACGCCCCCGCGCCGGCGCGGCGGCCGGCGGAAGCGCTGCCACCGGTCAACGCGGACGACGCCGCATCGACGGTCCTGCCGCCTCCGAGCGAAGCCAGCGTGGATCGGGCCGAGGCGATCGAGCGCGGCACGGACGGAATGACGGCGCCACCCGAGCTGGAGGCGCCGCCCGTCGAGACGCCGCCCGACACGCCGCCCGGGATCGACGAGGCCCTCGCCCGTGAACGCGACGGCGCGAACACGGCGTGGCCGACCGAGGATCGCATCCGCGCGTACGAGGACGCGCTCGCGATCTTGAACGGCCTCGCGGCCGGCGACGCAAACGCCTCCCTGCAAACGCGGATCGAGCGGGTCGAAGCGGCGGTCGAGCGGCTGCGGCTCGCGGCGTTCTTCCCCTGACGCCGAGTCTTGCGACGGGCGGCCGGGTCAGCGGTCCGGCAAGCGGTACAGGGTGACCCCCGACGGCGTCCGCGCGACGACCGTGGCCTCGGTCGACATCGCGGACAGCAGCATCCCCGGATCCAAACGCGGATCACGCCACCCGGCATTGCCCCAGATGTGCAGCATGACGGGATCGATGAGAACGTGCGTGAACCCCTCCGCCCGGAGCATTCTCATCCAGGCCGCCGGGTCATCCGGGTGCCGGTCGAGCGCGGCGGACAGCGGACCGCGATCCCACGTGGTGTGGTAGACGATCCGCGCCGGATCGTAGTAGAAGACCGCCGCGTCGCCGACCAGCAGCACGCGGTCGTTCGACGCGAGATCGTGGTTGATCCAGCGGGCCGGCAGCGTGTCGGCGTGCCGGCCGATGACTCCGTGCATGAAGGGAATCGCGCCGATCGCCGCCGCGGGCGCGTGGTCCTTCTCGCTCGCCAGCAACCACGCCGGGACGCACGCGTACGCGAGCGCAAGCAGCCCGGCCGCCCGCGCGCCGCCCGCCGATCGCGTCACCGTTCCCGCCGCCGCCGCGATCGCCAACGCTGCCGGCACCGCCGCCGGCGTCATGAAGCGTGACTTGATGTGCGTGAAGCCGATCCAGAAGATCAGCTGCGCGCCGAGGATGATCGCCAGCCGCACGCCGAGTCCACGCGGGCCGCGGATGAGCAGCAGCGGCAACGCGAGCAGCGTGAGCCAGGGCAGGATCGACCAGTGGGGTTTCCAGGGTTGGGCCGGGTCGGGGGCGGGGCCGAGGCCGTAGCGGAGAAGCTCGGTTGCGGCGAGGCGGAGACGGGGGGGCGGGGGCGGGGCCGCGTCCGGGTCCGTGTCCGGGTCCGGGTCCGTGTCCGCGACCGTGACCGGGTCCGCGTCCGTGTCCGCGACCGTGACCGTGTCCGTGTCCGTGTCCGTGTCCGCGACCGTGTCCGTGTCCGTGTCCGTGTCCGCGACCGTGACCGTGTCCGCGTCCGTGTCCGCGACCGTGTCCGTGTCCGTGTGCGTGCCCGCGTCCGCGTGCGTGCCCGCGCTCACCCGGTGTCCGTCTCGCCACCGCTCCACCTGCTCTTCCGTCCAGTGCCCCGCCCCCAGCCACCCCGCCGCAAACGGAAACACTGGATTGCCCGTCTGGATCGCGTTGCCCGCGAGATACGGTGACAGCGTGAGCAATCCGGCGACGGCCGCGACGCCCACGCTGCGGAAACGTTGGCGTCGTTCGCCGAGGAGCAGGATCGCGAGCGGAGCTGCGACGAAGCCGACCGCGGTCAGCTTCGCGCCGACCGCCGCGGCGGCCAGGACGCCGATCGCGACGCCACGCGGCGCGGCCGGCGGGTCGGGGTCCAGCAGCAGGGCCAGGCCGCCGGCGAGGAGCAACGCGACGGCCATCTCGTCGTAGGCGAGCGAGCCGGTGACGACGACCCAGGGCGTTCCCAGGATCAGCGCAGCGGTCAGCCCGGCGGCGACGCCGCCGACGTGACGCATGGCGATGCGCGCGCCCGTGACGGCCGTGAGCACCGCCATGCCCGCGTGCAGGAGCTGGCACGAGACCGCGACCTCGACGCGGTTTCCTCCGAGCGCGAAGAGGTGGGCGAATGCGGCTTCGACGTACCCGGGCAGGAACGTGTACACGTTGTTCTCGAGACCCGTGATGCGTCCGGCGGCGATCCACGCGCGGGGGCCGGTCAGGTGGTAGCTCAACGCGTCGTATCCGCCGAACTCGCTTTCCCACAGCCAGCCCGGCGCCGACAACGCCGCCACGAGAAGCGTCGCGCACGCGGGGGCGATCACCGTGAGCGGGACACCGATCGACGCCGCGGTTTGTCTTCGTTCCGGCCACCAGCGGCGAAACGCGACGACCGCGAACGCCCAGCCGGGGAGAAGCGTGGCCCAGGCCACCACGCCGCCGCCGACCGTGAGCAGCCCGCTCCGTCCCGCGGCCGCGTCGAAGAACATCAGGGCCGCGACGCCGAGCGCCGGCGTCGCGGCAGTCCGGCCGAGGCGCAATCCTTGCGCGATGGCGACGCCGTAGCCGAGCGCCGCGAGCAGCCAGGCGGCGGTGAGTCCGCCCTCGAAGAGCAGTGCGAACGCGGCCGCCGCGAAGGGCGGTGGGCCACCGCCGGCTCGGGTCATCAGCACCAGGAACGCGATCACGCCGGCGCTCACCCCCGCGGCCGTGACGAGACCGACCCGCCCAGGCGTCGGTGACGCCGAGGGCGGCGGAGGCGTGCGGGACGACGGGGAGCGCGGGGAGACAACCACGACGCACGCCATTGTACGAGCCGCCTTCGCGGCCGCCGCCGGATTGGCAAGCCCTTTGCTTCCTCTTCATCGTCACGACACGAGGGACAGGAGGTCCGCGATGACACACCTCTCAAAGGCGTTCGTTCCCGCCGGCATGGCCGCAGCGATTGCGCTGTGCGCAGGAAACGCCGGCGGCACGACCGTGCAGGACCTGGTTCGAGTCAAGGGCCACGAACGCAACGTGCTGACCGGCATGGGCATCGTGGTCGGGCTCAACGGGACCGGCGACACCGCGAAGGACTCGCTGATCGCCGCCCGCCCGTTTGCCCAGCTGCTGACCAACCTGGGCAATCCGGTCGAGGACGTGACCGAGCTGGTGAAGGCCGATGCCTTCGCGATCGTCAATGTCACGATGGAGCTGCCTGCGACCGGCGTCCGCGAGGGCGACCGCCTGGACGTTCACGTCGACAAGATGTTCAACGCGGAGTCGCTGCAGGGGGGTCGGCTGATCACGTCGATGCTCCGGCCGCCGGGGCCGGACGATCCCACGATGGTGCCGATGGCCTACGCCGAGGGCCCCGTCCTCGTGCAGGCGGATGATCCGGCCAGCGGCGTCGTGCGGGGTGGCGGCCAGATGCTCGCGGACATCCGCACCAACCCCGTCCGGGGGGGCGCCGTCACGCTCGTCCTGAAGGATCAGTACGCCGGGTATCCCGTCGCGACGACGATCGCGTACGCCATCGAGCAGGAGTTCGCGATCGACGGGCACGTCGATCTCGCGATCGTCGAGGATGCCCGCAACATCCGCATCTTCGTGCCGCTCGCCGACCGCGCGCGGCCCGCGGGGTTTCTCGCCGCGCTCCTGACCATCCCGATCGACCCCTCGCTCATCCAGACCGGCGCCCGGATCGTGGTCAACGAGCGGGCCGGCATCATCACGGTGACCGGCAACGTCGAGATCGGGCCGGTCGCGATCACGCACAAGGGGCTCCAGCTCAACACGATTACGCCGCCGCCCGACCCGGCGGCCGACCCCGCGGCGCCGCCGGCCGCGCCGGTGCCGCAAACGAACGGGCGGTGGGTCGGCTTCGACACGACCGGGGGCAGCAGTCGCCGCGCGACGCGGCTGGCGGACCTGCTCAACGCGTTCGATCAGCTCAACGTCACCACCGAGGATCAGATCGCCATCATCTACGAGCTTCAGAAGACCGGCGCCCTGCACGCGGAGATCGTCGGACAATGACCGTTGCGTTGCCCGGCCCCGAGGGTGCCCTGACCATGCGAGCGTTGGCGTCGCCGCCGCCGGCGGGGTACCCGCTGTCCCGCGCCCCGGGGGAGACGCCCCGCTCGTTCGCGACGCACCTGTCGGCGGCGTCGACCACCGCCGCGACCGCCCGCGCGGACGAGGGCCGCAAGGCGGCGGAGTCGCTCGTGGCGTCGACGTTCGTCGTGCCCGTCCTTGCGATGCTGCGAGAGACGTCACAGGCCGCCGAGCCGTTCGCGCCCGGCGCCGCCGAACGCCGGTTCGGACCGCTGCTCGATCAGCAGCTCGCCGACCGCATCGTGTCGGGCGCGAACTTCGGGCTCGTCGATCGCGTGCAGGAACACCTGAGCGGCGCCGGTCGCGTTGCGCCCGACACCAGCGGACTCCTCATCGGAAGGGCCATCCATGCCGACGCGTGATCGACCCGACCCGGCGACCGTGACGCCCCCGGACCCGAGCATGCCCGGCGCTCTCGGCGCCCTCCTTGACGTGCTCGAGCGGCAGGCGGAGCGTCACGAGGCGTTGCTCGAGCTGGTGCGTCGGAAACGCGAGGCCATACGCACGGCGCGAATCGACGACATCGTCGCGTTGTGCGCCGAGGAGCAGCGGCAGGTCGTGGCGCTCAACACGCTGGAGGAGCAGCGGCTGGACATCGTCGAGCGGATGCTCCCGCCCGAGCAGGCGGGCGCCGCGCCGGTCGTGCGGCTGGCCGACGTCCTGTCGGGCGTCGATCCCGTGCACGCCGCGGAGCTCCAGCGGCGGGCGGAGTCGCTGCGTCTGAGCATGGAGCAGCTGAAGGGCGAGAGCTCCGTCGTCAACGCAGCGGCCCAGACGCTCGCCCGGCATCTCGCTGGTCTCATGCAGACGGTGCAGACGGCATTGAGTCAAGTGGGGGTGTACGAACGACGCGGACGAATCGCGCTCGGCGCGCGGCTGGAGAGCTGCGTCGACGTGACGAGCTGAACCGATGCGGAGTCCGAAACCATGACGCTCAGCAGCGCACTGCAGGTCGGCCGCTCGGCCATCGTCGCCTCGCAGGCGGCGTTGCAGGTGGCTGGCAACAACATGGCGAACGTCGCCACCGAGGGCTTTCACCGCCGGTCGGTGCACCTCGCGCCCGTGCAGGGCGAGCTCGTCGGCCGCAATCAGTACATCGGACGCGGCGTCGACATCGTCCAGATCCGCCGCGAGGTGGACACCGCGCTCCAGGCGCGGTTCCGGGACGCGGTGAGCGACGAGCAGGCCGGTCTCGTCGACCAGCGCTTCCTGACCGCGATCGAGACGATCCAGGGGGAGCTGACCGACAACGATCTCTCGACGCAGCTCAGCGATTTCTTCAACGCGTTCTCCGAGGCGGCCAACAACCCCTCCGACAACGCGGTGCGGTCGGTCGTGATCGAGCAGGGACGCAGCATCGCCACCCGCATCGCCGATCTGCAGCGGGACTACACCGGGGTTCGCGCCGAGATCGATCGCGGCCTCGGCGCCGCCGTGGACGCGGCCGACGATCTCCTCGATCAGATCGCCGCCGTCAACCGGGAGATCACGCTGGCCGAGCCCGGCGTCGGCGAGGCGGCCTCGCTGCGGGACCAACGCGACCTGCTCATCGACCAGCTCTCGCAGTACATGGAGGTGGACGTCATCGAGCACGAGTCCGGGTCGGTGGACGTGCTCGTCAACTCCATCCCGGTCCTGCTCGCCGGGAACTCGCGTGGCGTGAGCCTCGACATCAAGACGGTTGACGGCGAGGTCGAGGTGCGGGTGCGGGTCAAGGAAGACGGGACGCATCTCACCGTCAACTCCGGGCAGATCGGCGGCCTGCTGCGGCAACGCGACGACAGCACGGTCGGGCCCTCGATCACGGCCCTCGACGACCTCGCGACCCAGCTCATCCACCAGGTGAACAAGGTTCACGCGCAGGGGCAGGGTCTGATCGGGTTCGAGTCGGTCAAGGGCGCGTACCTGATGAACGACTCGAGCGCGAACCTCAACTCGACCGACGCGGACCTCCCTTTCCGCACCGAGAACGGCAGCTTCTTCATCCACCTCACCCATCAGGACACGGGACAGCGGACGAGCTACCGGATCGACGTCGACGGCGACGCGATGTCGGCGGACGATCTCATCAACGAGATCAACGTGGCGGTCGGCGTTCCCAACGTCACGGCGTCCCTCACGTTCGACCGCGCGTTCCAGCTCGACGCCGACGCGGGCTACGAGATGACGTTCTCCGACGATACGAGCGGCGTGCTCTCGGCGCTCGGCATCAACACGTTCTTCACCGGCGAGGGGGCCGCCGACATCGACGTCAACGAGCGGCTGCGGGACAACCCGGCGCTCCTGGCCCTCGGCGGCAACCACGTTCCCGGGTCGAACGACACGGCGGTCGCGATCGCCGGTCTCCAGGACGTTCCCGTGGACGAGCTGGGCGGCGTGAGCCTGCGCTCCTTCTGGCAGAACTCCGTCAACGAGATGGCGGTGAAGGGCAAGGCGGCGAGCGCCGCGGCCGAGTCGGCCAGCCTCGTGCGCGAGAGCCTCGGCGCGCAGATCCAGTCGGTGAGCGGCGTCTCGCTCGACGAAGAGTCGATCAACCTGCTCATGTACCAACGCCAGTTCCAGGCGGCGGCGCGGTTCATCACCGTGATCGACGAAGCGCTGCAGATCCTCATCAGCCTGGCCTGAATCTGATTCCTCCCCCTCCGGGACCCCGTCATGACCAGCATTCCCTCCAACATCGCCCGCGTGCCGAACCTGCTGACCTCGCAGCTCATGCTCGGGTCGATCAGCCGGGCGAACCAGGATCTCTTCCGGGCGCAGGTGCAGATGTCCAGCGGCCTGCGGATCAACCGCCCGTCGGACGACCCCATCGGAACGAGCACCGTCAGCGTCCTCGACGACATCATCGAGCGACGCGACCAGCACCTCCGCAATCTCTCGCACGCCGACAGCGTGCTCGGGAACGTCGATGCCGCGCTCGGGGACATCAGCAATCTGCTCATCGAGGCCAAGGGCGTTGCGGCGAGTCAGATCGGGATCGGCTCCGACTCGCAGACACGCGACAACCAGGCGAAGGTCATCGACGCGCTCCTGAACGAAGCGGTCCTCATCGCGAACCGCAAGTACCAGGAGCTGCACCTCTTCGCCGGCACCGCGACCGCCCGCACGCCGATCGTCGAGCTCCACCAGGGGTTGCAGTACCAGGGCGAGGGCGACGGTTTGACGACCGACCTCGGGCTCACCCGCAAGCTGCCCATCACCGTCTCGGGCGTGCAGGCGTTCGGCGCGGTCAGCAGCCGGGTGCAGGGCGAGCGTGATCTCGATCCGATCGTGCTGCCGGCCACGCGACTGGCCGACCTGAACGGAGCGCGGGGCCTCGGCGTGAGCCTGGCCAGCGTCGAGGTGGACGTCGGGGGCACGGACATCACGGTCGATCTGACGACGGCCCACACCGTGCAGGACGTCGCCGATCTGCTCGAGGCCGACATCCAGCTCGTCGATCCCGCGGCGGTCGTTCGGATCGACCCCGTCACGCAGAACCGGTTCGAAGTCATTCCCGGGGCCGCGGCGATCACGATCAGCGATCCCGCGACGGATGCCACGGCGGCCGACCTCGGCCTGAACATGACGTTTCCCCTCGGCGGCGCGACCGGGGGTGACCTCGATCCGCGGATCGTGCCCGAGACGCGGCTCGATTCGCTCGCCGGCGTGACGTTCCCGCTCGGAACGATCAAGCTGTCGAACGTGGGGCAGACCCGCGACCTCGATCTGTCGAGCGCGGTGACGGTGGAGGACCTGGTCAACCTCGTCGAGGGCATCGACCTCGGCATTCGCGTCGAGATCGCCGAATCGGGCGACCGGTTCGATTTCGTCAACGAGCTCTCCGGCGGCGCGATGAGCGTCGGCGAGACGGCCGGCGGCGTCACGGCGACCGAGCTTGGCGTCCGCTCGCTCACGGGCAACACCGAGCTCGCGGACTTCAACGACGGCCTCGGCGTCGACATCAAGAGCGGAGCGGTCGATCCGATCACCGGCCTGCCGGATCCGGCCCGCGACATCGACTTCCGCATCGATCTGAAGGACGGCGTCACGCAACTGGACATCGACCTCGTCGGGGCGGTGACGGTGCAGGACGTCCTCGACACGATCAACGCCGCCGCGACCGCCGCGGGGCTCACCGTCGGCGTCGACTTCGAGGCCACCCTCGTCGGGGACGGCAACGGCATTGCCATCGTCGACAACACGGCGGCCCCCGGTCCGGCGACCACCGTCACGCGGATGAACGGCTCCTTTGCCGCGACCGACCTCGGCATCCAGACCTCGACCACGGGCGCAACTCTGGCCGGCGAGGATCGCGCAACCGTTGCCGTCGACGGGCTCTTCAGCCATCTGATCGCCCTGCGGGACGCCCTGGAGTCGAATGACGAACGTGGCATTGCGCTTGCTGGAGAGAAGCTCGAAGAGGACATCTCCCGAACGGCCGAGACACGGGCCGAGGTGGGGGTGAGGGCACGGCGCGTCACCGATGCCACCGACCGCGAGGAAGACCTGAAGCTTCAGGACGTCGCCTTGAAGAGCGAAGTGCAGGATCTTGATTTCACCGAAGCGGCCCTCCGCTTCTCGTTGCTGCAACAGCAGCTCCAGGCGGGATACGCCACTGCGTCCCGTCTCGCGAATCTGAGCTTGCTCGACTTCTTGCGCTAGCAGGCTCGCCACGCCCGCGTGTCCCCTCCGGCCGGGGTCATGCGATCGGACAGGAGGTCCGGTGCTCCCGGAGTTGGGAGCACGCGAACCAAGGACTGGATGGCCGAGGACTTTGGAGCGATCGGATGAACGTGGAGACGACCCGATTCGGACACGTGGACATCGACGAACGCCGCGTGATCAACTTCCCCGCCGGACTGCTCGGTTTCGCGAGCTTTACCCGGTACACACTCTTGCAGCCGGACGAGGAGGGCATCTTCTTCTGGCTCCAGTCGCTCGACTCGCCCGAGCTCGCCTTCGTGGTGACCGACCCCAGCCTGTGGGTCGCGGATTACGAGGCGACGATCCGCCGCGAGCAGATGGCGGAGCTGAAGCTCGAGCGGCTCGACGAAGCCCAGGTGTTCGTGATCGTGAACCGGTACGACCGGGCGTTGACCGCGAACCTCCAGGGGCCGATCGTCGTGAACGTCGACAATCGCCAGGCCATGCAGCTCGTCCTCGCGGAAAAGCGCTGGACGACGCGGCACGAAATCGTCCAGCTCGGTGAATCGGTCAAAGCCGCCTCGGCCTGACCGTCGCCAGATCGACCCGCCCCGGCGGGTCGTCAACCTGCGGCACGGATGCCGCGGGAGGTCCCCCGGGACCGACCCCAGGAAGGAGCCGCTCTATGTTGGTGCTCTCCCGCCAGCGTGACGAGACAATCATGATCGGCGACGACATCGAGCTGACCGTCGTCGACATTCGCGGGGACAAGGTGCGCATTGGCATCAAGGCGCCCGCCCGCATCGCCGTGCACCGGAAGGAAGTGTACGACGCCATCAAACGCGAGAACGAGCAGGCCGCCTGTCTCGAAGATGGCGAGCTGCGTTCGGTTCGTGCGAACAAACGCGGCGAGACGAAGCGTCCGACCCCGTCGCTCGAGACCCGCATACCACCCCGGCAGGGCCATCCTCGCAAGGAAACGGCCTGATGTCCGGCAACGAACGATTGCGTGAGGGGAATCACGCCGCCCGGATGACCGGGTCTCAGGTATCCAGCCTCGATCACGGAGGATTGTGATGGCTCGGATCAACACGAACATTCCGTCACTGATCGCGCAGAACAATCTGTCGCGAGCCAACCGCGATCTCGCGTTGCGGCTCACGCGGTTGTCCACCGGATTGCGGATCAACCGCGGAGCCGACGATCCCGCCGGACTGATCGTCTCGGAGCGTCTGCGCTCCGAGCGCGAAGGTCTGCGTCAGGCGATCGACAACTCCGAGCGCGCAAGCTCAGTGATCGCGACCACCGAGGCCCATCTGGCCGAGGTCAACGATCTGCTCAGCTCGATTCGATCGCTCATCGTCGAGTCGGCGAGCACGGGCGGTCTCAGCGACGAGGAGATCGAGGCCAACCAGCTCCAGGTCGACAGTGCGATCGACTCGATCACGCGGATCTCCAACACGGCGAGCTTCGCCGGGCTGCAGCTCCTGGACGGATCGCTCTCGTACCTCACCTCCGGCGTCGCGACGAGTGCGATCGCGGGCGTCGACATCTTCGCCGCCCAGTTCGGCAACAATCCCTCGATCAGCATCGACGTCGAGGTCGTGGCCTCCGCCCAGGCGGGCCAGCTCACGCTCTCCGGTACGGCGGCGGGGGCCATCACGAGCACGGTGACCGTCGAGGTCGCCGGCACGCGGGGCGTGCAGACGCTGTCGTTCGTCTCGGGCACCTCGATGACGGACGTCGCCGCGGCGATCAACACGATCCGCGAGACGACCGGCGTCAGCGCGACGCTCATCACGCCCGGTGACGATACCAGCGGCATCGTCTTCAGCTCGATCGAGTTCGGCTCCGACGCCTTCGTCTCGGTGCGGAAGATCGGAGCGGGCGGCGATTTCTTCCGGACCTACGATGTCGACGACGTCCTGACCCAACGCGACGAGGGCCTGGACGTGACCGCCATCATCAACGGCGCGCTCGCGATCGGCGACGGCACGGACATCACGCTGAACACGCCGTCGCTCAGCGTCGACATGACGCTGACCCGCGCGTTCGCCCAGACCGCCGGTACCCAGAAGACCTTCGAGATCATCGGCGGCGGAGCCGACTTCCAGCTCGGTCCGACGATCTCGACCGCCCAGCTCGTCGGCTTCGGTATCGGCTCCGTGGCGGCCAGCCGCCTCGGCGGCACGTTGATCAGCGACGTCCGGTATCACCTCGACTCGCTCAAGACCGGCGGCACGAACTCGCTGGTGGCGGGGGAGGCGCAGAATGCTTCGATCGTGCTCGACGCCTCGATCAAGGAAGTGTCGGTGCTCCGCGGGCGCATCGGCGCCTTCGAGCGAAACACGCTGCAGACCAACATCCGGTCGCTCCAGATCGGTTTCGAGAACATCGCGGCGAGCGAGTCGCGGATTCGCGATACCGACTTCGCGGAGGAGACCGCGGCGCTCACCCGTGCCCAGATCCTCTCCCAGGCGGGCACCTCGGTGCTCGGGACGGCGAACCTGATCTCGCAGAACGTGTTGTCGTTGTTGGGGTGACGTAGGCGGGTGAATCTCGGATCGATCGGTCGCGCGAGCGGTGGGGAGGGCAGGCCATGGCCTGCCGCCCGGACGCCCTGTGCTTCCACGGGCGGCGTCCTGCCGCCCTCCGAATTCCAATTCACGATTCCCCGGGTCCCCACTCTCCGGGTCCAGTTCCACTTCGCCTTCCCATTCCCATTCCCATTCCAAATCCAATTCTCCCCCAACCGCGCGAACACGCTGGTGACGTCCGGACGCCCTGTGCTTCCACGGGCGGCGTCCTGCCGCCCTCGGCCTCAGTTGGTCGTTCGCTGAACGCTGAGTCGTCCGGCGGTTAACCGACCCCCGCTCGATCCGCCGCATCCTGCGGCGAGGCACATACCTGCTTGGACGCCCAAATACACCGCCCGCATCCCTGCGGGCTCGCGTCTGGATGGTTCAGCGTGGGTTCGGACTGTCTTTCGCACCGCCTCCGGCGGGTGCAGGCTGCGTGGGGACCGGCGGCGTCCATGCCGCCTCGGGCAGGTTGGGTCGGGGGATGGCGCGATGGGCGCGGAATGGCCCTACGCCCCGCGAGCGCGAGCGAGCGCCCCGCGTCCGTGTCCGCGTCCGTGTCCGTGTCCGTGTCCGCGTCCGTGTCCGTGTCCGTGTCCGTGTCCGTGTCCGCGACCGTGTCCGGGTCCGTGTCCGTGTCCGTGCCCGCGACCGCGCCCGTGCCCGCGACCGCGACCGTGCCCGCGACGGCGGCCGCTCCGCTACCATACCGACGTGAGCCAGACCCCACCCCGAACGTGGGCCGACGTGCCGGAGCTGACCGCGCGTGGCAAGAAGGCCGTGCCCGAGGGCCTCTGGATTCAGTGTCCCGCGTGCAGCGCCTCGCTCTTCCGCCGGTCGGTCGAGAGCAATCTGTGGGTGTGCCCGACCTGCCAGTACCACTTCCGGGTGAGCGCGACGCAGCGGATCGAGCAGCTCATGGATCCCGGCAGCTTCGAGCCCATGAACGTCGAGATGGCGCCGGCCGATCCGCTCGGGTTCGTCGACATCAAGCCCTACCCGGCCCGCATCAAGGCCGCGCAGAAGAAGACCGGTCAGAACGACGGCGTGCAGACCGGGCTCGGGTTCATCAAGGGCCGAAAGGTCGTTCTGGCGGCAATGGACTTCACGTTCCTCGGCGGCTCGATGGGTTCGGTGGTCGGCGAGAAGATCGCCCGGGCCGTCGAGACGGCCGAGGATCGCGATCTTCCGCTCGTCATCGTCAGCGCGTCCGGCGGCGCCCGCATGATGGAGTCCGGCTACTCGCTCATGCAGATGGCGAAGACCTCCGCGGCGCTCGGCCGGTTCCACGATGCCGGCGGTCTCTTCATCTCGGTCCTGACGGATCCGACGACCGGTGGCGTCACTGCGAGCTTCGCGATGCTCGGCGACGTGATCCTCGCCGAGCCGAATGCGTTGATCGGGTTTGCCGGTCCCCGCGTGATCGAGCAGACGATCCGGCAGACGCTGCCCGAGGGGTTTCAGCGGGCGGAGTTCCTGCGTGACTGCGGCTTCGTCGACCGGGTCGTTCCCAGATGCGATCTCCGCAGCGAGATCAGCAGCATCATCGACTATGCCGGCAAGTGAGCCCCCGCCGGCGGGCGACCGGTACCCCTGGTGGCTCGTCGCGACGCTGGTCGCCGTGCACGTCGTGCTGTTCGTCGTCGCCTTTCCGCCCGTCGGACTCTGGCCGCTCATCGTTCTTGCCCCGGTGCCCCTGGCGTGGGCTGCGCTCAGAGCGCCGACGACCCGCGGGCTGATCCTCGTCGTTGTCTTGGTGCAGTGGATCGGCTGGTTGTGGTTGCAGCGTTGGCTGGTGCCGGTGACGCTCGTGGGCTACCCGTTGCTCGCGCTCTATCTGGCCGGGTACGCCGCGATCTTTGCCGTCCTCATGCGTCGTCTCGCCCGCCATCGCCGCACGACTCGTTGGCCGATGGCCCTCCTGGTGCCGGTGACGTGGGTGGGGCTGGAGACGCTGCGGGGTGAGCTGATCTTCGACGGGTACGGGTGGTATCTGCTGGCCCATCCGCTGATCGAGCTGCCGGTGCTGGCCCAGTCCGCGGATCTGTTCGGCACCTACGGTC
>JABDLI010000186.1 GCA_013003065.1 Phycisphaerales bacterium | reverse complement strand
GTGTCCGTGCCCGCGTCCGTGTCCGTCACCCGATCAGCGACGGTATCACCCCATCCGCGTCCGGATACCGCTGCCGGGTCGTGGCCGCGTCGAAGCGGGCGGGCACCTCGGCGGGGGCCAGGTGGGTCAGCATGAACCGCACCACCGCCGCCGCGACGGCGGATGGAGTGTCGCTTCCGCTGGCGGACCAGTGGTTGTAGTCGGCCCAGGACAGCGTCACCTCGGCGACGTGCAGGCCGCCGGCGTCGTCCAGGATCTGGGCCCGGAAGCTCCACCCGTGGCGGCCCTCGTTCTCCTCGATGATCTCGATCGGGTGTGACATCGGCCCGTGATCCTACCCACGGGACGAGAGCGCCGTCGCTCGCCCGTTTCGGCCTACAATCGCCCTCTTTCCACCCCGGGCCGCACTACTTCATGTCCTTCCTGCTCGAAATCATCCGCCTCGGCCTGACGAACCTCCGCTTGCACAAGCTGCGGAGCTTTCTCACGAGCCTGGGCATCGTGCTCGGCGTCGGCGCCGTCATCATCATGGTGTCGATCGGCGAGGGCACGAAGCAGGCGGCGTTGCGGGACATCCAGGCGCTCGGCGCGACCAATGTCATCCTGCGTTCCACGCAGCCGCCGGAATCGAGTTCGTTCGGTTCCCAGGAGCGGTCGTTCATCGCGTCGTTCGGAATCACGCGGACGGACCTCCGCCGCGTGCAGCAGGCGATCACGGATGCCGCGTACGTCGTCCCCGTGAAGTCGGTGGGCGACGAGATGTCCTACGGGGCGAAGCGTCTGGTGAGCCAGGCGTTCGGCACGACGCCCGAGCTCATCGAAGTCACGAACCTCCGCATGGCCCGCGGCCGCTACATCAGCGAAGCCGACATGCGGGAGCGATCGGCGGTGGCGGTCATTGGCGACCAGGTGGCAACGCAGTTCTTCACGAACCGCGATCCCATCGGGCAGGAATTCCGAATCGGCGAACGCATCTTTCGGGTGATCGGTGTGCTGCGGCCCGTCGGTCTCGCCGGCGGGGCGGGATCGGCGCTCGTCGGTCGCGATCTCAACGGTGACGTCCACATCCCCATCACCACCGCGGAGCTGGAGTTCGGCGACGTCGTCTACCGGCGGTCATCGGGCAGCTTTTCCGGGGAAGAGGTCGAGGTGACGGAGATCTTCGTCACGGCGCCGTCCACCGAGTCGGTCCTCAACGTCGCCGATCGCGTCAAACGCATCGTCGAGGTCGGTCACCCGCAGAGCCGCGACGTCGAGCTGATCGTGCCGTGGGAGCTGCTGGAGAATGTCAAACGCACGCAGGCCGTCTGGAATATCGTGCTGATCACGATCGCGGCGATCAGCCTGCTGATCGGCGGCATCGGCATCATGAACATCATGCTCGCCAGCGTGACCGAACGCACCCGCGAAATCGGCATCCGCCGCGCGCTCGGCGCAACCCGGCGTCACATCACGCTCCAGTTCCTCGTCGAGACCGGCTCGCTCGCGGCGGTCGGCGGCGTGCTGGGCATTCTGCTGGGCGTCTCCGCGTCCGTCGCGATCGGCCAGTTCATCCCATGGTTGCTGAGCCAGCCGGCGTTCGAGGGCGTCCTCGACACGAAGGTCTCGCTGGAGACGCAGGTGACCGGATGGTCGATCGTCGCGTCGTTCTTCGTGGCGAGCGCGGTCGGGCTGATCTTCGGAATCTACCCGGCGGTGGTGGCGAGCCGGAAGGACCCGATCGTCGCGTTGCGTCACGACTGATGTGCGGGACCCGACGGATTCGGGTGCCACGGACGCGGACTCACTCCCCGCGACGCCACACCACCACCTCCCCATCCCCCCAATCCGCCCACCCCGGAAGCCGCGTGTGAACCGCAAAGCCGTTCTCCGCCAGAAGCCCAAGACGCTCCGGCCCAACCGCACGCGGATACAGCACGATCACCCACGCCGGCTCGACGCGAGCGATGGCAGCGGCGAGGTCGGCGCCGTGGTGGAGGGAGTACGCCGGGTCGAGGGCGGCCGCGTAGACATCGAGGACCTCGTGACGCAAGCCGACGACGAGCAGTCGCTCACCCGGGCGGCGTTCGGTTTCGACCACCCGCGCCGCTTCGCGCAGCGGCTGCTTGGTCGGCCGAACGGCGAGATCGGCGGCGTAGCACGCGGTGATGAGGGCGATCGCCCCCACGCCGGCGGCCGCGCGCCGCCGCCAGAGCGTGTCCACGCCGAGCGCGATGAGGATCGCCCCACCCGGGAACGCGAAGAACGCGAACCGCGTGTACATCCATGAGTCGAGCAGCCAGGTTGCCGCGAAGAGCAGCGGCAGTCCGGCCAGCGTGGCGACGATGACCGATCGTGTCTCCGGCGTCCGCCCGGCTCGGACGACGCCGGCGATCGCGACGAGCAGCGCCGGGAGCGCCGCCCACCATGCGAGCGAGCCGCCAAGCTGCAACAACGCCGCGGCGCCTTCGATGCCGAACGGGGATGGCGTGTCCGGGCTCGCGTCGGCGAAGGCCCGCCGGGTGCGCAGCACCGCGCCGATGATCGGGGCGAAGAGCACCAGCGTGAGAGCAGCGGCGGCGACGAGGGCGCCCATCCCGATCGCCTCGATCCGCCGGCGCCGGATCATCTCGACGAGGAGGATGACGCCGTGGCCGAGCGCCACGAACACCGTCATCGGGTGAGACCACACGCCGAGCGCCATGAGCGTCGCGTACGCGAGTCCCCGCGTGAGGCGGGGCCGTGTTCGCAACGCGAGCCACTGGTGCGTCGCCGCCGCCGCGAAGAAGATCATCATGCTGTACCCGCGGGCCTCGACGCCCTCGAGGACCGCGACCGGCGCGATCGCCGCCACGGCCGCCGCTACGATGCCGACCCTGATCCCGCCCGCGCGCCGGCCCAATCCGAAGAGGATCGGGATCGTTGCCAACGAGAAGACGAAAGACGGGAACCGCAACGCCACGGCCGCCGGCCACTCGAACGACGCCAGCAGCTCGAACGCGCACCAGCTCAGCAGCGTGTGCGCGACATGGTTCGCCGGATCGAAGTACGTCGTGAGGATCGCGCGGGGACCGTGCATGCCGTAGTCACGCCACGCGGCGATCTCGTCGTACCAGAGACTCTCGGTCATACGCGTCGAGCGGACCGCGGCACCGGCGACGACGAGCGCGGCGAGCATGAGGAGGAGCGGGCGGCGGGCGGTGGTGGGGGCGGTGGTCACGTGGAGGCATGATGCGGGAGGGGCGCGGGTTGCTCAAGTGCGCCCATCCCGAAGGTGCCACGGACAGCGAAGCGTCCGTGCCGTCAGCGTCCATTGCGCAGGGCATCTGACTCCCCTGCGC
>JABDLI010000183.1 GCA_013003065.1 Phycisphaerales bacterium | reverse complement strand
TTGCCTGTCACGGCCCGCTCGGTGACGAGGCGAGTGCTGATGCCGGCGACGCGTGGCGGTCGTACGCCCCGCTCGGACCGCTCGCCCGCAAGTACTCGATCGAATCGCTCGCCGCGTTCCTCGCCGACCCCCTCGCGTCGCGGCCGAACGGTCTGATGCCCGATCAGCAGCTGGAGCCGATGGAGAGCCACGCGCTCGCGGCGTTTCTCATCGAGCGCGAGCACGCGGCGGGACATCGGCCGGGCGAGGTTGCGCCCTTCCGCTTCGATCCCGCTCGGGCCGTGCGGGGCGCCGCTCGCTTCGCGAACACCGGGTGCGCCGCCTGCCACGACCGCACGGCCGTGAGCACGACGCCGATCGCATCCGCGCTTGCCGCCCCCGCCCTCGAGACGCTTGCGGGTGACGCGGGCTGCCTCGCTGCGACGCCACCTGCAGGCGTGCCCGACTACGCGTTCGACCAGTACGAACGCGAGGCCATCGCCGCGTATCTGTTGCACGCCGCGGCGGGCCCGGCCGCGGCGACGCCCCTCGACGACCTCGCTTTGCATCTGGAGCAGCTCGCCTGCACCGCGTGCCATGCCTACCAAGGTGCGCTCGGGCCCGGGCCGGCGGTGACGCGGCTCTTCGCGACCGACGGCGAAGCCGATCTCGGCGACGAGGGACGACTGCCGCCCGACCTCACCGGCGCGGGCGAGCGGCTGACGACGTCGTGGATGAACGCCGTCCTCGCCGACGAGGCCCGCGCGCGACCGTACCTCGCGACGCGGATGCCGCACTTCGGCCTGGCCACCACCGACGCGTTGCCCCATCTCTTCGCCGCCGCGGCCGGCGCGAACGACGGGCTCGCGGAGGAGCCCGTCTTCACGACCGAGCTGGCCCGCCACGGACGCACGCTCGTCGGCGCCGATGGGCTCAACTGCATCGAGTGCCACCGCATCGCCGGCCACGAGGCGACCGGCACGCCGGGACCGGATCTGGCGGACATGCCGGGCCGGCTGCTGCCCGCCAGCTTCCGGCGGTGGGTCCTCGATCCGGCGCGGGTGCGTCCGGGGACCCGCATGCCGAGCTTCTTCGTCGGGGGCCGCAGCGCGATCACCGGCATTCTCGGCGGCGACGCGGAGCGGCAGGTCGACGCGATCTGGGCGTACCTCTCCCAAGGCGCGTCGCTGCCGCTCCCCGAGGGGCTCATCGACCCGGCCGGCTACGACCTCGTCGTGGGTGACGAGCCGGTCGTCTTCCGCTCCTTCGTACGCGACGCGGGCGTGCGGGCGATCGCCTGCGGCTTCCCGGAGCAGATCCACTGCGCGTTCGACGCCGATCGCTGTGCCATCACGATGGCGTGGGAAGGGCAGTTCCTGAGCGCCGCCGGCGCCTGGGGCGCGCGGGGGGGCAGCGAGACGAACCCCGACGCGACCGCGTGGGTCGCGGCGGGGCCGAACCCGCTGTCGCTCGCGGCGCCGGAGACGACGCCCGACGCGACGACGACGACTCGCTTCCGCGGGTACGAGCTGGACGCGGAACGGTCACCGGTGTTTCTCTACGAGCTGCGTTCCGCGGGCACGGTCGTCTCCGTGCGGGAGCGTCCCCGCCCGCGGCGATCGGGGGCGGCGGCCGGGCTCCGCCGGCACTTCGAGCTGTCGGGCCCGCCGGGCGTGGTGGTGATCGTCGATACGAGCGACCCCGCGGTGTCGGGGGATCGGACGCGGGTGCGGCTCGATGCCGACGGCCGCGCCGCATTCGCCCTGGAGGTCACGTGGTGAGACGAACGAGCCGGATCGCGGGCGGCCTCGCCGCCGTCGTCATCATCGGTGTCGCCGGCGTCGCCGCCGTCGGCGCCGACGAGTTCAACTACGTCAAGCGGGACACCCGCCGCGCCACGCGGGAGGCGACGCTCGCGCAGTACACCACGCCGCTGGAGCTGGGCGCGTGGTACGTCATCGGTCCCTTCGACAACGCCGGCCGCGACAAGCACGACATCGTGTATCCGCCGGAGGTGGGCATCGACCTCGCCGCGTCCTACGAGGGCAAGGACGGCCGTCTCGCGGCGTGGGAGGAGATCCCCGACGACGCGTGGATGAAGCACGACCTCAAGCGGTTCGGCGACGAGGCCGCGAACACCGACGGCATCGCGTACCTCGCCCGGCGTTTCACGGCCCCCCGCGACGGTGTCGTCACCTTCCAGATGGGCAGCGACGACGGATTGAAGGTCTGGCTGAACGGTCGGCTGCACGTCGACGCCGACGTCTACCGCGGCTTCAACATCCAGGACCACACGGTCGAGCTGCCGATCCGCGCCGGGGAGAACACGCTGCTCGTCAAGGTGACCCAGGGCGTCGGCGGCTGGGACTTTCAGATGATGCCCGTCGTCGATCCCCGCCTGCTCACGCTGCTGGAGTATCACCTCAACCGCGACTTCCCCGAGTCGCCCGAGCTGCGGCACTACCAGATGATGACGATCCTGGAGCCGCCCTCGATCGTTCTGGAGGTCGGCGGTCTCGCCGTCATGCCCGACGGGCGACCGGTCGTGACCACGCGGCGGGGCGATGCGTTCGTCGTCGAGAACGCCTACGAGGTGCCGCCGTTCAACGCCGTCTACAAACGCTTCGCGTCCGGTCTGCACGAGCCGCTCGGCGCCGCGTGGGACGAGGATGGTCTGCTCGTCGTGCAACGCGGGGAGCTGACGCGGCTCGTCGATGTCGACGGCGACGATCGCGCCGACCGGTACGAGACGGTCAGCGAGCCCTGGGGCGTGAGCGGCAACTACCACGAGTTCGCCTTCGGACCCGAGCGGGACGGGCAGGGGCGGTGGTGGGTCACGCTCAACGTCGGGTTCTGCGGATCGCTCGGCAAGTCGCTCGTGCCGTGGCGGGGATGGGCGCTCATCGTCGAGGAAGACGGAGCGCTGACGCCGGTGTGCGGCGGCTTGCGTTCGCCGAACGGTCTCGGCCGCAACGCCGCCGGGGACATGTTCTGCTGCGACAACCAGGGCGACTGGGTCGCAACGAACAAGATGATGCACCTGGACTTCGGCGACTGGCACGGTCACCCGGCCGGCGACACCTGGTACGACGAGGCGGACATGGCTCCGCCCCGCGGCGAGGAGGACTTCAAGCCGCCGGCGATCTG
This sequence comes from Phycisphaerales bacterium, assembly GCA_013003065.1. Taxonomy (GTDB): domain Bacteria; phylum Planctomycetota; class Phycisphaerae; order Phycisphaerales; family SM1A02; genus JABDLI01. The sequence continues at coordinate 2,851 of JABDLI010000183.1, read as the reverse complement.
GTTCCCCTACGACCGGGTGGGCCGCAGCGCGAGCGACATCCTCCTCGACGACACCGGCGGGAAGTTCGGACCGTTCGAGGGGCAGCTCTTCGTGGGCGACCAGTACGAGGCGTCGATCGCGCGGGTCTTCCTCGAGCGGGTGGACGGCGTCTACCAGGGCGCGTGCTTTCGGTTCCTGAAGGGGCTCGACAGCGGCGTCAACCGTCTCGCGTGGGCGCCCGACGGCAGCCTGCTCGTGGGCATGACGAACCGCGGCTGGTGGAGCCACGGGCCCCGGGCGTGGGGGCTGCAACGCGTGGTGTACACGCACGTCGAGCCGTTCGAGATCAAGACGGTCGAAGTGCAGCCCGACGGTTTTCTTCTGACGTTCACCGGGCCGGTGGACGAAGTGCTCGCGGCGGAGGCGAAACGCTACGACATCGCCAGCTTCACCTACGAGCGGTGGGAGAAGTACGGCGCGCCCGAGATCGACCGGCGCTCTCACGCCGTCACGAGCTGCGCCGTGAGCCGCGACGGCCGGTCCGTGCGGCTGCGGATCGACGGGCTGCGGGCCGGACGCGTCGTCGAGATCTCCCTCGACGGCGTCGTGCGTGACGACGGTGCGTCGCTCGTCCATCCCGAGGCGTACTACACGCTCAACGTGATTCCCTCGGCCCCGCGATGACTCGGCCGCCCGCTCGCAACGGTGCCGCCCGGATCGAGGAGCTGCGGACGCTGCTGGCCGAGGCGAACCGCGCGTACTACGCGGACGCCGAGCCGATCATGCCCGACTCCAGCTACGACACGCTCATGCGTGAGCTGATCGAGCTGGAGGCGACGCACCCGGAGCTGGCAGATGCCCACAGCCCGTCGCAGCGGGTGGGGGGAATGCCGATCAACGGCTTCCGCACGGTCGCCCACGCGTTGCCGATGCAGTCGATCGACAACACGTACGACGTCGACGACCTGCGCGCGTGGCACGACCGCGTGCGCAAGGGGCTGGGGCTCGACGACGACGCCCCCACGCCCGCGCTCACCTGTGACCCGAAGATCGACGGCGTCGCGGTGAGCCTGCGGTACGAGGGGGGGCGGCTCGCCGTGGCCGTCACCCGCGGGGACGGGCAGAAGGGCGACGACATCACGGCGCAAGCGACGACGATCCGCGCGATCCCGCTTCGCCTGCGTGACACGGATGGTCCGGTGCCCACGGTGCTGGAGGTGCGGGGCGAGATCTTCATTCCCAACTCCGAGTTCGCGCGTATCAACACCGAACGGGAGGCGGCCGGCGAGGCGATCCTCGCCAACGCGCGGAACGCGACGGCCGGCACCCTCAAGAGCCTCGACCCCGCGATTGCCCGCGCGCGGCGGCTGCGGTTCGTCGCGCACGGCCGTGGCGTCGTCGAGGGTCTCCCGACGCCGACGTACTCGGGGTTCCTCACGCGGATCAAGGCGATGGGCGTTCCCGTCAGCCCGCTCGTGCGCACGTGCGACACGATCGACGCCGTCGTGGAGACGATCGAGTCCTTCCGCGCGCGACGCGGGGAGCTGGACTACGGCGTCGACGGCATGGTGGTGCGGGTGGACGACTTCGACGCCCAGAGGACGCTCGGGGCGACGAGCAAGGCGCCGCGCTGGTGCATTGCCTACAAGTACCCGGCCGAGCGGGGGACGACGCGGCTGGAACGCGTCGACTGGCAGGTCGGCAAGGGCGGCACGCTGACGCCCCGCGCGACGATGACGCCGATCTTCCTCGCCGGCACCACCGTGCAGCACGCGACGCTCCACAACATCGAGGAGATCCAGCGGAAGGATCTGCACCTGGGTGACGCGGTGGTCATCGAGAAGGCGGGGGAGATCATTCCCCAGGTCGTCGAGGTGGTGCCGGGCGAACGCCCGAAGAACGCGACGCCGGTTGCGGCGCCCGAAGCGTGTCCCGCCTGCGGCGGCGCGGTCGAGCGGGAGGGGCCCAAGCTCTACTGCGTGAACCCGGAGTGCCCGGCGCAGTTTCGCGAGAAGCTCAAGTGGTTCGTCGGGCGGGGGCAGATGGACATCGACGGCATGGGGGAGAAGCTCGTCGACCAGCTCGTCGACGAGAGGCTGATCACCCACTTCGCCGATCTCTTCACGCTCGACCGCGACCGGCTGCTCGCGCTCCCACGGATGGCGGAGAAGTCCGTCGACAATCTTCTGGCCGCGCTCGAGGCGAGCAAGGGCCGCGGTCTCGCCCGGGTCCTCGCCGGCATGGGCATCCGCCAGATCGGCACCGCGGCCGCCCGCACCCTCGCGCGGCACTTCCCCGACGCCGATGCGCTCCTGGCCGCCGACGTCGAGACGCTCGAGGCCCTGCCCGACTTCGGCGAGATTACGGCGCGCATCCTTCACGACCATCTTCATTCCGGCGCCGGTCGCGATGCGTTCCGGCGCCTGCGGGCGGTCGGCGTCGATCTCACCAGCCAGCTCTACTCCGAGTCGGCCCCCGACGTCGATTCACCGTTCGCGGGAAAGACCATCGTCTTGACCGGCACGCTCGCCTCGTTCGACCGCAGCGCGCTCAAGGAGCGGCTGGAGACGCTCGGTGCCAACGTGACCGGCTCGGTGTCGAAGCGAACGGATCTTGTCATTGCGGGCGAGAGCGCGGGGTCGAAGCTGGCGAAGGCGCAGGAGCTGGGGATCGAGGTGTGGGACGAGGACCAATTGAACAAGATGCTGGCGAGCGCGACCAACTGACCGCGCAAACCCATTCGATGGTGCCACGGACAGCGAAGCGTCCGTGCCGTGCGTCGTCCCTCGCGCAGGGGAAGGACGCTGACACCAACAAAGACGGATCACGATGGTGCCACGGACAGCGAAGCGTCCGTGCCGTGCGTCGTCC
>JABDLI010000181.1 GCA_013003065.1 Phycisphaerales bacterium | reverse complement strand
GCCGCGGCCAGATCGTGCATCGCGATGACGATCGTCGCACCCTCGGCCCGCAGCTCGCCCAGGAGCCGGTAGCACTCGTGCGCGTGGTGCAGGTCCATCGCCGCGGTCGGCTCGTCGAGAACGAGATGCCCACCGGGCTCCACCTGGGCGATCGCGCGGGCGAGGCCCACCCGCTGCTGCTGCCCCGCCGACAACGCGGGGAACGGCGTGTCCGCGACGTCGTTCAGCTCCAGCCGCGTGAGCGCCGCCTCGATCCGCTCCGGCGCCGGCGCGAGCGCGTACCGCCCGAGCGCGACGACTTCACGCACCGTGAAGGCCGCCGCCACCGCCACGTGCTGCGGCACGTACGCGAGCCGCCGGGCGAGCTCGGCCCCACGCAGCCGGTGGGCGGACGCGTCATCCACCCGCACGCGACCGGCCCGGGGACGCAACGCCCCGATGACGCACCGCAGCAGCGTCGTCTTGCCGGCGGCGTTGGGCCCGATGAGCGTGGTGATGCGACCCGCCTCGGCGCGGGCCGTGATGCCCGCGAACACGGTCCGCCGCTCGTACCCCGCCGTCAGCCCGTCGATCTCGATCGTCATGCCTGACCCCGTCCCGATCGCAAGAGCCAGATGAACGTCGGCCCTCCGAGGAGCGCCGTAAACACGCCGACCGGCATGCGGCCTCCCCCGACGCTCGTGACCTGCGCTGCCAGGTCGGCGCCGATGAGCAACGCCGCCCCGGCCGCCGCCGACCCCACGACGAGACGACCGTGCCGCGGTCCCATCCCGAGCCGCGCCGCGTGCGGCGCAATCAGGCCGACGAACCCGATCGGGCCCGCCAACGCGACCGCGATCGACGCCAGGACTCCCGCGATCACGAACAGCAACGCCCGCACCCGCGTGACGGCCAGCCCGACCGTGCGCGCTTCGTCGTCGCCGAGCGTCGCCGCGTCCATCGCGTGACCGAGACCGAGCGCCCCGGCTGCCCCCAGCCCGACCACGATGCCCGACCCGGCCAACGCCATGCCCGACACGCCCTGCGGCACGATCCCCATCATCCACGTGACCAGATCGCCCCGCAGCCCGAACGGCGCGAGGTGCTGGAGGAACATGATGAGCGCGCCGCAGATCGCGCTCACCACCACCCCGATCAGGATCAGCGAGACCGGGTCGAGCCACCCGCGGCGTTGTCCCAGCCCGTACACGATCACCAGCGCGGCGAGCGCGCCCACCAACGCCGCCGGCGCATCGGCGCCGCTGCGGGCCCAGGCCAGACCCCACGCGTGCTCCAGGGAGATGGCGGTCATGACGCCGAGCGCAGCGCCGCCGGACACGCCGAGGACGAAGGGCGACGCGAGCGGATTGCGAAGCAACGCCTGCAGGAGCAGCCCGGAGATCCCGAGGGCCGCCCCGACCAGCGTGGCCACCGCGACGCTGGTCAGACGAAGGCGCGCGATCTCCCCCGCCGGCCACCCCCAGGTGAGCTCGCCCCCACCGGCCCGGTAGATCAGCAACCGCACGGCGGCGAGACCGGCGACGAGCGTCACCAGGATCGCCAGGGCCAGCAGCGGACGGCGGGGCGTGGCGTCGATCATGACTCCGGCGTCCCCAGTTCGCGGAGGACGACGCCGAGCGACTCGGCAACCTCACCGAGCGCGGTCGACGGCAGCAGGGCGTCCGGGTGCTGGAGCACGCGGACGCGGTCGCGTCGAACCGCCGCGATGTCGAGCCGTCCGAGCGGTCCCGCGACCGCGGCGGCGTCGCGGCCATCGGGGGCCTCCGCCCGTACGACGATGATCGCCGACGGGTCGAGGTGGACGACGTCTTCGAGGGACATCTCCAACCACCCGGACGCGGTCACGGCGTTCGTGCCGCCGAGTCGGCGGAGCACGTCGTCGAGGTACGTGCCGCCGCCGAAGACCCCCACCGGCTCGGTGGCGTAGACCAGCAGCACCGATCCCGCGTTGCCGGGGGCGCCGGGGGCGGCGACCGGCACCAGCGTCGCGGCGAGGTCGTTCAGGATCTCGGCGACCCGCGTCGCAAGCGTCGGGCCATCCCGGGTGAACGCGGGATCGAGCGTCGCGGGCAGGGCCCGCAGGACCCGCTCCACGTCGTCGATGTCGTCGATGCCGTCCCAGGCGTGCAACGCCCAGCCGTGCCGCGTGGCCATCGCCGCCAGCTCCCGATCGACGCCCGCCGCCGGAGCCTGCACGTAGACGTGGGTCGGGGTCACCTCCAGCAGCCGCTCGTAGTTGACGTCACGCAAGTCGCCGACGACGGGGACGGACGGATCGGCCGCCGTGCAGAAACGCGTCCGTCCGACGATCTCGGCGCCGACCCCCAGATCGACGAGCATGCGGGTCAACGCGGGGCTGAACGAGACGATCCGGCGTGGCGTGGCGGCGGGCGGTGCGGCCGAGCGAGAATGGCCGCACCCGAGCGTCGTCGCCATCAGCAGAGCGGCCAGGAAGAGCCGCGGAACGACGCGGCGGGGCCGGATTGACGCCACTGCCAGCATGAGCCTGATCGTACCCGTTCGCCGATGCGGGTCTTACCAGGACGCGCGGACGGACTTCAGGAATTGCTGGAACGGCTCGGAGCGGGGCTCGGTGACGAGCCGGCGGGGCGAGCCCTTCTCGAGGAACCGGCCCTCGTGAAGGAAGCACAGCAGGTCGGCGAAGTCGGCGGCGAACTTGGCGTGGTTCGTGGCCATCACGATCGCGGCCGAGTGTTCGTCGCGGAGCGTGCGCAGGCACCGGAAGAGCCGCGCGGTCTCGGGCGGGTCGAGGGTCGAGGTAATCTCGTCGAGGAAGACGACCTCCGGCTCGGCGGCGAACGCCCGAGCGAGCGCCACCCGCTGTTGCTCGCCGGCGGTCAGGGTCTCCGGGTAGTCCCCCGCCTTCTCCGCCATCTCGACCGTCGCCAGCAGCGAGCGGCCCGTCTCGAGCGCCGTCCGACGCGGAATGCGATTGACATGCAACGCCCCCTCCACCACGTTCTGGAGAACGGTGCGGTTGGGGAACAGGTTGCGGGACGGGAACACCACGCCGAACTTCCGGCGGAAGCGGTGTTCCCGTACGTGAAGGGCCGGACGGCGTGGCGTCTTCGCGGCTTTGCCGTTCCCACCGTTGCCGTTGGCACTCGCGACGCCGATGACCGGAAGACCGCCGTACTCGATGAAACCGCGGTCGATGCGTTCGAGCAGCATCAGGCACCGGATGAACGTGCTCTTGCCGCCCTTCGCCGCGCCGAGCACGCAGACGACCTCGCCCTGGGTGATCGAGAGCGTCAGCTCGTCAAGCACCACCTTGCCGTCGTACGACTTGCCGATCTTGTGAACGTGAAAGAGATGCGTCATGCCACCACCGCCCGTCGCTCGCCCCGCCGCATCCAACGCGAGCGGGTGAGCCAGCGAATGAACAGCTCCGCCGGCACGAGGATCACCAGGAAACCGATCGCCATCAGCGTGAAGAGCTCCAGCCCCAGGTGCCCGTTGCCACCCCGCGTGCCCGGAGTCGGGGCGTCCCGCACCGCGACGAACAGCACGTCGGCGACGCCGATGAAGGCGGCCAGCGTCGAATCGCGAAACACACGCACGCCCGCGCCGAGCAGCGGGGCCGCCGTCCCCCGTGCGGTCATCGGCAGGATGACCCGGGTCAGCTCGGTGCCGCGGCTCATCCCCATCGCCCGCGCCACGGCCCGAAGCTGGGTGCTGACGTGACGCACGCTGCTCCGAACGATGAACTCGGTCCGGGCCGCGAGCACCACCGCCAGGGCGACGGCCGCGATGGCGAAGGGCGGCGCGGCGACCGCGCGTCCCAGCTCCGCCGCGACGCCATCCGCCGCGGGACCCGGATCGAACTGACCGAGCGCATCGTGCAGCCACTCGGCGCTCGCCGGCCACAGCACGAAGAACGCCGCCACGACGACGAGACCCGGGAGCAGCCGGGGCACCGCGAGCAGCGTCGTCAGCAGCCAGCCCAGCGGCCGCATCCACGCGACCCGCGGGCTCGTCAGTAGACCGAGGACCAGGCCGGCCGGAAGCCCCAACGCGATGACGAGCAGCGTCAGCGTCACGCTGACGGCAAAGCCGCCCTGGATCAGCGGCCAGGCCGCCGCCACCTCGCTCCATTGCCAGTCGGTGTCGGTCATTCGAGATTCCCCGGATCGGGCCGATGGCACCCGAACCGGGCATGGTATGGGGGGTCACCGTCGCGACGCAATCCACTCTCAACGGCCAGACCGGCGATTTGGCCGTGATTTTTGCGCTCGGGCGAACCAACGACCGATAAGACGTGCGAGGAATCGCTCTCCTCTTTCCGGGTTCCAAGGAGATGACCCATGGCGATCACCATGCGCACCGTTCGCAGCCTGTTTCACCGCCGTCCCCGCCCGGTCGAGATCGACCTGAACGGCAGCGACGACGGCAACCCCGCCGACACCACCTCCTCCGCGCGAGGGACGGCGCTCGGCCTCATCGAGACGAAGCCCCGCGCCCTGAGCGCGGCGGACACTGGTCGCAGCATGGACGAGGTCATGCACCTCGTCCGCAAGATCGGCGATCACCTCGACCGCCAGACGGAGCGAACCGATCAGCTCGTCGGGCTCATGGACAATGTCCCGCAAGCGCTCGAGGCGTTGCCCGAGATCAACCGCCAGAACGCCCGGTTGCTGGAAGCCCTGCACGAACATCTCGGTCAGACCAAGCGTCGCGAGGAGGCGCTCAACAGCACGCTCTCCACCATCACCGAAACGACCGGTCGCCAGACCGACGTCCTCGGTCTCATCCAGCAGCAGCTCGACGTCAACAACAGCTCCTCGGCGCAGTTCACCGATGCGCTGGGCGACTTGCGTCACGCGTTGACCGACCTCGCAACCTCGAACCAGCGTTCGACGGGCGTCCTCGAGCGGATCTCGGCCGCGGCGGTCGAACGCGAGAGCGAGCTGGCCGCGTCGCTGGCGCGCACCCAAAGATGGACGCTCGCGGCGATCATCTGCTGCGGGCTGGCTTCGATGGCGGCGCTGGGCGTCGCCGTCATGGCGATGGTGGCCTGAGCCCCAACGAAACCCGGTGCCACGGACAGCGAAGGCCGGTGCCACGGACAGCGAAGCGTCCGTGCCGTGCGTCGTCC
>JABDLI010000177.1 GCA_013003065.1 Phycisphaerales bacterium | reverse complement strand
TTGACCTCGTCCGGCGGGATGCGGTCCTTCGGCGTCCAGATCGCAAGGGCCAACGCCTCGTGCGCGGGAGACGGCGTCCGGCGCAAAGACCCCGTGTCCCCGAGCGCTGCGCGGATCAACGCGATGGAGGCCTCGGTCGCGCGGTGGAGGTTGCCGATGATCTCCTCGAGCAGCGACTGGCTCGTCGTGCCCGGTTCGCGTTCCCGCCAGCAGTCGTAGTCGGTCGGGAGCGCGATCAGGGCGTAGGCCATCTCCGCCTCTCGCGCCAGCCGCGCTTCGGGCAACGCCGTCATGCCCACGACGTCCGCCCCCCATTGCCGGTGCATGTTCGATTCCGCTCGGGTGGAGAAGCTGGGGCCTTCCATGCAGACATACGTGCCCGCGTCGTGCACCCGAACCGCGTCGAGGCCCCGCGCCGCGTCGAGCAGCCACCGACGCATCACCGGACAAAACGGCTCGGCGAACTCCACGTGCACCGCCGCCCCCTCGTAGAACGTGCGTGGTCGCCCGTCGGTCCGGTCGAGAAGCTGATCGCACACCACCAAGTCACCGGGCGCGATCGCCTCCCGCAGCGAACCGGTCGCCCCGGTCGCCACCACGTGCGTGCAGCCCAGGGCTTTGAGGGCGTACACGTTCGCGCGGGAGGGCACGGCCGCGGGGTTGAGAACGTGTCCCTCCCCGTGACGCGAGAGCATTGCGATCGGCGTGCCTTCGTAGGTGCCGGTCGTGATCGGTCCGCTCGGGCGACCGAACGGCGTGTCGATGGTGCGTGATTCGAGGCCGTCCGCGGGCATCCCGGCGCGGAGCGCGTCGCCGACACCGGAGCCGCCGATGATGCCGAGGGTGAGGGGGGGCATGGGGGTCGATGGTAGCGGGGTGCGGCGGGGCCGTGGCCGGGTCCGTGTCCGGGTCCGTGTCCGCGTCCGCGTCCGGGTCCGTGTCCGCGTCCGTGTCCGGGTCCGTGTCCGCGTCCGGGTCCGTGTCCGTGTCCGTGCCCGCGTCCGGGTCCGCGTCCGGGTCCGCGTCCGGGTCCGTGTCCGGGTCCGTGCCCGCGTCCGTCTCCGCGTCCGTCTCCGCGTCCGTGTCCATCTCGATGGTGCCACGGACAGCGAAGCGTCCGTGCCGTCAGCGTCCATCGCGCAGGGACGTGTGATCCCCCCGCGCGAAGTGCGACGCACGGCACGGACGCTTCGCTGTCCGTGGCACCGGCTATCATTCGCCCCCACCGCCGGAGCCGCCTTTGTCCCACCCATCCTCGCCGCCCGCTCGCCCCGCGTGGTTCTACCACGCGATGGCGCTTGCCACGATCATGATCTGGTCGTTCAGCTTCCTGTTCATCGTGAAGCTGAATCGCGAGCTGACGTCGATCGGCGTCGTGGTGCTGCGGATGGAGATCTTCGGTCTCTTCGTGCTCGCGTTGTTCGTCTGGCGACGCCCGCGTCTTCGCGGGCTGTCGGTTCGTGACTGGGCGCTCGTGCTCGGATTGAGCTTGGTCGGCGGTCCGCTCTATCACCAGACCTTCTCGTGGAGCGCCGGCACCAGCGCCGCGGGCGTGAGCCGGATCGATCCCGCGTTGCTGGGGTTGGTGCTTGCGACCGTGCCCGTCCACACCGGTTGGCTGGCGTGGCTCTTTCTCGGCGAGCGGCTGAGCCTGCGACGCGTCGCGGCCCTGACGCTCGGTCTCGTGGGCGTGGCCGTGGTCATCGTGGGCCGATTCGGACGATTCGACCTGCTTCCCGCCGAGCAGTTGGAGGGCCCGATCGGGGCGACCGCGGCCGCCATGCTCGGCGGCGGCGTGGCCGTTCTGACCCGCGCCGCCCGCCGGGTGTACGGTCCGCTCGAGCTGGCCGCTGTCTGCGGCGTCTTCATGGTCGCGATGAACGCGGCGCTTCACCCGATCGCGGGCCTCGATGCGATCGGCACGCTCTCCGCCGGCGGCTGGATCGCGGCGATCTTCCTGGGCATCTTCGGTCTGGGGGTGGCGTTTCTGACCTGGGCCACCGCGCTCTCGGGGCTGCCCGCCGTGACCGTCGCGATGTACCTCTTCCTGGCGAGCGTGCTCGCCGCCTTCTGGGGGTGGATCTTCGACGACACCCCGGCGGGGTGGCCGTTCGTCGCCGGGGCGGCCCTGGTGCTGAGCGGGTTGATCGTGATGGCCACGTCCGAGCGCCGATCGGTCCGCACGCCCGCTGCTCCGCTGGTCCCCGCGCCGGCACCGGCCCCGCCACCGTCGTAAACTCTCCTCGCCCATGCAGACGCTCAGCGAGATCCGGGACCTGCTCGCGCAGCGCGGGCTGCGACCGAAGCACCGTCTCGGGCAGAATTTTCTGCACGACAAGAACCAGCTGCGGAAGCTCGTCGATGTCGCCGCGGTCAGCCCCGGCGAAGTCGTGCTCGAGATCGGCCCCGGCACCGGCACGTTGACCGAGACACTCGTTGAGGTCGGAGCGACCGTGATCGCCGCGGAGATCGACGACGACCTCGCCGACATCGTGACCGAACGCCTCGGAGCCGCCGTCACGCTCGTGCGCGGTGACTGTCTCGACCGCGGACGCGTGCTCTCCCCCGCGCTCCTGGCCGCGATCGACGGGCGACCGTTCAAGCTCGTCGCGAATCTGCCCTACCAGGTCGCCAGCCCGGTCATTGCCACCCTGCTGCTCGCGCCGGTCGGCTGCACGGGGCAATTCGTCACGATCCAGCAAGAGGTCGCCGACCGGTTGCTCGCGCCCCCGGGAGGGAAGACCTACGGACCGCTCGGAATCATCGTGCAAGCGCTCGCCGAGGTGGAGCGAATCGCCGTCGTTCGCCCGGGCAGCTTCTGGCCCGCGCCGCAGGTGACGAGTGCGATGGTCGCAATTCGGCCCAGAGCCAACTGCGACCTCGAAGATCCACCGGCGTTCGCGCGTTTCGTCCGCGATCTCTTCTCACGCCGACGCAAGCAGCTCGGGACGATCTTCGGTCGCGACACGACCTGGCCCGAGGGAATCACCGGCGATCGGCGACCCGATGCCCTTTCGGTGGCAGAGCTCGTGTCCTTGTGGCGGACCGGAATGACGCCCCGGTGAGGCACGACGCCGACGCGGGCACGGTCGCGGGCACGGACACGGGCACGGACACGGACGCGGACACGGACGCGGACACGGCCGCGAACACGGACACGGACGCGGACACGGACACGGACACGGACACGGTCGCGGTCGCGGTCGCGGACACGGACGCGGGCACGGCCCCGGACCCGCTCGCGGCTACTCCTTGCCCTTCCCCAGGTACTCCCCCGTTCCCGGATTCACCCGAATCACCTGACCGTTCTCGATGAACGGCGGCACCCGCACGCGAGCGCCCGTCTCGACCGTCGCTTCCTTGAGCTGGTTGGTCGCTGTCGCGCCCTTCGGCTGGGGGGCGGTGTCGGTGACGGTCAACTCGATCGCGGCGGGCAGCTCGATGCCGAGGGGTTTGCCGTCGTAGATGAGCACGGTGGTCTCGAGCGTCTCCTTGAGCCACTGGCTCTGATCGGGCGGCAGGACGTCGTTGGCCACCTCGAGCTGCTCGAACGACTCGTTGTCCATGAAGACGAACGGCCCGCTGCCCTGGCCGGAGCTGTCGTAGAGGTACTGCATCGTCTTGCGATCGATGGTCGCATCCTCGAGCTTGTCCGAGGTGCCGAGGCGATGCACCTTGATCGTGCCCGTCTCGACGTTCTTCATCTTGGCCTGGACGTAGGCCGGGCCCTTGCCGGGTTTGACGTTGTCGGTGTCGAGCACCAAGTGGAGCTGGTTCTCCCACTTGAGGGCCTGACCGCGTTTCAGATCACTTGCTTTGATCGGCATCGTTCGTTGCTCGGAATTGGAGGAGCGACCGACGGAGGGCCGGTGCGGGCATGAGTGTAGCACGAGACCACGCCGCGGGCCGCGGGCCGCTCGCCGCTCACCGGGCGATGGACTCCGCCCGGACCTCCCGCAGCACGGTCACCTTGATCTCGCCGGGGAAGGTCATCTCCTCTTGCACGCGATCGGCGACGCGGCGGGAGAGGGCGAACGCCTCGGTGTCGCTGCACTTCTTGGCGTCGACGATCACCCGCACCTCGCGACCGGCCTGGAAGGCGTGCGCTTCGGTGACGAGCGAGCTGTCGGTGGCGATCGACTCGAGCTGCTCGAGCCGTTTGACGTAGAGCTCCATCGACTCGCGACGGGCGCCGGGGCGGGCGCCCGAAATCGCGTCGGCCGCCATCACGATCGGCGTATAGGGCGTCGTTGCCTCGATGTCGGCGTGGTGACCGCCGACGGCGTTCAGCACCGCTTCGGACTTCTCGCCGTGCTTGCGGCAGAACTCCATGCCGATCGCCGGGTGACCACCCTCGACCTCGTGGTCCATCGCCTTGCCGATGTCGTGCAGGAAGCCACAGCGTCGCGCGACATCGCCCCGAAGACCGAGCTGGTCGGCGATGATCTGGCTGACGAACGCGACCTCGATCGAGTGCCGCAGCACGTTCTGCCCGTAGCTCGTCCGGAAGTGGAGCTTGCCCATCGCCTCGACGATGCGGGGGCTGAGACCACGGATGTTGCCTTCCATCACCGCGTCGTTGCCGGCCTTGAGAACCCGCTCGGCCATGTCCTTGCGAACCGTCGCGACGATCTCCTCGATCCGCGCCGGGTGCACGCGACCGTCGGCGACGAGCTTCTGGAGCACCTCGGATGCGATCGATCGTCGAATCGGGTCGAAGCACGACACTGCGATGACGCCGGGCGTGTCGTCCACGAGGATGTCGACGCCGGTGGCCCGCTCGAGCGCGCGGATGTTCCGGCCCTCGCGGCCGATGATGCGGCCCTTCATGTCATCGGAGGGAATCCGCACGCTCCGCACGACCGAGTCGGCCACGTGCTCGGCGGCGAAACGCTGGATCGCCTGAATGGTGATCTCGCGACTTCGCGTCCTGGCGCTGGCCTCGGCTTCCTCCAGCACTTGCTGCGTGAGGGCGTTCGCCTCGTGCTCGGAGTCGATCCGGACCTCGGCCAGGAACAGCTCCTTCGCCTGATCCTCGGTCATTCCCGAAACCTCGCGGAGCCGGTCCTTGACCTGCTGTCGGGCGGCGGCCAGGTCGGTGCGTTCCTGCTCGAGCTCGTCTTGCGTCAGCTTGACCCGGTCTTCGGCCTTCTCGAGGCGACCCTCGGTGCGGGCGATCTTCTCGAGCTTTTTGTCGATCGTGTCCTCGCGTTTGGCCAGCCGGTCCTGCTCCTGCTTGGCCTGGGCCCGCGCTTCGTCGATCTCCCGATCGAGCTCCTCCCGACGCTTCGCCGCCCGCTTCTCGGCCTCCAGCTCGATGCGTTGCTTGGACGCCTCGGCCTCGACCGCGGCGGTCTGGATGATCTGCTCGGCGTCCTTCCGCGCACGACCGAGCATGTTGCCCGTGACCGCGCGGAGGATCACCCACATCAGCAGAGCACCGACCACGACGCCGCAGAGGACGGCGATGCCGCTTTCGAGGGGGTGGATTTCAGAGAGGATGCGCATTCGTCACCACCGATTCGCTCACCCGGCGCAGCAACGCCGGAACCGTCAATGACGACACGAGCGGAACCGTAATGACGCCATCACGCGTGATCAGGGGCGAAATCGGGCGCGGACGATCCGGACCCGATCGGGCCCGCCGCCTCCTCGGCGACGAAACCGAACCGTCGCCGATGCGACCGCCGGGGCGACATGGCCCCGATCACCGGTCACCGGCGACACCATCAAGAACCCCCCCGGGCGCGTGCTGGACACGACATCGCGTTCGCTCAACATTCAATCTATCCAACCCGACCTCGGTCGAGCTGCCGGCCGTCATGAAGAGCCATGCCGCGCCGGAAGAAACGGGATCACCCGTGTCGTCGGAGCGGATCGAGCCCGGCGGCCCCATCCGCGCAAGAGAAGTTTCCATGATTATTCACGGGAGGCGAGCGGGCTGTCAAGGTCGGGCGGGGCTCCGGGGCGGGCGACCGGCCATTCCGGGCTTTCTGCGACGGCCGCTCAGACCCTAAGATGCCGCTCCCATGCCGGCGATTCTCAACTGGCTCCTCCGGCTGCTTCCGACGAACCCCATCTGCATGCGGCTGGTCCAGGGGGGTTCGCGGCGGCTGCGTCACCTGTACATCAGGGCGGGCTATCTCGCCCTGATGATCGTGGTGCTGCTGTTCGTCCTGCTGGGTCAGGTGGGAGGCGGCAACCTCTCGCTCCGCGAGCTGGCCGGCGCCGGGGCCCTGATGTTTCAGATCGTGAGCTACCTGCAGGTCACGCTGATCTGCCTGCTCACCCCGGTGTTCATGGCCGGGGCCATCGCCCAGGAGGCGAACCCCCGCACCTGGGACATCCTGCTCACGACGCCGCTCAACAACCTCCAGCTCGTCCTCGGCAACCTCTTCGGACGGTTGTTCTTCGTCGTGGCCCTGCTCTTCTCGAGCTTGCCGCTCTTCGTGATGACGCAGTACTTCGGCGGCGTGCCGGGCGAGTCGATCTTCGCGAGCTACGCCATCGCCGGCACCAGCGCGTTGCTGGTCGCGGCGATCGCGGTGACGCTGAGCGTGACCCGCACGGCCGGGCGTCGCGCCGTCTTCCTCTTCTACATCAGCGTGGTCGTGTACCTGTCGATCACGTACGCCGGCGACCTCCAGCTCCGCAAACCGATCGGGGTCGGCGCGACGGAGGAGTTCACGACCATCCTGACCCCGCTGAATCCGTTCCTCGCCCTCAAGGTGCTGCTGGACTCGAACCGCTACATCGTGCACGACTTCACGGGCGAGCCGGTGACCTGGCTCACGCGTCTCTGGCTCGGCCGTCCGATCGCGACGTTCTGCTGGCTGTGCGTGTTCGCAAGCATGTTCCTCGTGCTGTTCTCGACCATCCGGGTGAGGGTCATCGGAGCGAAGACCGGTGTCGTGCCGTGGTACCGGCGGATCATGGGGCTGGGGGCAAAAGGCGCGACGGAGCGGACACCGCGTTCCGTCGCCCGAAACCCGATCGCCTGGCGCGAGTCGGTCGCACGGGGGAAGACGCCGGTCGCCATCATCGGGCGGTGGGGATTCGTGGCGATCGGCCTCGCGATCGGGCTCACGCTGCTGCTGCTCTACCACCAGGGTTCGCTGAACCACGCGACGATGCGGTTGTCCGTCGCGGCGGTGCTGGGAGCGGAGATCGTGATCATCGCGTTGGCCGCGCTCAACATGAGCGCGACAGCGGTCAGCCGTGAACGCGAGGATGGAACGCTCGACATCATCCTCACGACGCCGATCCAGCCGGGGCCGTACATCCGCGGCAAGCACCGCGGGCTCTTTCAGTACCTGATCCCGATGATGACGGTGCCGGTCATCACGATGGCCATGATCGCGATCTACGTGCTCACGAACGGTCTCGGCCGCGAGGGCGGCACGACGATGACCAACGTTCCGCTCTTCGGCACGGCGTCATCCGTCGACACGCTGCCGGTCGTGCTGCCGGAAGGCGCGCTCGTCCTGCCGCTCGTCCTCGCCCCGTTCATCGCTTTCTGCGTGATGGTCGGTCTGCAATGGTCGATCCGCAGCAAGGGCACGATCAGCTCGGTGATCGCGGCCGTCGGAATCGTGCTTGCGGTGGTGGGCGTCTTGAGCCTCTGCGGCATGCCGGCCGGACGCAACCTCTCGCATCTCGGTGCCGTCATGAGCACCTTCAGCCCGGTCGTGAGCGTGTTCTCGATCGTCTACCCGGAGAATGCGATCCCGAGCGCTTTCGATGACGGTCCCAGCACCGCCCGCACGAGCCTGCTGATCGGCGCGTGCATCACGGCCGCCGGCTATGCCGCCATCTCGTACGCGATGCACACGAACATGAAGCGGACGTTCATGATGACGGTGCGTCGCCTGGCCGGGACCAGCTGATCCAGACCTGCTAGCTGCCTCCGGTCCGCATCACGTCGAGGCTTTCGGGGAACGGGTAGCTGGCGAAGACGCCCGTGGGGGCGAGCTCCCACATCGCGAGCGAGGGGTACACGTCACCTCGGTAGCCGGCGTCGTGCATGGTGCGGAGGACGGTCTCGAACGGGGGTTCGCGGCCGTCGGGACCCACGAGCCGGTTCGACTTGGCGCCCAGGAACGACACGCTGGCGACCGGCGTGCGTTCACGCCGGTTGGCAAGCATCTTGGTGACGGTCCCAAAGCCGCGGCGAAGATCATCCAGGGTGAAGTGGTCGCGGCCCTTGGGCCGGAGGATCGCCAGGATCAGCAGGCTGTCGAGATCGTACTTGAGGATGTACGGCTCGCGATCCTCCGCGGCGTGAATCGCGAGCGACTCGTGAAACATCTTGGCGTAGCTGGTCGCGCTGTGGACGCTCCACTGACTCGTCGTGATCAGCTCCAGCACCTCGCCGACGATGCCTCGGCTGTTGTCCGCATCGTTGACCCCGCAGATCACGGTGCGGTAGCGACCGGCCATCAGGTCGGCGAGCAGGTGCTGCCCCCACTGAATGCGGATGCGATCGCGGTCGGTCGACGCAACCTTGGGATTCCCCGACGGCAGCAGGATGACGCGGTCGGAACGACGGTCGGCCTGGATCAGCAGATCACCTTCGTCGTCGTAGAGGCGAGCGGTCTGGTCGCGGGTCGTCGAGTTGGACACGTCGTTCTCCTTTGGTCGGGAGAGGAGTATATCGGGAGGTTGGCGTTGACGCGGACGGGGACACGGCCCCGGACGCGGGCACGGGCCGAACGCGGACAGCACCCATCACGATGGTGCCACGGACAGCGAAGCGTCCGTGCCGTGCGTCGCACCTTGCGCGGGGGAGTCAAACGCACC
>JABDLI010000176.1 GCA_013003065.1 Phycisphaerales bacterium | reverse complement strand
GATCGGGCAGTAGAGATCCTGGCAGTCGAAGGCGACCGCCGTCGCGGTGATCGCCTCGCCATCGAGATCGGTGATCCGCGAGGGCGGCTCGGTCTCGAAGAACGAGAGGATCTCGCCGTCACACGGGACGCCGCCGGCGATGAAGAGGAGCGTCACCAGCAGCGTGTCATCGGAGGTCGGCTCGCCGTCGAAGGGGTTGATGCCCGCGGCGATCTTGATCGTGCCCGCCTCGGTCGCGGTAATCGGATCGATGATCGGCACCGAGAACGGCTCGGACGCGTACGCCGCGCTCAGAAACGTCATGACCGCCGGATCGAAGACGAGGAACGCCTGGTAGCCCGCGGCCTCGAAGTCGCCGAGATCACGCATGAACAGCTCGACGACGAAGACCCCGCCCGGTCCCGCGCACAGCGATTCCGGTCGCACGTCGATCTCGAGCCTCGCGTCGCCCGGGGGCGGACACTCCGCGGTCCCGCACGCTTCGTCGATTCCGAGAAACGCCCCGAGAAGATCCGCACAGAGGCTCGCCGGAACCTCCACACAGCCGCCGGCGGGCAGGCAGCAGGCCCCCGTCGCCGGCGGGCAGCCGGTCGTCGCGCAGGTCGTCTCGCCGCCCTGGTAGTCACCCGCCACGGCCAAGCAGAGGCTCGGGGTTGCCCCGATGCAGCCGCCCGTGTCGAGGCAGCACGCGCCCTCGATCTCGACGCAGGCGGCAGCCACGCACGTCACCGTCTCGCCCTGGAAGTCTCCGCCCCGGACCACGCAATCGGCCGGTCGCACCTCGATGCACGTCGCATCGTCGAAGCAGCACGCACCGGGCTGCGGGCAGCTCACCGCGTCGCACGTCGTGTCGTCGCCCTGGTAGGTGCCGGCAGCGGCCAGGCACTCCGCGCCGCCGAGCGTCGCGACGACCTCGCACACGCCGTCGGGCAGACAGCACACGCCCGGTTGCGGGCACGACGCCGTGACGCATTCGGAGAAGTCGCCGCCGAACACGCCGCCGGCGGCATCGCAGTCTTCCTCCGTGACGTCGTCGCACGCGCCGTCGTCGAAACAGCATGATCCCGGCGGTTGCGGGCAGGCGATGCCGCCGCAGGCGGTCAGGTCGCCCTGGTAGACGCCGTCCGCGGCCACGCACTCGTCGACCGTGCCCTCGAGGCACGAGCCGTCGATCAGGCAGCAGCCGCCGATCGGTTCCGGCAAGACGACGACCTCCGTGCCGGCAATCGTGCCGAGGATGTTCGTGCCGGCCGCCTTGTCGTCGAAGACGCGGGTCGACATGACGGGGTCGCCCGCTTCGGGAATCAGGTCGATCGTCGTGAGTTTCGCGTCGCTGTGCGCGAAGAACTCGAGCGTGGCGACCAGCGTGCCCTCCGGCGTCGCCTGCAATGGCGTCGACAGCGGCGCGAAGTAGATCAGCAGCCCGTCGCCATCGGCGGGCGGGATCGTTTCATTGACGCCGCCGGGGTCCTCGAGGAATCCGGCCGAGCCGACGGGGCCCTCGACGACGCCGAGGAGGTCGAGCACCGCCGGGTCCCACGTGAAGATCGCATCGATCGCGCTGACGCCCTGCTTGCCGCCGTCGTCGGAGACCGCATAGAGCTGGATGCCGACGACGTCACCCACCGCCACGATCGGGGTTTCGGTGCGGAACTCGAGGTTGACGTCCGCCGTCGCCGCGCTGCCGAGGCCCCCCACCGTGAGGAGGAAGCCCGCTCCCACTCGCCATCCGTTCATGTGCCTCGTGCCTCCTGGTGCGCTCACGGCGTCCCCCCGGGCGCGCACCTCACCATCCACAACGTAGCCCGAGACCGGCTCAGAGCAAGCCCGACCGCCCTGAAGAGAGCAAAGCGGGCCCCGCCGGAGCGGGGCCCGCATCGATCAGCTCGCCGTTGCGTCCCCTCAGCCCGCCCCCCAGTCCGAGAGAACGGCGAGAAGATCGAGGAAGTCCACCGCCCCGCTGCCGTCCAGATCCTCCGGACAGTCCTCGGGGCACGCGCCCCACGCCGCCAGGACGCGCAGGAGATCCGCGAAGTCCACGATGCCATCGCCGGTGAGGTCGGACGCGGGCGACCAGCCGCCGGTGAACGGCACGCCCTCGGAGCAATCGAGCACGCCGCCCATCTCGTCCACCAGACCCTCGAGCAGCCAGTCGTTGATGAAGCCCGGGTCGTTGTCCTTGCCGTTGCCCTGGTTCGTCCCGCAGTCCTCCGGCCCGTCCATCTCGTCGTCCGAGCAGGAGCGGTGGAACTTGGACATGCCCAGCGGCGTCGATGTGCCGGCCTCGAAGATCTCGTAGAAGACGTCGTTCGGTCCGGTGTACGGCCCGATCGTGATCTCCTGGCCGATGGCGAT
>JABDLI010000175.1 GCA_013003065.1 Phycisphaerales bacterium | reverse complement strand
GTCGTCCATCGCGCGGGGGGGTCAGCCAACCCTTCGCGATGGACGACGCACGGCACGGACGCTTCGCTGTCCGTGGCACCCGTAGGTTTTGGATTCGATCCGTAGGAGTGCCCGCGTCACCCGTTCCGCGTCCGTGCCCGCGTCGACATATAGTCGCCCGCCATGCACCTGGCCCTCGCCACCTGCCGCAACCTCCCCAGTTGGGAAGCCGACGACCGTTTTCTCCACGACGCATTGCGGGCCGCCGGTGTCTCGTTCGACGTTCCCGTCTGGAGCGATCCCGCCGTCGACTGGACGCGGTACGACGTCTGTCTCATCCGCACCACGTGGGACTACCAGGACCGCCGGGAGGAGTTTCTCGTCTGGGCGGAGCGGGTGAGCGTGGAGACGATGCTGCTCAACCCCCTGCCGATCGTTCGGTGGAACAGTCACAAGAGCTACCTGCGTGATCTCTCCGTCCGCGGCGTCGCGACCGCGCCGACCGAGTGGCTCCTCGCCGGCACCCGGGCGGACGTGGCCGGGCTGATGGCCGCACGCGGGTGGGAGCGTGGCTTCTTGAAGCCTGCCGTCGGGGCCACCGCCCGGGAGACGATGCGGTTCGAGGCCGAGGGGGAGACGGTCGCGGCGGCCCAGACGCACGTCGACCGTCTGCTGCCCAACGAAGATCTTCTTCTTCAGCCCTATCTCGATCAGGTGGAGAGCGCCGGCGAACGCTCCGCAATCTTCATCGACGGCGTCTTGAGCCATTGCGTTCGCAAGATTCCGGTTCCCGGCGACTACCGGGTGCAGGACGACTTCGGCGCGAGCGACGAGCCGGTCAGGCTCACCGCGCACGAACGCGACCTCGCCGAGCGCGCGGTCACCGCGGTGCCGGAGCCGCTGCTGTACGCGCGGGTGGACATGCTTCGCGGGCTCGACGGCACCCCGTGCGTCACGGAGCTGGAGCTCATCGAACCGTCGCTGTTCTTCCGCCACGACCCGGCGGCAGCCCAGCGGCTGGCGACCGGGCTGATTGCCCGCACGCGTTGACGGCTCTCCATCCCGCTCGGCCCCGATTGAGACATCGCACGGCCGAGACCGCAGGGGCAACTCCCTATACTGCGGCACTCTCCCTCCTCTTCCGAACGCCCATGGCCATCTTCACCCGCGGACCATCTTCGAAACCTCCCGCCTCCGAGCCGGTCGTGCCTCCGCCGGCCGGCACGACGGTCGACCGGCCGCTCGAAGCGGCAATCGCCCGCATCGGCGGCGAACTGGTGGAACGCGCCCGCAAGAAACGCGGCGGGCTGCTCTCGGCCGGCTTCTGGTCCGACAAGCTCATGGACTGGGCGATGCAGGACGAGGCGTTCAAGGTCCAGCTCTTCCGTTTCGTCGACGCCTTCCCCACGCTCACGACGCCCGACGAAGTGCACGAGCATCTCGCCGACGCGATGAGCCAGCCCGGCGTGACGTTGCCGCCCGGATTGGGCATGGGCCTCAAGGCGGGTGGCGTCTTCAAGGGCGCGCTCACCAAGACCATCACCGGTCGCATCACGTCGATGGCCGAGAAGTTCATCGCGGGCACCGACGCCGCCTCGGCGCGGCCCGTCCTGGAGAAGCTGTGGAAGAAAGGCATGGCGTTCTCGGTCGACCTGCTCGGCGAGGCGTGCGTGAGCGTCGAGGAAGCCGCCTCGTACCGACGGCGGTACCTGGACCTCATCTCGAACCTTCCCGCGGCCGCGGCGGCCTGGCCGGCCGACGAACGGCTGGAACGCGATCATCTCGGCCCCATTCCGCGGGCGAACGTGTCGATCAAGATCACCTCGCTGCGGCCCCAGGTCGATCCGATCGCCTGGGACAAGGCGATCGACGGACTCCTGGACGCGATCGAGCCGATCGTGACCGCCGCCCGCGCCAACGACGTCCTGATCAACTTCGACATGGAGCAGTTCGAGCTGAAGGAGTTCACGCTCGAGCTGTTCATGCGTTGCTGCGAGCGTTTCGACTTCACCGCCGGTCTCGCGTTGCAGGCCTACCTGCGGAGCGCCGAAGACGACGCGCGACGGCTCGTGGCGTGGAGCAAACGCACCGGCCGGTCGATCACCGTGCGTCTCGTCAAGGGCGCCTACTGGGACTTCGAGACCATCCTGGCCGAACGCGAGGGGTGGCCGGTGCCGGTGTGGAGCCGCAAGTCCGACACCGACGCCTGCTACGAACGCGTGACGCGGCTGCTGCTGGAGGGCCGTCCGCAAACCGCGACCGACGGCGGCGTGCGACTTGCGCTGGGCTCGCACAACGCGCGATCGATCGCCCACGGGCTGGCGTTGCTGGAACGCGAGGGGCTTCCGACCAACGCGATCGAGCTGCAGATGCTCTACGGAATGGCGGACGAACTGAAGGCGGCCGCGGTCGAGATGGGGCTCAGGGTGCGTGAGTACGTGCCGGTCGGCGCGATGCTGCCGGGCATGGCGTACCTCGTTCGCCGTCTGCTGGAGAATACGTCCAACGAGTCGTGGCTGCGGGCCGGCTTCGCCGAAGGCGTGTCCGTCGACGCGTTGCTCGCCTCGCCGCATCGCCCCGCGGAGGGTCCCGACCCCGGCGTGACGCGGATCGAGTCGGCCCCCGAGCGGCACGAGCTGAGCCCCGCGGACCCCGCCGTCGGCGACGGGCGACCATTCCGGAACGAACCGCTGCGGAACTTCGCCAAACCCCGCGTGCGATCCGAGTTTGCCAAGGCCATTGCCGGTGCGACGGTCCCGACCCTCCGCGGAGACGCGAACGCCGGCGCCGAAGACCACGCCGTGACCGCGGCGCTCGCGGCGTTTCCCGCCTGGCGGGCGACGGAGGTGCGCACGCGAGCGCAGATCCTGGTGAAGGCGGCGTCCGCGTTGCGTGACCGCCGCGACGAGATCGCCGGCATTCTGATCCGCGAAACCGGCAAAGTCTGGCGGGACGCGGACGCGGAGGTCTGTGACGCGATCGACTACTGCGCGTTTCACGCCCGCCACGCCATTCCACTCTTCGACCCCCAGCGGTTGGGTCGCTTCGTTGGCGAGTTCAACCAGCTGGTCCACGAGCCCCGGGGCGTCACCGCGGCGATCGGTCCGTGGAATTTCCCGCTCTCGATCCTGACGGGAATGACCACCGCCGCGCTCGTCGCCGGCAACCCCGTCGTGATGAAGCCCGCCCGGCAAACGCAAGGGACGGGACGCCTGCTGTTCGATCTGCTCCGGACCGCGGGGATCCCCGAGGGCGTGCTGCACCTCCTCGCCGACAACGGCGACTCGATCGGCGCGACGCTGTTGCGTGATCCCCGCGTCGCGGTCGTGGCCTTCACCGGCTCGAGCACGATCGGCTTCGACGTCGCCACCGGCGATCGCCGGCGGACCGCGGTCGAGGCGGCGGCGGAGACCGGTGGCGCGAACGCGGTGATCGTCGACACGTCGGCCAGCCTGGACGAAGCAGTGCTCGGCATCCGGCGGAGCGCGTTCGGCTTCCAGGGCCAACGCTCGACGGCCTGCTCGCGGGCCATCGTGCACGAGAGTCGGTACGACGCGTTCGTCGAGCGGCTCTGCGCTTCGTGCCGCGGTATCCGCATCGGCGACCCGCTCGATCCGGGCGTCAGCGTCGGTCCGATCATCGACGCGGACGCAGCGCAGCGGGTCGAGGCGATCATCGCGGCCGGCCGCGCCGAGGCCCGTCTTGCGCTCGCGCTCGATCTGCCGGCCGACTTGCCGCCCGATCGCGTCTTCGTCGCCCCGCACATCTTTGTCGACGTCGCGCCGGACGGGCCGCTTGCGACGGCCGAAGTGCTGGGGCCGGTGCTCGCGATCACGAAGGTGCGCTCGTTCGACGAGGCCATCGAGGTCGGAAACGCGACGGGCTACCGGCTGACCGCTGCGGTCTACAGCCGTCGACCGGAACACGTCGAACGCGCCCGCCGCGACCTTCGTGTCGGCACGCTCTTCATCAACCAGCCCACCGTCGGCGCCCGCGTTGGCCGCCAACCCGTCGGCGGCTTCGGCCCCGCCGCGGGCGGCGCGACACGCGGTGGCGGCGAGGTTCTGCACGCGTTCGTGGTGCCGCGGGTGATCAGCGAGAACACGATGCGGTCGGGTTTCGCGCCCGAGCTGTAGGCGTTCTCTCGCAACCTACCTCGTCCGCCCGCGCGAGGGAGTCAGAGACCCTATCGCAATGGACGCTGACGGCACGGACGCTTCGCTGTCCGTGGCACCGTCATCGGCACGGGCCCCACGCACTCAGCACGCTCAAGAGATCTCCGAAACCCACAACGCCGTCGCCGTCGAGATCCTGCGGGCAACCCGGGCAATCCCCCCAGGCCGCGAGCAGCGAGAGTAGGTCGGGAAACCCGACCTCGCCGGTGCCGTCGAAGTCGAACGGGCAGTCGAAGACGGGGTCGCACTCGTCGGGCACGCCGTCACCGTCGGCGTCGAGGCTGACGCCGTCCGCGATGTCGCAGACATCGAGCCGGAGGTTGCGGTTGCAGTCGAGCGGGGAGGCGGGCATGACGTCGAAACCGATGGGGTTCGCCACGTCGGATGAGAGCACGTAGAACGCGCGTTGAAACAACCCGGTCGTCGTCGCGTAGGCGTGGATCGCGGCATTGCCACCGCTCGAGCTGACCAGGACGACGTCCCCGCGGGGGCCGTGCCGCAGAAACTGGGGGCCGGTCAGACCCCAGAAGCCGGTGTCGGGGCCGCCGCGATCGAAGCGGTTCAGAAACCCGCCGGTGGCTCCGTCGAATGCGAGCACCGAGTCGTTCGCGTAGCTCGCGACCAGCACGGAGCCATCCGCACGCTCGAGCAACCCCCGCGGATCGATGAGGCCGCCGGCGCCTGCCTCCACGAGCACGCCGAGGGGCGCGCCGGTGGCGAGGTCGAAGCGATGCACGCGATCATCACCGGCGCTGACCAGCAGCGACCCGTCCCCGCGGACCAGCAGACCGAACGGCTTGGTGAGCCCGCCCGTCCCCGGGGGCACGAGGACGCGAAGGAAGTCGCCGGTCGTCGCGTCGTACTCGAGAACGGCGTCGGAGCCGCGGCTGGCGACCAGGAGTCGATCATCCGGGGTCAGCACCAGGTCGGCGGGTTCGACCAGACCGCCCGCGCCGGGCGGGACCAGCGGCCCCAACGCCGCCCCGGTGACGCCGTCGAACGCCTCGACGGTATCGGTTCCGATCCGGCTGACCAGGACACGCCCGGACGCGTCGATCACGACGCCGCGGCTCGTCCCGCTCGGAGCGTCCGCCGACTCCAGTCCCGCCACGCCGGAGACGCCATGACACCGCACGAGACGATCACTCGTCCCGCTGGCAATCCAGAGTTCGAGGGCGCCGGCAAGGCTCTGCCCGTCCGGCGTGCCGTCGCCGTCGCAATCGGCGCACGCGTCGAGCCGGCCGTCGCGATCGAGGTCGAGGCTCATATCCGTCTGGATTTGCGTGTAGTCGGAGACGCCGTCGCCGTCGCAATCGATCTCGCACTCGTCGGGCACGCCGTTGCCGTACTGGTCGACGCTGATGCCATCGGCGATGTCCAGATCATCCGGACGGCCGTTGGCATTGCAATCCGGCTCGCACTCGTCCGGCACCAGGTTGTGATTCAGATCCAGAACCGCGCCCGAGAAAATCTCCTGCGGGTCGAGCACGCCGTTGTCGTTGCAGTCCTCGCACTCGTCCGGAATCCCGTTGCGGTTCGCGTCGAGGCTGTCGCCCGCGGCGATCTGGACGAGATCGTCGATGCCATTGCCGTCACAATCGGCCACCACGCACTCACGCGATTCGATGAAGGAGCGCACGAGCGGCTGGATCTCGGTGTGGAACCGGGGATCGAGGTTGGAAATGCCGCCGGAGACGATGTGGCAGTAGCTCATGACCGTGCCGCGGCTCAACCCGCCCGAAGCGCACGCGTCGACGCCGATCGCGTGGGTGTGCGGGGCGCCGCAGACGTGACCGAGCTCGTGGGACGCGACGTACAGATCCCAGTTGGTGGACGCGGGTCCGGCATCATCGCCAAAGACGCCGTTGAGCCACCCGGCGACGGAGTACCCGAAGCTGTTGCACAATCCCGACCCGAACGCAACGCCTCCGTACGGAAGATCGCGACGGCCGGTGATGAGCTGCGCCGCATCGCGTTCGACCGCGGTCTGCTCGCTCTGCCAATGCGCGCGAAACGTCCCGAGGGGATCGGGCTCGTTGAAGAGGTCGTCCGGCGAATCCCAGAGCCGGACGAAGCTCAGCTCGACCGCCGCGTTGAGGTCACGCCGGTACAGCTCGCTCACGGCGGCGTACAGCGTCGTCACATACGCCGCCGCGGCGTCCAGGTCGCCGAAGAGGTCGAAGAACTCGAAATCGCTGTCGATCGCGAGCGACACCGACTGAGGCGTGACGCTCCCGGCCCCCGCTCCCTCGGGGGAGGGCGGCGGCGTCCACGTGGCGTCGTCGAAGCCGCACACGACCGCCGCCGGCGCCGCCCCCCCACCGGACACCGCCCGCCAGACGAACGACGACGGCTCCTGCGGGTGCGCGGCGAGCGTGACGAGACCGAGCCCGGGCCCGGGATCGACCGTGCCATAGCTGAAGTGCGGCGTGATCGCGAGAAAGACCCGCGACGACCCGCGTCCATCGAGCGTGCCGCGAAGCAACACGACGCGGCCGGGATCGAACGCGATCGGCTCGTTCTCGTGGCCGACGACGAAACGCGTGCGGGGCGTGGTGACCTCGAAACGGTGTAGGTCCAGACGCGACGATTCGGGATCGCCACCGAGATGCAACGTGACCGGCGCACCGGCGGGGAGCGTGTGGAGGAGCTGGAGGGCGTCGGCGTCGAGGTGGTGCGCGAGGGATGCGGACGCGGGCACGGACACGGACGCGGGCACGGTCGCGGTCACGGTCGCGGTCACGGTCGCGGTCACGGACACGGGCACGGACACGGACGCGGACCCGGACCCGGACCCGGACGCGGACACGGGCACGGACGCGGACACGGGCACGGACACGGGCGCGGACCCGGACACGGACGCGGACACGGACGCGGTCACGGACGCGGTCGCGGCCCCGGACGCCGCCCCCACAAGAACGCCAACGACGCCCCCGCGCCACACCGCGTCAAAGATGATGCCGATCTCCAAGCCGGTCCCCTCCTTCAAGCGGCCCCCATCCTACCGGCGGTCCGCTCGCAACACCGCAGGATTCCGCAGCATCGGAGGACACGGGTGGTTTGGGGGAGGACGCCTCAGGCGAGGACGTCGAGCAGGGTGCCGACGTTGGTCGTCTGCAGCACCGCGCGAACGGGGATGACCGGAGGCGGCGCGGGCATGACCGTGCGTCGCGGAGTGATGGAGCCCACCGGCTCGGCCGCGTACGGGCGTCGCAGGGGCCGGGTGACGCTCGGCGTCGCCGGCGTTGCCGGGTCGGAGGCAGCGGGATCACACGCGTTCCGCTCGCACGCCGCCAGGAGGAGGATCGCCTCGTCCCGCTCGCGGCGGAAGTGCTCGGCCGCGCGCAGGGCGGCGCCGACGGGCGGGGCCGGCGGCCGGATCTCCACGCGTTCGGTCCGCACCGGCATCGACGGGACCGGTGCGATCGTGGCGATGGGGGCGGCGGCGTCCATGCCGCAAGAGGAGCACGGTTCATTCCCGTCCCGCCGACCCGGCGTCGCGCCGAAGACCGGCCGATAAGAGCCGGGCGGGAGCGGTCCGCCCGCGATCTCCGTGGCCGATTTCCGACGCCGACACTCGCATCGGGTGCGCCGGATGATGCGTCGACGCAACACGCGGCCACCGATCGACGCGGCCCCGGCACCACGCGGGGGGCGTTCAGGTTCTCGCCGGCGCCGTCGCCCATCGCAGATCCGGACGCAGTCGCCCCTGCGTCAGATGCGTCTGAAGCTGACGGAGACGAATGAACCGCGGCCCGTCGAGGTCTTCCGCCGTCAGTCCGAACCGCCGGAACGCTTCGGCCATCCGCGTGGCGCTGCGTCGCGCATCCCACTGCGGGCGCCAGGCGGGCAACGCCCGCTCGATCTTCGAGAAGTCGACGCGGTAGCTCCGCGGGTCGGGGCCGGCGTCGGCGGCGATCTCCAGCGTCGCGCCCGGCACGACGTCGGCCACGATCTCGGCGAGCTCGAGGATGCGATAGTTGTGTTCGGACCGGCCCACGTTGAAGGCCTCCCCGTGCACCACCTCTCTCGGCGCGCGCACCGCGGCGACGAACGCGCTCGCGATGTCCTCGACGTGCACGATCGGCCGCCACGGCGTCCCGTCGCTCAGCAGCCGCACGGAGCGGGTGGTGACGGCCCACGCGACGAGGTTGTTGAGGACGATGTCCAGCCGCAGCCGCGGCGAGAGCCCGTAGGCCGTCGCGTTTCGAAGAAAGACGGGGCTGAAGACGTCGTCGGCAAGCTCCGCCAGCGTCGCTTCGAGCCGCACCTTCTCCCGGGCGTACGCGGTCAACGGGTTGAACGACGCGGATTCGTCCAGCGGGCGATCACCGGCAGCCCCGTACGTGCTGCACGAGGAGGAGAACAGGAACCGGCGGACCCCCGCTGCCTTGGCCAACTCGGCCAGCCGCTGCGACGCGTCGAAGTTGATCTCTCGGGTCAACGCGGGGTCGAGATCGCCGAGGGGGTCGTTGGACAACGCGGCCAGGTGGATGACGACGTCGATCCCCGCGAAGTCGGCGGGCCGGGCGTCGCGAATGTCGCCACGAATCACGGGAACGTCGACCGCCGGAGCCGGCGTGGGAAACACGCTGCCGGCGAACAGGTTGCTATCCATGCCGACGACGTCGTGCCCGTCGGCAAGGAGCGCCGGAACGAGGACGGCGCCGATGTAGCCGTGATGACCGCTGACGAGCACCTGCATCGTGCCGGGAATGGTACGGGACCATCCGCCGGCGTGCGGCGGTAGTCGTGGGGCGTTGTCGTGAGGCGAGCGGCGGAAAACGTCCGCCGCGGCGTTCCCGCCACGGCGGTGCTTCCCCCACTGCTCCTTCGCGTCTCTTCTCTCCGCGTCGCGGCGTGCCGCTGATTCCAGCGTAGCGAGCGAGGGAGAAGATGGAACACTCAAAATGGCCCGTTTCCGCGGCGACGCGACGCACCATCCGGACGCTGTGAAGATGGGGGAACGGCGCACCGGGCCGGGCGCCCTTTTGACGCACGGTTTTCCGCGCGACCACCGGCGACGCTCGCCCGTCGCGTCCCGCGGGTCGGCACACCCCTCCGCCCCCGGCGTGCTCGGCCGTCTCGGGTTCAAACCGTCGCCGCGCCGCCGGGCGAAGTGAATCAGGATTCGCGCGGTGGCTCGTCGGTTCGCGCGCCGTGGAGGCGGCGGAGCGCACTTCGAAGCTCCTCCAGCTCGACGTCGAGCCGCTCCACGGCCGAGGCGAGGGCCCCGTCGTCCCCGTCCTCCCCCGCGACCGTCTCCAGGTGCCGGGCGGCCGCCGTCACGCCTCCCTCGACGAAGTTGCTGGCGGATCCCTTCAGCGTGTGGGCGCGGCGGCGGATGGAAGCCCGGTCGTTGGTCGCCATCGCCGCCCGGAGGCCGGTCATCTGACGCTCGCTTTCCTCGAGGAACAGACCAATAAGCTCGTCCAGCAACTCCGGCGTGTCCGAGAAACGCGCGCGCAGCGTCTCGGTGTTACCGGCACCGGTGCCGTCGCCGGTCGGACCCGGACCGTTCGGCTCGCGCCCCGTCAGCGCGGTGATGAGCGCGTTCGGATCGATGGGCTTGGCGACGTGATCGGTCATGCCGATCGCCATGCAACGATCCCGGTCACCCCGCATCGTGTTCGCCGTCAAGGCGATGATCGGACCGCGGTACCCTTCCGCACGCAGGATGCCCGTGGCGGTGAAGCCGTCCATCTCCGGCATCTGGAGGTCCATCAGAACCGCGTCGGGCTTTCGTCCGCGTCGCACGGACTCGCGCCAGTGCTCGATGGCGGCCCGGCCGTTCGCAACGACGTCGACCTCGGCGCCGTGACGCTCGAGGTGATAGCGGATCAGCCGTTGGTTGTCGGGCGTATCCTCGGCGACGAGGATCCGTCGGCCCCCGAGGATCGTCCGCCCGGCCCCGCACGGCGACGACGCGGGAACGACGGCGGGGCCGCCGACAAGCTCATCGCTGTCCTCGATCATCGACACCCGCTCCAGTGGTCCGGTCGCCACGGTTACGGTGAACGTGCTGCCGACGCCGGGTTCGCCCTCGACCGCGATGTCGCCCCCGAGGAGCATCGCCAGCCGCTTGGAGATCGACAACCCCAGACCGGTGCCTCCGAAACGACGCGAGGTCGACGTGTCTGCCTGCGTGAACGGCTCGAAGATGGTCCGCTGCTGCTCCGCGGTCAGTCCGATGCCGGTGTCCGTTACCGTGAACACGAGACGGGAGCCGGCGTGGTCGTCGGCATTCGCCATTCTCATCGTCACGTCGACGCCCCCCCGCTCGGTGAACTTGATTGCGTTCCCGACGAGGTTGACCAGGATCTGCCGCAGCCGCGTGGGATCGGTCTCGATCGTGGCCGGGACACGACCTTCGGCGTGAAAGCGGAGTCCGAGCCCCTTGGCGTCGGCGCGGATCATCATGAGCTCGATCACGTCGCGGGCGACGAGCGTCGGCGAGCACGTCGTGGTCTCCACCGCGGTCATCCCGGCTTCGAGCTTCGAGAGGTCGAGGATGTCGTTGATGAGACGCAGCAGGTGATCACCGTTGCGCCGGATCGTGTCGATCGCGTCGATGCGTTCCGGCGGCGCGTCGTCGAGGTCGCCCATCTCCCGGAGAATCTCGGCGTACCCGAGGATCGCCGTCATCGGGGTCCGGATCTCGTGGCTCATATTCGCCAGGAAGTCGCTCTTGGTCCGGTTCGCGCGATCGGCTTCCTCCTTGGCCTGCCGGAGCGCCGTCGTGCGTCGCCCGACGAGCTCCTCCAGGTGATCGCGATGTTCGGCCAGCTCGGCCTGAGCCGCCTTGCGGTCGGTGATGTCACGCACGAAGGCGCTGAACTCGAACGCTCCGTCGCGTTCGATCGGGGCGATGGTGATCTCGACCGGCAGCTCGTGGCCGTCGCGATGACAGGCGGTGACCTCCAGCCGTTTATTCAGCAATGGCCCCTCGCCGGTCTTCAGAAACCGGGCGAGCCCCTCCGCGTGGGCGACGCGGTGCGGCTCGGGCACGATCAGCTCGCCGACGGTGCGTCCAACGGCTTCGGCGTTGGTCCAGCCGAACGCCGCTTCGGCTTGCGTGCTCCAGCCGGTCACGACGCCGGCCGCATCCATGATCACCACGCCGTCCAGGGAGGTGTCGATGATCAACCGCGTGCGGGCCTCGCTGGCACGCAACGCCTCGGCCGCCCGCCGGCGTTCGACGAGCTCGGACTCGAGCTGCTCGGTCTTCTGACGAACCAGCTTCTTGAGGGAGCGATTCCAGGCGAACACGACCGCGAGGAGCCCGCCCGCGAGCGCGAGCCCGGTGAGCGCAATGCCCCAGATCCGACCGGCGGAGATGGCCGACTCCTGCGAGAGGTGGATCCAACGGTTGAAGATCTCCTCCCGCTCCGCCGGCGTGATCTCGGCGAGCGCGCGATCGAGGATGGGAATCAGCTCGGCCCAGTCGCTGCGCACCGCGAACCCCATCCGGTAGATGTAGCCGGATTCTCCGACGATCCGCAGGTTGGTGATCCCCTCGGTCTGGATGTAGTACGACGCGGCCGAGAGATCCGACACGAACACGTCGGCCATGCCGAACGCGACCTTCCGAAGGCCGGTGCGGGTGTCCGGGACCGGATCGAGCGTGAGATCCGGGTAGTGCTCGAGGAGATAGTCGTGCACCGCGTACCCGGCCGGCACCGCAACGCGGAGCCCGATCAGATCTTCCGGGCCGAGCGTCTCCTCCACGCTGTCCTGCGCGATGATGACCGCGGGCAGCTCGAGGTACGGTTCGGTGAACGCGAGGTACGCCTCGCGATCCGGCGTTCGCGCGGCCAACGCGATGACGTCGGTCTCCCGTGATCGCGCCTGCTGCAGAACGAGCTCCCAGTTGTACACCGGGACGTGGTCGATCTGCACGCCGAGCATCTCGGCGACGAGCGTAACATAGTCGCCCGCGAGACCGACCTGCCGCCCCCGCTCATCGACGAATTGGGCGGGTGGGTAGTTCGCGTACGCCGCCAGCCGGAGCGTGGGATGAGCCTCGAGCCATGCCCGTTCCTCCGGTGTCGGCTCGAACGACCGCGACGGAGGCGTCTCCTGTCCGACGCTGCTGCTGACCACGGCCGCGAGCACCGCGACGAAAGCCACGCCTCGGCTGATCCGACGGCGAGAGCTGCGCGAATGAAGCGCCCGGTCCATGTCGTGCCTCCGGCGAACGGCTCGTCCTCGGTCCATGGTAGTGGCTCCGGTCCGGCGAACTCGGGCGGGGAGCTTGTTGGGGTGGGGAAACGGGAGTGGTGGTGGTGGAGGTGGACCTGGGCATCGGAGCGGACGTGGAGACGGACGCGGACCCGGACGCGGAGGCGGACACGGACACGGACACGGACGCGGACCCGGACGCGGAGGCGGACGCGGACACGGACACGGAC